>NZ_CP067396.1:307656-615312 GCF_023617245.1 Lysobacter enzymogenes
CCAGCTCGATGCGAACCGCTATGTCACCCGCAACTATTACGACGGCAACGGCAACCTGACCGGACGGGTGCGCCACTACTGGCCGTATCCGGGCAATGCCGGCACCGGCCTGAGCGAACTGACGGCCTGGGCCGATCTCAACGAAAACGCGGCCTCGCCTCCGGTGTCGCGCCAGCGTTGGGTCTATGACGCCGCCAACCGGCTGGCGTGGGAGATCGACGCCGGCGGTTATGTGGTCGGCAACGTCTACAACGCCGCCGGGCAGCGGACCCGGCGAATGCAGTATCAGGAAGGCACCGAATATCCCTACACCAGGCCCGACGCCTACACCGACGCGGGCATGCGCGCATGGGCGACGAGGGTCACCGGCGGCGGCGTCTACACCTTCGCCACCGCGACGACACTGTGGTTCTACGATGCCGCCGGACGCGAGGTGTTCTCGTTCGATGCGGAAGGCTACTTCATCGAAAAGCGCTACGACGCGCGCGGCAATCTCGAACGGACCATCCAGTACGACAAGCAGTGGCCGACCTATACCGGCGCGGCCAACACCATCACCGACGGCGAAACCGTGGCGGCTATCGCCGCCCGGGTGGCCGGCGGCGACGGCGCATCGACGCTGTACCGTTACGACGCCGCTGGACGGGTGCGCGACCGGGTCGACGCGCTCGGCGTGACCACCCGCTACGAGTACGACGGGCTCGGCCAAGTGACGGCCGAATTCCAGGCCTGGGGCACTGCGGCTCAGGTCGCCACGCGCCGGCGTTTCGATGCGGCCGGCCGCCTGCTGGAGCAGACCCGGGCGGCGGACACGGCCTTGGCGGCGCACACGCGCTATGTCTACGATGCGTTCGGGCAGGCGATCGCGACCATCGATCCGCGCGGCGTCGAACTGGCCGAATCGGATTCGGCCTGGGCGCTGGAACTGCGCAAGTCGCTGGACTTCACCAACGAAACCGGAGCGGCCTTGCGCGCCGCCGACCTGAGCCCGGCACAGCGCGCCGCGCTGTTGGATGTCTACACCAGCCGTGCGGTATATGACCGCCAAGGGCGCCTGATCCAGTCGATCGACGCGCTCCGCGGCACCGTGACCCGGACGTACAACGCGTTCGGCAATGCGGTCTCCGTGCAGGATGCGCTCGGCAACGTCGGTACGTTCTATTTCGACGCGAACGGCAACACGACCCACCAGGTCGATCCCGAGGGTTTCCTCACCGTCACCGAGTACGACTACCGCGGCAATGCCGTGGTCGTGCGCCGCTACGCCAACCGCACTTCTGGCGCGGTCGTGCCGGGTGCGCTGCCGGCGATTCCGGCGGGCGCGGTGTCGGAAACCCGCATGAACTACAACGGGCTCGGCCAGCTGATCTCGACCACCGACGCGGAAGGCAAGGGAGAGCTGTACGGTTACGACCAGTTCGGCAACAGGAGCTTGTTCACCAACAAGCTCGGCGCGAAGACCTCCTATTTCTACGACAAGCTCGGCCGGGTGGTGACCGAGGTCTATGACGTGACCGTGGTCGATCGATACAGCGGCGCGCCCAGGTCGCTGAGCATCCAGAACCGTTACGACGCGCGCGGCAACTTGATCCGCCGCGCCGAAGCGGTGCAGACGGCCGAAGAGCGGGTGACGGTGTTCGCCTACGATGCGCTCGACCGCGCGATCTCCAGCACCCAGACCGTGGCGACGGCGCAAGGCAGCGCCAACGCCAACGCGGTCGAGAAGAGCTTCTACGACGCGCGCGGCAATCTGGTCGAAAAGATCGCCGCCAACGGCGCGCGCACGGCGTTCTACTACGACGCCGCCGACCGCCTGGTCGGCCAGGTCGGCGCCAACGGCCTGCTGACCCTCAACGACTACGACAAGGCCGGCAACCTGATCCGCACCCGTGCGTTCCTGACGCCGGTGGCGCTGCCGGCCGGCGCCACCGTGCCGGCGATTCCGAACGATCTGACCACCGGCCAGGCCAGCGCGGCGCGCGAGCAGACCTTCGAATACGACGCCAACGGCCGCCGCACCCGCGCGCTCACCCTCGGCGCGATCTTCGGCGACACCAACCAGCAGACCCGCAGCTACCAGCTCAACATCGGCCAGATCGAAGAGCGCTGGCACTACGACCTCGGCGGCCGCCTGATCGAGCACACCGACGGCAACCGCGGCGTCACCCGCACCTGGTACGACGCGCTGGGCAACAAGCGCCTGGAGATCGATGCGGAGGGTTACGGCGTGGCCTGGGTGCGCGACGCCGAAGGCAACGTGCTCAAGGAAACCCGCTACGCCACCCGCAACCCGCAAGCGCCGGTCGATGGCGCCGACCTGCAGGCGTATATCGACGCCTGGCCGGTCGCGACCGCAGACTCCGGCCAGCATCGCGTCACCGAATACACCTACGACCGCATGGGCCGGCGCCTCAGCGAAACGCGCCTGGGCGTGGAATACGGCACGGTCGATAGCGGCAACGGCCGCTTGACCCAGGCCACCGGCAGCGCGCTCACCCAATACGCCTACGACGCCGCCGGCAACCTGCTGCGCCGCACCGACGCCAACGGCAGCCTGTTCTCTTGGGAGTACGACAAGGCCGGCCGCAACACCGCGGTGATCTTGCCCGGCTTCGTCGATTACGAAGGCCGCAGCGTCAGCTCGCGCACCGAGTACACCTACAACGGCCTCAACCAGGTGGTGAAGGAAGTGCGTCGCGGCGGCGGCGTCGAGGCCGACCAGACCTCGACCTACGTCTACGGCAGCGGCGGCCGCTTGCTGAGCAAGACCGGCGCGATGGGCTACACCACCCAATTCGGCTACGACCTCGCCGGCAACATGCTCACGATGAGCTACCGGCGCACCGATTCCGGCGGCGGCCAGCGCACCGAGACCGTGCAGGTCGCCTACGACCAGGACAACCGCGAGACCAGCCGCGTCACCGTCGGCAGCGACGGCAGCCGCAGCGTCGAGCGGCGCACCCGCTACAACCTGTTCGGCGACGTCACCGGCCGCGGCACCGGCGCGAGCGGATGGCAGGAAGTCGCCGATTACGACCGCGCCGGCCGCATGTACCGCAGCAACATGGAAGGCGGGGTGATGCGGCTGTACGCGTACGACCGCAACGGCAACGCCACGGTCAAGATCGAGTCGCAGACCGCCGACCTGAGCGGGGTCGATCTCGAAACCGTCCGCAACATGTCGCTGGAGGACAAGGCGTCGTTGTTCAGCACGCTGACCCTGTACGACAAGCGCAACAACGCGGTGCAGGTGATCCAGGCGGCGATGAGCGCCGAAGGCCAGCGCCTGGGCCTCAAGCCGACTCCGATCAATCCGACCCGTCCGGGCGAGATCTCGGTCGGCGTGGGCGGGCGCATCGGTGCCGAGCGGCAGGTGCCGAACCTGGGCGCGGCGCACGGCGTGATCCAGGCGCAGCCGGCGCTGGGCGATGTGAAGATGAGTTTCCAGGCCGAGGGCACGCTAAGCTTCGACTCGCACTACAGCGTTTCGTCGCTGGACGTGAACCTGACGGTCAACGTTCCGGATTTGACCTCGATCTTCGGCCAGTACGACTTGAAGGTCGAAGCGTTCTCGCCCACGACCATGGGCAGCCCGGTGGTCGGCTACGGCCTCGGCACCGGCCCGGTCACGATCCATCTCGACAAGAACAACGCCGCCAACGGAGGCCTGTTCGGGCAGATCCTGCAGCTGAGCAATCCGTACCGGATCGAGGTCGCCTTCCGCGTGCTGGTAGTGCGCAAGTCCGACCCGGGCAATCCGGTCCTCATCAGTCGCTACACCACCACGCCGGTCGACATCGGCGGCGGCGTCATCGTCGAGCTGGAGGAGTACCAGGAACACGAGTGGTACTTCCAGGCGATCAGCGGCGACAAGTATTTCGGCTTGCAGTACCGCGCCCCCGACGAAGAAGCCTCGAACCTGCCGCAGGGCACCCAAGGCGGCGTGATCCTGCCGGCGGAGGCGATCCAGGCGTCGAACAGCGCGCAGGTCTATGTCCGCCCGATGGGTTCCAACGGCCCGTTCCAGAGCCGGCCGATCAGCATCGTCAACGGCAAGGCGATGGTCGATACCGCCGGCCTCGCGGCCGGGCAGTCGTACGAAATGCTCTACGTGGTGGAGAACACCGACGGCCAGCTGGTGCGGCGCGAGCGCTACAACTTCGTCGCCGGTCCCAACCTCAGCGTCCAGCGCCTGGAAGACAACGAAGCGGCCTACTCGCCGGCGTTCCAGGCCAACGGCCTGGGCAACTTCGTCTGGACCGACGCCGGCCTGGACATCAGCGCGCTGCGCACCCGCGACGGCGCGATTCCCTACACCGCGATCGTCGAGTACCGCCGCAAGGGCAGCCAGGACCCGTGGGCGGGCACCGCGAACCTGCCGCTGCAGCCGCCGCTGGGCACCGCCGGCAGCTACCGCTGGGACACCGCGGGCATGAGCGGCGACTACGAAGTCGTGCTCAAGCTGCGCGATATCAACAATACCGTCATCGAGACCGTCACCGGCGACATCAGCGTCGGCGCCGCGCCGGCGGTGAACCTGGACTTCGCCAAGAACGCGCCGGTCATCAGCCTGGCCAACCTGCCGCCGAACGCGAGCTCGTTGAACCTGCAGGTGCTCGACGGCAACCGCGTCGCCGCCCAGGCCTTCAACCTCAGCGTGGTCAACGGCGCGCTGAGCTGGAACATCCCGCCGGAACTGCTGGCCGAAGTCGGCGACGGCGTGCGTAGCTACCGGTTGCTGCTGAGCGTGACCGACCGCATGGTCGATCCGGCGCAGACTTACGAGATCTCCGGCACCATCGAAATCGGCCCGCGCCGCCGGCAGGAAAAGCCGGTGCTGCAGCTCGCCGGCCACCTGTACTCGCTGACCCTGGACCCCAAGCAGGCCGAAGCCCAGGTGCTGGTGCTGCATTACCGCCCGGACGGCAACACCGCCGCGAACTTCAGCGAAGTGGTGGTGCTGCGCGGCGCCGACGGCAAGTTCCACTGGGACAGCGTGACGCTCGATAAGGGCATCACCTACGAGTACTTCTACGACGCGTTCCGCACCCTCGCCGACGCGCGCAACCCCGGCGCCGGCCTGAGCCTGGTGCGCAACACCGGCTATTTCTGGCCCGACCTCGACCGCCCGGCCAGCGAAGTGCGCTGGGAGTTCGGCACCATCCAGCCCTCGGCCAACCTGATCCACCGCTACCAGAGCTACAACGCCTTCGGCGAGATCGCCAGCGAGACCGACGGCAACGGCAACACCACCAACCTGAGCTACAACACGCTCGGCAAGATGGTGAAGAAGCTCGATCCGCTGGCGGAGATCACCTACGCCAACGGCTACGTCGCCACGGTGCGCAACCTGGTGGAGTACGTCTACGACCGGGTCGGCAACATCGTCGCCTACTACGACGCCAACCGGAACCTGACCACCCAGGCCTGGAACTACGGCAGCGCCAAGCCGACCCTGGTCGGCGAATGGCATGCCGACGGCGGCGCCAGGCGCTACGGCTTCGACGTGCACGGCAACCAGCGCGTGGTCACCGACGAGATCGGCCGCACCACCAGCTATCGCTACGATGCCGGCAACCGGCTGATCTCGGTGACCCGTCCGAAGGCCGCGAACGAGACCCAGGCGCTGGAGGAAACCTACCAGTACGACGAACTCGACCGGCGCATCGCGCATACCGTCTCCAGCCTGGGCCAGGACACCACCGACTTCGACATCGAAGGCGCCGTCAGCCGCGTGGTCAGCGCCGAAGGGCGCGTGACCCGCTACTCGGCCACCTGGGACGCGCAGGCCAACGGCGGCAAGGGCGCCTGGCACAAGGTGACGGTGCTGGCCAACAACAAGAGCTCGACCGACCTGGTCGACGCCAGCGGCCGCAGGCTGTCGCACGTGGACTTCGGCGACAACGCCTTCGTCTACGACTACAACCTCGCCGGCCTGCTCGCCAAGGCCGGCAATACGGTGTACGAGTACTACGGCAACGGCCTGATCAAGAGCCAGACCGACATCGTCAGCGGCATCCGCGGCTACTACGAGTACGACCGCAACGGCAACCGCACCTTCGAGGGCTTCACCACCCGCGGCGGCACCTGGGCCTTCCAGCAGTCCAGGGCCGAATACGACCAGCTCAACCGCCTGAAGAAGGTCATCGACCCGCGCTACGTCATCGAGTACGAGTACGACGCGCAGGGCAACCGCATCCACATGCTGTCCACGTACAACGACCCGGTGTCGGGCGTGCGGTCCCAGCAGGACTACTGGTACCGCTACGACAACATGAACCGGTTCGTCGTGACCATGGGCACGCTGGGCGAGAAGAACGAAGTCCGCGGCACCAGCGTGGACGACACCCGCGTGCAGGTGAACGAGGGCAGCGGCGACGGCGTGCTCCTGGCCTACGACCAGGCCAACCAGCGCGTGATGGCGCGCTACGGCCGCGACGGCCATACCGAGCGCTACGCCTACGACATCCGCGGCTACCTCACCGACACCACCATCGACGGCACGCTGCGCGCGCGCCGCGTCAACGACCTCGCCGGCCGCGTCGGCGATTACTACGAGTACGACGCCAGCGGCGCGCTCAAGAGCAGCACCACCCGCTACTGGGACAACGACAGCCTGTTGCTGCAGGAGCACGACAACCAGGCCAACAAGGGCACGATCACCTACCGCGACGCCGACGGCACCGTTACTTCGACCGAGACCTACGGCGAAGCGACCACGGTCACCACCACCTACACCTACCGCTGGTTCGACAGCGCCAAGCAGAGCGAGATCAGGGTCCAGGCCAGCAACGACAGCGTGCAGGGCCGGTGGGCGCCGGGCTTCTCGCTGTTCGAATACGACGACCTGGGACGGATCAAGACCGCGCGCGACGTCAAGGGCGGGCGCGCGTTCTCCTACGAGACCGACGGCGAAGGCCGCATCCTGCAGCGCGACGAGCTGCTGGGCGTCGAAGAGCGGCCGGACGGCAGCTTCTCCTCGGGCACCCAGAACCGCTTCCACAGCTACTACTTCTTCGACGACCGCCAGGTCGGCAACGCCGGCAACGACGGCATCGACCGCATCGACTACGCCAAGGAACTGGCACAGAACCAGGTCAAGCCCGGCGCCCAGAACGACGAGCGCCATAAGCGCTTCGCACCGGTCTCAGGCGCCGACTTCGACCAGAACTACCTGCCGATCAACAGCCTCTACCCGACCGCCGCGCCGGGCAGCTACATCGTCAAGGCCGGCGACACCCTGCAGACCATCGCCGCCGCGCTGTGGGGCGACTCGGCGATGTGGTACCTGCTGGCCGACGCCAACAACCTCGCCCCGACCCAGGCCCTGATTCCGAACACCGTGCTCACGGTGCCGAACAAGGTCGCCAACATCCACAACAACGCCAGCACGTTCAAGCCGTACGACGCGGGCTCGGCGATGGGCAACACCAGCCCGACGGTGCCGGAACCGCCGCCGCCGCCGGCGGCTAAGAAGGGGTGTGGCGGGTTCGTCAAGGTGCTTGCGGTGGTGGTAGCGATCGTGGCAACGGTATTTACCGCAGGTGTGGCTACTGTAGGCGTTGGCGCGGGCTTTAGCTCGATCATGGGGGCTGGCGCTGCGACGTTGGCCGGGGCGGGCGGCGCAGCTTTTGCGGTAGGAGCTGGCGCGCTTGGCGGTGCGGTAGGCAGCATCGCCAGCCAGGCGATACTGATTGCGGGTGGCGAACAAGATGGATTCGACTGGAAGAGTGTTGCCCTAGGCGCTATCGGCGGCGCGGTCAGCGCCGGATTGTCCTCGCAGGGTTTCACCGCCGCTCTAGGAAAGATTGGAATTCAGAGCGAGTGGGCGCAGACCGCAACGAGAGCCATGTTGGGCAACGCCGCTTCCCAAAGTACGGCCATGGCCATCGGAGCGCAGGACAGCTTCGATTGGCGAAGCGTCGCAGTTTCTGCAGTAAGCGCGAATGTCGGTCGCTGGGTCGGCAATAAGGTGGCTGCCTTCGGGGATTATCGCGACTGGAGCGAATCGTCGATTTATCGTGCTGCGGACTTCAGCGCCGGATTTGCATCGAGAGTCACGGACGCCGCCGCGCGTGGAAATCTCTCAAGCAGAGTCTTGTTGACTCTCGGTTTGGATGCGTTTGCGACCACTGTCGGCAATGCCATTGTTGATGCGGCGTGGAGACGCAGGCCGGATGACGCACTCGCCATGGGTGGCGTCAGCAACAGCGACGGCAGCGGTGATACGGCCTCGGCCTACTTCGCGCCGCGGGCATCGGGCGCTGACGGCGAGATCGCTACGTTGGATCGGGTGACGGCGACCGCTTATGGCAGCGATTGGCAGTTCTGGGCCAGAAACATACATTCCAATGGCTTGATCAACGTTACCAATGGCGGGGAATTCGATCAGCACGACAGCCACTACGACGTCAGGATGCCTGTGAGCGTGCCGGACCCCGCGCTCGCCACTTCGGGTAATCTGCCTTTGTCGCAGCGTCCGATCTACGATGTGGTTGAAGACGGCGCGGGTTGGGTGTTGAGCGGAACCGTTCCGGCGGCCGTGCATATGCGCAACAATAAGCACGTTTCCGCTTCGACCTCCGCATCGGGCACGGTAACGGGTTTGGGCAAGGGGGTGCTGGACGTAGGGATCGGCCTGGTCGAATCGTATGAGAACCTCGGGCTTGTTTTCGTGGACGATTCGTTTGCGGATCAAGTACGGATCAGCGATAACCTTCGAGGCTATATCCCGTCCGTACGGGACGACGAATGGGGCGGGGTGACCCTCGCTCAAAGCCTGAGTTTGCTCACGCGTTTCGGACGCGGATCGGCGGCGGCCAAGGGCGGCGTCCAGGGTATATGGATGAACGGACTTGAGGCCGACGCGAGCGCCCGGACTTCGTCCTCCCACAATGTGTGGGGTACGATCCATCGCATTCCTGGCGCTCCAGAGTATTCAGACTATCCTGGTACCGTTCTGCCTCGGGCATATGTGGCCGAGGTGGACGGAGAGAGTTATTTCATCGCGGGTAACGCTACCAAGCATCTCTACGAAGAAATTACCGGTCGCGGAGTGCCTCTGAAGCCTAGCGGCATGACCAATGAGCAGTATGGAGTGGTGCTGGAAGACGCTGTTCGTTCTTACAGGAAAACGCCGGGAGTGATCCATACGCAAATGCTGTTGGACAGTCTCCATCAGGCGATTGCAGACACTGTTCGCAGTGGCGATTATGTGTTTAATAAGCCGTATGTGACGAAGGGCCGTTGGGAGATCATTCTTTCTCCGCCGAAACAGGATGGTGGGTTCTTGGTGGTCAAGCACGCGCTATGGTTAGGAGACGAATAATGAGCAATATGATTGGCGTCTTGGCCGCCGATGCTTCGGTAGAGATCATGGACGAGGAATTCATCCCCCTGATTCTGAGTTTTGGCGACAGAGGGGAGGGAGATGTTTTCCTGAGGTTCGTATCGGATGTCTCTTTGTTGGAACTGGGCGTTTCTGCGGACGATCAGGCCCTGTCATCCATAAGGCTCGTGCACGTGCCGAAACTGTCGGACCTGCAGATTCCAGCGGTTCCTGTGGACTGCGAGGTCGGCCTTCCGATGTTCGATCTTCATGCTTGGGGCGGTCGCAAAAGACTAGATGTCACGGCCGTAGCGAGTCTGGCCATTTCTTCGAGTTCGGCGTTCATTGCAATTGGGCCGGTGCGCACGACAGACAAGGTTGTTCGTTGTGGAAATCTCTATTTCGCAACGGCTGATGGCCAGCTCGCTTGGATCCACATAACGGATCTTTCTGTTGAACAGTTATCGGAAATAAAGTCGGAGGTGCGTTAGAAATTGATTGCGTAGCCGATCGCGGTTGGCTGCACCGTCTTTTTCTCGAGTCCGATCTTTGTGTGGGAGTCGGTTGGGTTATTTGCACGGTTGTGACGAATGACCAGCAATTGCACATTCATGAGCCAATTTTTTGGCCCAGTCTGTGCGGGCCTCCGTTTCGGAGGCTCTCATGGAGGGGCCGCAATGAAGCAAGTGATTCAGGCGATCCTGGCCGCCACGATGCTGGCTACGTTATGCGGCGCGGCCCGCGCCGGCGACAAGGTCGAGGCCCCGGTAACGCTGGAAACCAACGCCCAAGGCCAGGTCACCCGCGCCTACGGCATGATCGCCAGCGCGCGCAACAGCGCCGACAGCCAGCAGTTGATCGGTTGTTACCTCAGCGCATCTGGCAGCCTGCTGCGCGCCGGTTGCGAGGCGCGCAATGCGGCGGGCGTATCGACCTTATGCTTCAGCACCCACCCCAACATCGTCGCCGCCGCGCAGGCGGTCGGCCCCGATTCCTATATCGACTTCAACCGCGACGCGAGCGGCAATTGCACGGCGCTGTACGTCGCTAACAACTCGGTGAATCCGGTCAAGCAGCCCTGACCGGTACGCCGTTGCGGCCACCGCCGCAGCGGCGTCAATCCACCAACGCCCCACCCGTCAAATTAAGAATCGCCCCGGTCATCGCCGCAGCCCGCGGCGAAGCCGCATACACCGCCGCCGCGGCAATGTCGTCCAACGTCGGCAACCGCTTCAGCGGCGTGCTCTCCGCTGCGGCGCGCATCATCTCGTCCAAGCTCACGCCCGCCGCATCGGCCTGCGGCTGAAACACCTCGCGCGCATGCGAGCCGTGTTGCAGCGTTTCCGGAATCACATGCGAGCGCAGGCACACGCTGCGGATGCCGCGCGCGCCGAGTTCGCCGGCGAGGTGCCGCGACAGCGCTTCCACGCCGGCGCAGGCGACGCAGTGGCCGAGGTAGCCGGGGCCGGTCATGCGCGACACCGGCGTCACCAACGACACGATCGCGCCGCCGTCGCCCATATGCCGCGCCGCGGCCTGGGCGATCGCGTACTGGCTGCGGATGTATCGGTGCACCGGCAGTTCGAAGTCGGCCAGGCTCAGTTCGGCGAACGGCACGCCCTGCACGTGGACGAAGCCGACGGCGTTGAACGCGATGTCGATGCGGCCGGCGCGTTCGGCGACGCGGTCGGCGTGGGCCGCGACCGCGTCGGCGTCGAGCGCGTCGAGGCAGTCGGCTTCGGCGTCGCCTCCGGCCGAGGCGATCGCGGCCACCGTGGCGTCGAGCCGCTCGCGTCCGCGCGCGGCCAGGAACACCCGCGCGCCCTCGCGCGCGAACGCCCGCGCCACCGCGCCGCCGATGGCGCCGCTGCCGCCGTGGACCACCGCGACCTTGCCTGCGAGTTCGCCTTGCATAGTCTTCCTCGATCGGATGGGCCAGGTCGGCGCCCGGGACGCCAGTCGACACCCTGTCCTGGCTTGCTGTCAACCATGTGGTTAAATAGCCGCGGCCACGGGCGTTTCTGCTTTTCAGCCGGTTGCCCCGGCACAGAAAGACCCTTCTGTATCCGGAACGCCTTGCCGACCGGGCGCGGAGAAATCGGCCCCTTCGCTCGTTCGCCCGTGACCGGAAATGAAAAGGACGTCCCAGATGAGTACCCAAGCCAATAGCCGACACGCATCGATCCTGGCTCTGCTGATGATCTTGGCCGCAGGCGCCGGCCCGGTCGGGGCCCAGAGCCCCGCGGTGGCCGCGCCTCCGCCTCCGGAGCCGTCCGGGCCGGTGCTGGAGGCGCCGCCGCTGCCGATGTCGCCGCCGCCGGCGTCCGCGTTCGAGCGCAAGGGCCCGGTCGACGTCAACGACTATGTCGGTTACCCCGCGACCCAGCCCGCGCATCGGGTAGGCGATGCGATCAAGGTCTTCGCGCTCAAATCGACCTGGGCCAAGCCTCCGGTCGCGAGCAATCCCCAGGCCGCGTCCAGTAACCTGCTGACCATCATTCCGGCCGAGGTGGTGGCGGTAAACCCGGACCGCAGCGTGCGCATCCGGGGCCTGCTGACGCTCGATGTCGATGGCAGGGAACAGACTTACCGGGTGTCCGGCCTGGTCCGCCGCCAGGACCTCGACATCGACAATGCGGTCGTTTCCAACCGGATCGCCGACGCCGGGCTGGAACTGGTCGACGACGGCGGAATGGATCCTTCGCGGCGCCAACGCACGATCGAGAACATGTACAAGTTCCTGAGTCTGCAGCGGGCGCGATGATCGGCAGGCCGCCGGGGAACTGGCGAAACGCGACCGCAACGACCGATTCTTTGCACTAACATGGTGCAATGCCCTCCGATCCCGCGCCCTCCACCGACCTCAGCCTCGATGCCCTGACCACTCCCGTGGCCTGGAGCGACGCGGCCGGCAGCCTGACCGGCTGCAACCTCGCGTTCTCGCGCTGGTTCGGCATCGGCGTGCGCCGGCTGCTGGGTTGGCCGCTGGCCGGGCTCGACGCCGACGGCCGGCTGGCGCTGGCGGTCGCGCGCGCGGGCGGCGACGAGGCGCCGCTGCGCATGCGCCGCATGCGCCTGCGCTACGCCGACGGCGAGGAGCGTTTCGCCGACCTGTGGCTGAGCCGGCGCGACGACGGCGGCTGGTTGCTGGAAGCGCATCCGGTCGACGAGTTTCCCGGCGACGACCCGGCGTTGTTGCTGCCGTCGGCGCTGTCGGCCTCGCTCAAGGGCCTCGCGCACGAGTTGCGCAACCCGCTGGCCGGTTTGAAGGGCGCCTCGCAACTGCTCGCGCGCCGCATCGATGATCGCGATGCGCGCGAGTTGATCGAATTGATCGACAGCGAAGTCGAGCGCCTCACCGGCCTGGTCGATCGCTTGCTGACCCCGGCGCCGCCGCGCCCGCACGCGCCGCTGAACATCCACGCCGTGCTCGAACGCGTGCTGCGCCTGGCCGAGGCCGACGCCGGTTGGGCGGTGCGGCTGGTGCGCGATTACGATCCCAGCCTGCCCGAATTCGCCGGCGACGCCGACCGCCTGATGCAGGCGGTGTGGAATCTGGCGCGCAACGCGATCGAGGCCGGCGCCAACCACGTCCACCTGCGCACCCGGGTCGAGCACGGCGCGCGCGTCGGCGACAGCGCGCATCCGATCGCGCTGCGTCTGGAGATCATCGACGACGGCCGCGGCGTGCCCGAAGAACTGGCCGAGCAGTTGTTCCTGCCGCTGGTGTCCGGCCGCGCCGAAGGCAGCGGGCTCGGATTGGCGCTGGCCCAGCAGGTCGCGCGCGAGCATCGCGGTTCGCTGACCTATCGCTCGCGTCCGGGCCACACCGTGTTCACCCTGCTGCTGCCGATGCATATCGAAGACAACGCCAGCGCGGAGACCGGCGCATGAGCGGGGCGCGCATCTGGGTCGTCGACGACGACCGCTCGGTCCGCTTCGTGCTCGCCACCGCGCTGCGCGAGGCCGGCTACGCCGTGGACGGCTTCGAGAACGCCGCCGACGCGCTCGACGCGCTGGAACAGCGCGGCGCGCCGGACCTGCTGTTCACCGACGTGCGCATGCCCGGCGACGGCGGGCTGGCGTTGCTGGAGAAACTCAAGGCGCGCGCGCCGGCGCTGCCGGTGGTGGTGATGAGCGCCTACACCGACGTCGCCAGCACCGCCGGCGCGTTCCGCGGCGGCGCGCAGGAGTTCCTGTCCAAACCGTTCGATCTCGACGACGCGGTCGCGCTGGCCGCGCGCACGCTCTCGACGAGCGCGCCGGTCGCGGAGCCGCCGCCCGCCGCCGAGGCCGCGCCCGCCGACGCGCTGATCGGCGACACGCCGGCGATGCTGACCTTGTTCCGCGCCATCGGCCGGCTCGCGCAGGCGCCGCTGTCGGTGCTGGTCACCGGCGAAACCGGCACCGGCAAGGAGTTGGTCGCGCGCGCGCTGCATCGCGAGTCGCCGCGCGCGCAGCGGCCGTTCGTCGCGCTCAACACCGCGGCGATACCGGCCGAATTGCTGGAAAGCGAATTGTTCGGCCACGAGGCCGGCGCCTTCACCGGCGCCCAGCGCCGCCACGTCGGCCGTTTCGAACAGGCCGACGGCGGCAGTTTGTTTCTCGACGAAATCGGCGACATGCCGTTGCCGTTGCAGACCCGGTTGTTGCGGGTGCTCGCGGAAGGCGAGTTCTTCCGCGTCGGCGGGCGCGAGCTGATCCGGGTGGACGTGCGGGTGATCGCCGCGACCCATCAAGACCTGGAAGGGCTGGTCGCACAAGGCCGCTTCCGCGCCGACCTGCTGCACCGGCTGGACGTGGTGCGCCTGCGCCTGCCGCCGCTGCGCGAGCGCCGCGGCGATGTGGCGCAGTTGGCCGAGCGTTTCCTTGCCGCCGCCGCGCAGCGCTTCGGCACCCCGCTCAAGCGCCTGTCCAAGCCCGCGCTGGAACGGCTGATGGCGCACGACTGGCCCGGCAACGTGCGCGAACTGGAGAACGTGTGCTGGCGGCTGGCCGCGCTGGCGCCGGGCGACGCGATCGCGCGCGAGGACCTCGACCAGGCGCTCGGCGCCGAACCCGCGCGCGCCGCCGATGCCGGCGAAGCGTGGGAGGCGCTGTTGTCGGCGTGGGCGCGCGCGCAACTGGCCGAAGGCCGCGCCAACCTGCACGCCGACGCGCGCGAGCGTTTCGATCGCGCGCTGCTGGAAGCCGCGCTGGCGCACACTGGCGGGCGCCGCACCGAAGCGGCCGCGCGCCTGGGGCTGGGGCGCAACACGCTGACGCGCAAGCTCGGGCCGGGGCGCAAGCGTCGCTGAGGATGGATGCGGTCTGAGTAC
Organism: Lysobacter enzymogenes; assembly: GCF_023617245.1. Lineage (NCBI taxonomy): Bacteria > Pseudomonadati > Pseudomonadota > Gammaproteobacteria > Lysobacterales > Lysobacteraceae > Lysobacter > Lysobacter enzymogenes. The sequence goes on from NZ_CP067396.1 coordinate 322,303, forward strand.
GACCTCAGCGATACCGCTTCTGCGGGAGCGTGCTTCATGGCTGTTGTGGGAGGGCCTTCAGGCCCGACGCCTTTCGCTCCGACTCGATGAAGCTCGCCGCGGGCATCGTCCCGGCCGAGACAAAAGCGTCGGGCCTGAAGGCCCTCCCACAACAGCATCGGATCCGAGGGCGCTTCCACCACGGAATCGGCTCGCGAAAAAATTTCGCGCTGGACGATGCGCGTCCTGTCCGATCGCCGCATCGATGGCGCCATCGCCCGCATCGCCGCCATAATCGCGTGGCAAGGCCACCCCTACCGCGCCGCCACGCCATCGCGCTTCACCCGCGCTGAACCCAGGCCCAGCTAGCGTCGGTTCCACGACCCGGCGTCGCTGCGCGACGCCGCCGACCAGGAGCACCGCAATGAACGCGACTCTTCGCATCGCCGTCCTCGCCGCCGCCACCGCCGCGCTCGCCGCGTGCGGCGGCCAGTCCGTCAAGCCCACGCCGCCGCCGGCCGCGACCGCCAAGCCGGTGTCCACCGCCAGTTCGGCCAGCGTGGTGCTGGCCTCGGCGTCGGGCAGCCTGGTCAGCGGCAAGCTCAACGTGCGTCCGATGGGCGACGGCGTGCACATCACCGGCGAGATCGGCGGCCTCACCCCGAACAGCACCCACGCCATCCACATCCACGAGAAGGGCGATTGCAGCGCCGCCGACGCCACCAGCGCGGGCGGCCACTTCAATCCGGCCGCGCAGCCGCACGGCCAGGTCGATCACGGCGCGCACCACGCCGGCGACATGGACAATCTGGTCGCCAACGCCGAAGGCGTGGCCAAGGTCGACGCGCACGCCAGCGGCGTGACCCTCGGCGGCGGCGCGCCCAACGACGTCGCCGGCCGCGCGGTGATCGTCCACGCTTCGGCCGACGACTACAAAACCCAGCCGACCGGCAACGCCGGCGCGCGCCTGGCCTGCGGCGTGATCAAGACCGGCCGCTGAACACAGGCCGGCCGTTGCGGCCGGCGCAAGCGCGACGCGTCCGCGGCGCGTCGCGCCGTTGCATCGCCCTCCCGCGCTTTTAGTGGGAGGGCCTTCAGGCCCGATGCCTTCCGCTCCGACACCGCAAACCCCACAAGCGCCCACCGCCATGACCCACCTGCGCATCCGCGACGCCGCCCCTGCCGACGGCGATCTCATCGCGCAATGGATGCTGGCGATGGCCTGGGAAACCGAACACAAGCGCCTGGACCCGGCCACCGTCCACGCCGGCGTCGGTGCCGGCCTGGCCGATCCGGCCAAGGCGCGCTACTTCGTCGCCATGCGCGAAGCGCAGACCGCCGGCCACGAAACCATCGCCGTTCCCGCCGGCACCTTGATGCTCACCCGCGAGTGGAGCGACTGGCGCAACGGCGAGTGGTGGTGGATCCAAAGCGTCTACGTCGCCGCCGAACACCGCCGCCAGGGCGTGTACGACGCGCTGCACAGTCATGTCGTGGCGTTGGCGCAGGCGACGCCCGATGTGGTCGGTTTGCGGCTGTACGTCGAGCGCGGCAACGCCGCGGCGCAGCGCACCTATCGCGCGCAGGGCATGGTCGATGCGGGCTACGACTTGTTCGAACAGGAATTCGGCGCGGGCGGGCGCAGTGTCGGCGAGTGAATTTTCAGCGCGGGCGTGGTGGCGCGTAGAGCGGAACGGAAGGCGTCGGGACTGAAGTCCCTCCCACTGACGGCGGCCACTGCGGCCGACCACTGAGGTCGGCTTGGCCTGTGCAGCCCGCTGCGCGATACCCGCGCGGCGGCGCCTACATTTCCTCGCGCGGCTGCTCGCCGTCGCAATGCACGAACGTCACCGGCACCGCGTGCGCGCCGAGCACCGCCGCGATCTGCCGCAGCCGCGCTTCGAAGTGCTGGTAACGGCGGTTGAGCTTGTCGCGGCATTCGGCGGTGTCGCACGGGGCCTCGGGCGCGTAGCGCGCGTGCCAGGCGGCCGGCGAGAACAGGGCGATGCGGGCCTCGCCGTCGGCGTAGTGCACCAGCGGCTCGGGCAGGGCGTCGAGCCATTGTTCGCCTTCGGGCTGCAGCAGCGCGGTCTCCAGCAGCGGCCACAGCGGGCCGAGGCCGGCGTGGTCGTACTGCAGGGCCATCATCGCGGCGAGGTCGTGCACGGTCAGGTAGCGGGCGTGCTCGACCTTGAGCCCGAACGCGGCCTGCGCGGCCAGGGCGGTATCGGCGCCGGCCATGCCGCGTTCGAGCAGGCTGGATTCGAGAGTCTCGCCGACCCGGGCGACCAGCTCGGGCGAGCCGCTGAGCGCGAACGGTACCAGCCGCAGCGGGCCGCCGGCGAAGTCGGGCGAGGGCGTCAGCGCGCCGGGCAGTTGGTCGTCGTGGGCGCCGAAGGCGATGACCCGGCCGGCCTGTTCGGCGCCTCGTTCGCGCGGGGCGCGCGCGGCGAGTTCGTCCAGTTCGCGGTGCAGCGGCCAGCCCGGGCGCAGCAGCTCGACCGGGTCGTAGTGGGCGCCGACCGTGACCAGGTCCAGCGCGGCGGTATCGGCGGCGAAGCCGGCCAGGTCGCGGGCGATCTTCTCCGACAGCGCGCCGGCGTCGTGGCGGGCGAGCGCGCTGCGCTGCACGGCGGCGTCGCCCTTGAGCTCCAGGGCGAGCGCGCCGAGGACGTGCAGGGGCGCGGCCGGGCCGCGTGCGGAGGGGGATTCGGAGGTCATGGTCACCGAGGATACGCTGGCGTTTGGTAGAGCGCGCTGGCGGCGCTACACTGAAGCCCATTATGCCCGCTCCGCCGGGTGGGCCCGCGTCAAAAACCGCACGAATTTCCCCGAAACCCGGTCTTCAGAGGTGCTGCCGATGCGTCAAAACCGTCCCGTCGCCGTGCTCGGCGGCGTGCGAATCCCGTTCTGCCGGCAGAACACCGCCTATGCGGACGTCGGCAACCTGGGCATGTCGGTGCGCACGCTGGGCGCGTTGGTCGAGAAGTTCGGCCTGCACGGCCAGCAGCTCGGCGAAGTGGCGATGGGCGCGGTGATCAAGCACAGCAGCGACTGGAACCTCGGCCGCGAGGCCGCGCTGTCCTCCGGGCTGTCGCCGCTGACCCCGGGCATCACCCTGCAGCGCGCCTGCGGCACCTCGCTGGATTCGATCATCACCATCGCCAACAAGATCGCCACCGGCCAGATCGAGGCCGGCATCGGCGGCGGTTCGGACACCACTTCCGACGTGCCGATCGTCTACGGCCGCAGCCTGCGCCGGCGCTTGCTGACCGCGGCGCGGGCCAAGACCACCAAGGACAAGATCGCCGCGTTCAAGGGCTTCCACCTGCGCGAGCTCAAGCCCGAGTTCCCCGGCGTGGCCGAGCCGCGCACCGGCAAGAGCATGGGCGATCACTGCGAGGACATGGCCAAGCAGTGGAACATCTCGCGCGACTCGCAGGACGAGTGGGCGCTGTCGTCGCACCAGAAGCTCGCCGCCGCGTACGAGCGCGGCTTCTTCGACGACCTGGTGGTGAGCTTCCGCGGCGTCTCGCGCGACAACGTCCTGCGCGCCGACAGCACGCTGGAAAAGCTGGCCACGCTGAAGCCGGCGTTCGACAAGACCTCCGGTCGCGGCACCCTGACCGCCGCCAACTCGACCCCGCTGACCGACGGCGCCGCCGCGTGCCTGCTGGCCTCGGAAGAGTGGGCGCAGGCGCACAACCAGGAAGTGCTGTGCTATCTGCGCGACGCGCAGGTCGCCGCGGTCGACTTCGTCCACGGCGAGGGCCTGCTGATGGCGCCGACCGTGGCGGTGCCGGAGATGCTCAAGCGCAACGGCCTGACCCTGCAGGATTTCGACATCTACGAAATCCACGAAGCCTTCGCCGCGCAGGTGCTGTGCACGCTGCGCGCGTGGGAGAGCGAGGACTACTGCAAGAACCGGCTCGGCCTGGACGCGCCGCTGGGCCGGATCGATCCGGCCAAGATCAACCCGAACGGCTCGTCGCTGGCGGCCGGGCATCCGTTCGCCGCGACCGGCGCGCGCATCGTCGCCACCGCCGCCAAGGAGCTCAAGCAGCGCGGCGGCGGGCGTTGCCTGATCTCGATCTGCACCGCCGGCGGCATGGGCGTGGTGGCGATCCTGGAGCGTTGAGCGCCGGGTGAGCCCGGGCGCCGGCGATTGCGCAGGCGCCCGCGGCTGCGGCGAAGCGGAAAGGGCGACGTGGGAGGGGCTTCAGCCCCGATGCTTTTGTCTCGGCCGGGACCGGCCTTTGCGTCGCGGCGGATCGGAAGGCGTCGGGCCTGAAGGCCCTCCCACAACTGCAAGGCCCTCCCACAACAAGGCCCTCCCGCAACTGCAAGGCTCTCCAAGAATTGCCGGGACCTCCGACAATGGCCGGGGCCTCGCTAAGACGGCGGGCTTCGCGACTGCGCGCCCGCGAGGCGGCTGCGTAGCGACGCAGCGGGAAGCCGCTGCGACAGCGCGACGACGTGGGAGGGACTTCAGTCCCGACGCTCTCGTATCCGCCGCGACATTCCCGCCCCACCGCGATCCCCAGGGCCGGCCCGCGCGGTTTGGGGCACAATGCCCACCCGCCACGACAAGGACCTGTCATGCGCCCGTACGCCCTGTTGCTGTTCGCCCTCGCATCGCTGCCGCACGCCGCCGCGGCGATGACGTTCATGGAAGCGAACTTCGTCTGCCCCATCGACGGCCAGCCGTTCCAGACCCGGGTCGCGGCGTCGGGCACTGCGTTCGGCCGCTACTTCGACGGCCAGCATTACGGCCCGATCGCCTCGCCCTGGCCGCTGCCGGTCTGCCCGGGCAACGGCTTCGTCGTGCTCGACCGCGAACGCCGCTACGGCGAGGCAGAATTGGCGCGCTTGCGCGAATTCGTCGCCAGCCCGGCGTATCGCGATTGGGTCGCCAACGACACGCCCTATTACCGGCTGGCGCGGCAGCAGGCCCTGCTCGGCGAGTCCGAGGACGCGATCGCGCAGAGCCTGTTGGTCGCCACCTGGGAGGCCGGCCCGCGCCGTTACCCGCGCTACGCCGAAGAAGCGTTGGCGGCCTGGCAGCGGCGCGCCCTGCGCGAGGCCGGCAGCGGCGGCTACGACACCCGCATGCTCGTCGGCGAATTGCAGCGCCGGCTCGGCCATTTCGACGACGCGCGCGCGACCTTCGAGGCGCTGCGCGCCGACCGCGGTTTTCCCGGCAAACGGCTCGGGGCCGAGGAAGCCGACTACCGGCGCAAGATCGTCGAGGCCCAACTCGCGCTGATCCGCGACCGCAGCGTCGCGCACGCGCGCCTGGACGAGAACGGCGAGATCGTCGATTTCTGACGGCGCGCGCCTGCCGGCGCAGCGCAGCTTCCGGCGCTCGCGTCGAGGCCGCACAGCGCCGCAACGCGAACCAACGCGACCGCTACAGTCGCGCCCGCCCTCAAACCATCGCCCGCGCCGCCGTGCGTTGCTGCTCTTGCTGCGGCGTCGCGTCCTCGCGCGGTTGCGCGCCTTGCGCGGCCATCGCCTGCAGCGAGTCGCGCGCCGGCGTTTCCAGCCCCTCGCGCAGGCCGACGTGGGCGTTGCGGTTGGCTGGGTCGGCGGGATTGCCCTCGACGATGAAGGCATTGCCGCCGCCGGTCAGCACCGCGTCGACCTGACGGAAACCCTGGTCGCCGGCCAGCCGAGCCAGGCGCGCGCTGAGGTTGGCTTCGCCTTCGGGGCCGTAGCCGGCGGCGAGGCGCTGCACGCCGTCGCGGCACTGGTCGTGGATCGCGCATTGCGCGGGACTGAGCTCGCCGGTCCGCGCCGCGGCCAGCGCGACCGCGCTCTGGCCCGGCCGGTCCGCGGCGCCGGCGTCGGCCACCACCCACGGGCTGCTCATGATCGGGCGATTGCGGTTGGGGTCGGCCGGATGGAAGTCGTCGCGCAGGTCCTGGCGGTGCAGGCGGGTCCTGCGCGCGTCGTTGAGGTCGTCCAGCATGCGCGGATTGGTGACTTCGCTGACGTGCGACACCATGCCGCCGCTGCTGATCTGGGTCCAACTGCGGTCGCGCTCGTTGTAGCTGAAGGTCAGCGGCGGGCCGCCGATGGTGTTCGGGTCGGTGGTGGCGTGGGCGCCGGTGGCCAGGCCGCGCGCCGCGAACAGCCGGCCGGTGTACGCGCCGCCTTCCCACACCGACATGTTCGAGGCGATGGAGCCGATGGTGTTGCCCAGCCGCGGGCCGCCGAAGTAGCCGTTGTCGAGCATGTTCGACCAGATGCGCTCGACCTCCCTTTCGCCGCGGCCGTTGCGCGCGGCTTCCAGCAGGGCGCGCGGCGTCCACGCGTCGGGATCGATGCGGGCGTTGTGGAAGGCGACGTCGTGCGAGCGCTGGACATCGCGGGCCGGCAGGTTGAGCGCCAGGTCCGGCCGGTTGTCGTTGAAATGCATCTGCCGGCGGCGCAGGTCCTGGTTGATCAGGTCGACGCCGAAGCGTTCCCAGTCGCTTTCGCGCAGGTTGCGCCCGTCTTCGCGCGCGCGGGTGTCGGCATAGATGTTGGCCACGCGCCCGGGCGCGTTGTCGTTGCGCACCACGCCCAGCGCGAGCCGGCCGTAGCCGTCGGAATCCTCGTGCCGGGCGAGGTAGTTCCAGTACAGCTCGCGATTGCCGGTGCGGGCGTAGTGGCCGAGGACGTTCAGGTCTTGCTGGGTCAATCCGCTCATGTTTCCTCCCTGAAGTGGCGGCTCAGCGCGCGGGCGCGTCGCCCAGGTAGCCGTTGTCGAAGATCTCGCGAATGCGTTGTTCGATGCGTTTCCAGTCGCGCACGAAGATGCGCTGGTAGCTCACCCGCACGTTGGCGCCGTAGCGCGGCATCAGGAAGCTGTGCGAACAACTGGGCAGCATCGGCGCATCGAGCAGTTCCAGCCGGCCCTCGACGATGCGCGCGCCCTCGGGTTCTTCGCGCGAGGTGCATTTGATGACCGTGGTCAGCGTTCCCTGCGCGTCGCGGCCGACCAGCCAGTCGTTGTTGAACGGCGAGTGGCGCTGCGCGGCGGTGTCGCCGTGCTTGCCGTAGCGCGCGCGGTAGTACGCGTCGACCTTGGCGAAGTCGGTGTAGTACGGCGTCAGGCCATGGACCGGATCGCCGTGGATGCGCAGATCGGGGTTGAGCGTCGGGTTCTCGCGCCGCTCCTGCTCCGAGTCGGTGTTGGAGATCAGGTCGCGCTCCAGGCTGGTCTGCAGCGGCACCCGGTCGATGTAATCGGGGCTGATGTCGATGTTGCGCGCGCGTTCGCTTTCGCCGCCGCTGAGGTAATGCGTGCCGGCGGGCAGCGGCGCCAGCTCCGGCCAGCGCAGGATCAGGCGCATGAAGCCCTGGGCGTCCTGGCCGCGCTCGATGTCGAAGTAGTTGGATGCAATGCGGAAGCGGTGCGGGCCGAGATGGACCTCGACCATGCGTTCGCCTGCGTTCGCGTCGGTGGGCGTCATCGGGCGGGAGGCCTCGGCGGCAGGGGGCGGGGCGGCGCCGGAACCGCAAGCGGCCGCCGCCAGACAGGCGATGGCGAGCAGCCAGGGCAGCGGTGCGCGCGGCGGGGTCATGAGCATCCTTACCTCGATCCGGACTCGCGCGGACGGCGAGGGCGCAGGGCCGAGTCTAGGTGCGCCGCCCACGGGGGTAAACCCGCGCGGCGGGCCGCGGGCGGCCGCATCCGGGCCCTGCGCACGCGGGCGCCGGAGCGACGCTGCGGCATGAGGTTGCCGCGGCACGGGGCGGAGCGCGGCCGTCGGCCCTCGAATACATGCCGAAGCTGCACTTTTCTGGGTACGAAATGTGCATCCCGTGACCCACGTCGTCCTCGTTCACCTTGCTGCTCCGGGATCGCGATTGTTGTGCATCCATTCGCGGTGGTACGGTCCTGGGGCGGTAAACCATACGCAAACGTATCCACGAGTGCAGGACCGGTCCTTGGGAGGGGACGAGCTCATGCGCAGGATTCATTCGTTGTGGCTGTCGTGTCTGTTGTTGTGCCTGTCCATCCTCGCCCCGGCCTACGCCGGCGGCTTCGCCGGCCGCTACGAGCGCATTCCCGGCTGGGACGGCGCCGACATGGGCGCCTTCGTGATGGTGCCCAAGGACCAGGGCCCCGGCCCGTTCCCGCTGCTGGTGATGCCGGCCAGCTGGGGCGTACCGAACCTGGAATACGTCGGCCGCGGCGGCCAGCTGGCATCGCAGGGCTACGTGGTGGTCAGCTACACCTCGCGCGGGTTCTGGGATTCTGCCGGCAAGATCGACATCGCCGGGCCGGGCACGGTCGAGGACGTCAGCGCGGTGATCGACTGGGCGCTGGCGAACACGCCGTCCGACCCGGAACGGATCGGCGCCAGCGGCATTTCCTACGGCGCCGGCATCAGCCTGCTCGCGGCCGAGCGCGACCCGCGCATCAAGGCGGTGGCCGCGCTCAGCGGCTGGGCCGACCTGGAGGCGTCGTTGTACGCCAACCGCACCGTCAGCCAGCAGGGCGCGGCCTTGCTGGTGGTGGCCGGCGCGGTCACCGGCCGGCCCGGGCCGGAACTGGCCCAGGCCACCGCGCGCATCGCCCTGGGCGATTTCGACGGCGCCGTCGCCGGCCTGCTGCCGGTCGTGCCGCAGCGCAGCCCGATGACCGAGGTCGCCGCGCTGAACCGCAACGGCACCGCGGTGCTGCTGGCCAACGCCTTCAACGACAGCCTGTTTCCGCCGGGCCAGTACGTGGATTTCTACAACGCGCTCGCCGGCCCCAAGCAGCTGCTGTTCGCCCACGGCGACCACGCCACCGTCGAAGCGCCCGGCGCGTTGGGCCTGCCGAACGAGACCTACACCGCGGTGCAGCGCTGGTTCGATCATCACCTCAAGGGCGCCGACAACGGCGTGCCGCGCGAACCGGCGGTGCGGCTGAAATCGCAGGACGGCGACTGGCGCGGCTACGCCGACTGGAACGCGGTGCAAGCCGGCGCGACCGTGTTCGCGCTGAGCAAGCCCAGCGGCCTGATCGCGCCCACCGGCGAGCTGCGCAGCGCGCCGAGCGTGGGCTGGAACCACTCGATCCTGACCGGCCTGCCGACCGTGGCCGGCTCCGGCGTGGCCATGGTCAGCGGCTTCCTGCAATCGCTGCAGGTGGCGCCGGTCGCGTCGATCCCGCTGGTCGCGCGCGCCGGCGCGGCGGTGTGGCAGACGCCGGTGTACTGGAGCGGCGCGCAGTTGCGCGGCATGCCGCAGCTGCGCATCACCGCGACGCCGAGCCAGAGCGAGGTGAGCCTGTTCGCCTATCTCTACAGCGTCGACCTGCTCGGCACCGGCGAGCTGCTCAGCCACAAGCCGATCTCGTTGCGCGGCGCCCGCCCGGGCGTGGCGCAGAACCTCGACTTGCGTCTGGAAGCGACCAGCTGGGACATCGCTCCGGGCCGCCGCCTGGTGCTGGTGATCGACACCGTCGACGCGCGCTACGCCGGCGCCAGCCGCATCGGCGGCACGGTGAGCTTCAGCTCGCCGGCGTCGAACCCGGCGACGTTGACGGTTCCGCTGCGCTGAGCGCCAGTGGGAGGGACTTCAGTCTCGATGCCTTCGTATCGGCCGCGTCGCAACAGGCCGGCGACCTGAGCGAACAGCGTCGGGCCTGAAGGCCCTCCCACAAGAGCAAGCGGCAGTCGTAGGAGGGCCTTCAGGCCCGATGCTCTTGTCTCGGCTGCGATGAAACAGGCCGTCGAGTTGCGCGACAAGCGCCGGGCCTGAAGCCCCATACCCGAGCCGGATCGCTGTTGTGGGAGGGACTTCAGTCCCGACGCTCTTGTGTCAGTCGCGATGGAGTGGGCAGCCATCTGGGCGAACGGCATCGGGCCTGAAAGGCCCTCCCACTGCATCCACACAGGCCGGCGACGCCGGCGCTCTTGTGGGCGGGGCTTCAGTCCGACGCTTCCTGTCGATCGCGAAGGAGCAAGCGGCTACCTGGGCGAATGGCATCAGATCTGAAAGGCCCACCCACCACACCCGCACAGGCCGGCGACGCCGGCGCTCTTGTGGGAGGGACTTCAGTCCCGACGCTTTTGTATCAGTCGCGACGAAACCGCGCGCAATCCCGCGGTACCCGAAAACTCAGCCGCGCAACCGCGGCATGCCGAATTCGTCGCGCTCTTCGACCACCGCCTCGTCGAACAGTTTCTGCCGCAGGTCGCGTCCGGGCAGCTCGCTCGGCGCCTCGCCGCGCGCGGCGCGCAGGGCGTTGAGGTAGCTCAGCCGCGCCCGGCTTTCGTCGCCGGCCTGGGCGAAACCATGGCCGAGCTCTTCCCAGGCTTCGCTGCCGGCGCCTTGCGCGAGCGCGCGATGCAGGTAGGCCTCGGCCTGCGGCCACTGGCCCTGCATGCGCGCCAGCCGGGCCAGGCTCAGCAACAGGCCCGGGCTGCCGGGATGCCCGGCCAGCCAGCGTTCGGCCTGGGCGCGGCGCGCGTCCAGGCGGCCGATCGGCAGGCGGCCGTACAGCGCCGCCAGCGACTCGTCCCAGCGCGCGTCGAGCGCTTGTTCCAGGCTCTTGGCCGCGGCCTCTTCCCAGCGCATCTCGGCGGCGCGCTCGGCGTAGGCGGCCACTGCCGCCGGTTCGTTCTTGAGCGGTTTTGGCAAGCTTTCCCACAGGTCGGCCAGCACGTTGGCGTCGGCGGCTTCGCGCAGCGCGGCTTCGGCCCATTGCGCTTCCAGCCGGCCCAGGCGCGCGCTCGGCCAGGCGTTGTTCTGGCGCAGCGCGCCGAGCAGGCCATAGGCCTCGCCGGCGCGGCCCAGCGCGGCCAGCGCCTGCGCGCGCAGGGCGAGTCCGCGCGGCGGCAGCGGCTGCGCGGCCGGCGCGTCGAGCGCGGCCAGCGCATCGCCCGCGCGTTCCTCGGCCAGCGCCTGTTCGGCCGCGGCCAATGCGCGCGCGACGGGATGGTCGGCGGCGATGGCGTCCAGGTGCTGCGCCTGCGCCGCGGCGTCGCCGCGCGCGGCGGCCGCGCGCGCGGCGCCGACTGCCGCTATCGCGGCCACGTCGCGGCTGCGCGCCGCCTGCGCCAGCGATTTCTCGGCCCGGGTCCAATGGCCCTGGTGCAGCGCATCCAGGCCGTCGATCAAACGCGCCCGCGCCTGCTTCTTGCGGTGCCGGCGCATCGCCACGAACGGCAGGCTCAGCGCCTTCCACACCAGCCACAGCGCGATCAGCCCGCCGACCAGCATCAACAGCGCCTTGGGCACGTTGGTGAGGTAGTCGTAGCCGCCGTAGGTGATCACCACCCGGCCCGGGTCCTGCAGCAGCAGTTGCGCGACCAGCGCGCCGAGCAGCGCCAGCACGATCCAGAACAGAAGATTGCGGAACAGGTTCATCGCGGCGCCTCCTTCCTCGGGGCCCAGTCGGTGCGTTCGGTGCGGGCGGCCGTCAATGCGCGGCCGTGCGCAGCTGGCGCAACTGCTGCAGTGTGGTGCCGAGGGTCGGAACCGTCAGTGAAAGCGGCATCGCCGCCAGTTCGCGCAGGCGCGCGAGCTGCTGGTCCTGCGCCGGCGAGGGCGGCGACAGGCGCTGCACCCAGTGTTCGGCGCGCTTGAGCGCGACCTTGTAGCCGGCGGCGTCGCGGCGTTCGGCCGCCGCGCGCGCGAGCGAGATTTCCAGTTGCAGCCCGGCCAGCGCGGCGGCGCGGTCGGCCGGATGCGAGGCCACGGTGCGGTTGACCGGCTGGGTCTCGATCAGGGTGCCGAACGCGCGCCGCCACCACGGCGACGGCTCGGCGGCGACCGTCTTGGCGGTGTCTTCGGGCAGGCTCAGGCCCTGCGCCAGCGCGTCGAGCTTGGCCATCGCCTGCATGCGCGGCTCGATGCCCAGTTCCTTGAGCGCGGCGGTTTCCTGCAGCAGGGTCTGGCGCAGGCTGAGGTAGGCCGGATCGTCGATGCCGTCGAGCACGCCGCCGGCGAGGAGGTAGGCGCGGCGCGCGCCTTCCAGGTCGCCGGCGATCTGCAGGCGCTGCTGGCCCAGGGTCAGCAGCAGCTCGGTTTCGTCCAGGCGCATGGCCTGGGCGCCGTGGCGGTTGGGATCGGCGAGCTTGGACACGCTGTCTTCGATCAGCGCCGCGCGCTGGCCGATGCCGTGCAGTTCGTCGCGCAGCACCCGGTTGGTGCTGTCGGCCTGGACGATGCGCCGGTTCTGCGCGTCCTGGTTGGTGCGCAGGGTGTCGACGCGCTGCTCCAGCGCCTCCAGGCGCTGCGCGCCGTCGGCGGCCTGCTCGCGCTCGCGCACCTCGCGCTGCTGCCACTCGCGCCAACCGAACCAGCCGCCGCCGGCGGCGACCAGCAGCGCCAACAGCAGCCACAGCCAGGCGGAGGAACCGCGACGCGGCGCGGCAGCGGTGGAGGAGGAGGTGGACACGGGATCGATGGGGTCGTTCATGACCCGGCCATGCTACCGGATGAACGGATCAAGACAGTCTTGACGCGGTCGCGCCGCGCTGCGGTCGGGCGGTTGGCCGGGATGGACGGCGGGCGGGACGGGCGGCGCTGACCGGGCCGTTGCGAGCGTGGCCGTCGCGAGTGCGGCCGTCCGCGCCGGCTCGCGTTTGGATCGGACGGTTCGGATTCGGTGCGTTCGCTCGATCGCTGCGGCCGTCCCGGCCTGGGCGTTGCGGCCGCGGCCGGTTCGGTCCGAAGGCGCCGACCCGACGGATCCGAACGAGCCCTTTCATTCCGGCCGCGTCATCGGGCGTCCGTTGCATCGAGCCGCGACCGCGTCATTCCAACAGGGCCGCTTCGGACCGATCCGAATTCGCCGGCGCGGTCCTGGCCGCCGGCACGGACAGGTCCAGCTGAAGAGACCCGCGAGCACGGCCGGGCCGAGCCGCATCGCCCGACCCGGTTTCAGTCGCGATCGCCGTGCGCCAGTGGCGCCAGCAACTCGCGCGCGCCGGGGCCGGCGGCGACGCCGACGTCGGCGAAGCCGGCCTCGCGCGCCGACTGCGCCAGCCGTTCGCTGGCCGCGCTGACTCTCGCCTCGCGCAGCCGCGCGGCCGCCGGCGGCGGCAACTGCGCGAGCACGCGTTGCAGCGCCTCGCCGCTGGACAGCGCCAGCAGCAGCGGCGCGCGCGCCTGGCTCAGGCGCGCGACCATGAACCGGTCCAGCCGCGCCGGCTCGCGCCGGTAGATGTCGGCGCGCCGCACCTGCGCGCCGCGCGCGGCCAGCGTCGGCGCGATCACGCCGCGGCCGCCGGGCGCGGTCAGCAGGCCCACCGCTTCGCCGGCGTCGAAACGCTGCAGGCCGGGCAGGGCGAGCAGGCCTTCGCTATCCATTCGTTCGGGCCAACGCACATCGGCGATGCCGGATTCGGCCAAGGCTTGTGCCGTGCCGGAACCGACCGCGTACCACGCCTGGCCCTCGCGTTGCGGCGGTTGCGGCAGCGACGGCGCGGCCGCGCGCGCATCCGCCGCGCACAGATCGCGCAGCGCGCGCGCGGCGTTGGGACTGGTGACCAGCACGTGCGCCGACTGCAGCGCCGAGGACAGCGCCGCGCGCGCGACGGCGGTGTTCTCGCTGCGGATCGCCCATGGCGACAGCTCGATCAATGCGCTGCCGTATTGCGCTGCGATACAGCGTATCGCCTCGTTATCGTCACTCGGACGTAACGAGATCACGTACCATCGCGGCGGTGTCAGCGGCTCGCGGCTCATGCGGTCAGCTTCGCACAGCGCCGCGCGCGAAGGCAGCCGCCGGACGTCGCAGCGCCATTCGCACGCGTTTGTTCGCCAGGCGTTGTCGGCCTGGTCCGTAGTCCGCCCGGCGCTCGTTCGCCTGGCGTGTCGTTCCGCTCCTCAACATCTTTCGCACCGCGCTACCGACGCTGATGACTTTCGACGCCGCACTGCAACGCCTGCACACCCACTACCAGTCCATGCCGCCGGTGGCGGCGATGAACGTCGGCATTTCCGGCTACGACGGCAGGCGCCTGCGCCTGCGCGCGCCGCTGAGCCACCACGTCAACGACAAGGGCTGCGCGTTCGGCGGCAGTCTGGCCTCGGTGATGACCCTGGCCTCGTGGGGCCTGGTCTCGCTCGGCCTGGAACTGGCCGAGCTGCGCGCGGAAGTGTTCGTCGCCGACAGCCAGATCCGCTACCTGGCGCCGCTGTTCGGCGACCTGGAAGTGCAGGCCGAACTGGCCGACGGCGCCGACTGGGACCTGTTCGTGCAGACCCTGCGCGGCCGCGGCCGCGCCCGCACCGGCCTGGTCGCGCGCGCGCTGCTGCCCGAGGGCGGCGTGGCGACCGAGTTCACCGCGCGCTACGTCGCCATCGCCAAGGCCTGAGGCCGGCGCGGGCCTGACGCGGCGCGGGCGTGCGGGTAGGATGCACGCCACACCGCCTTCGAGCCGGAGCCCGCGATGCGCCTCGTGAAGTACCTGCTGCTGTCCTGCCTGTTCGCGTTCGCCGTGGCCGGTTGCCAGACCACCGGCACCCAGAACAACCGCCTGACCGAGATGCAGTACGCCTATTCGGCGGCGGTGCGCTGGGGCGACTTCGAAGGCGCGGCCAACCTGATCAAGCCCGAGCTGCGCAAGCAGCTGGCGCCCACGCCGATGCAGCTGGAGCGCTACAAGCAGATCCAGGTGTCCGGCTACAACGATGTCGGCAGCGAGGTCGACAAGAAGAAGGGCAGCGCCGTGCGCATCGTCAACATCGGCGTGATCAACCGCCACACCATGGCCGAGCGCAGCGTGCGCTACATCGAGGCCTGGGAATGGGATCCGGTGGCCAAGACCTGGTGGCTGATCGGAGGCCTGCCGGATTTCTGGCAAGGCGAGTAAGGGCGAGGAAATAGCGCAGAGGAGCGAGCAGTGAGCGAAAGCCGCTTTCGCTCACTGCTCGCTCCTCTGCGCTCCCCCGCTCGCTCCGGCCCCGCAGGGCCCTTTTGCGCCCCGGCCCCGCCTAAGAGACAATCCCCGCCCCGCGAGGGCCGTGCCGGCCCCGCCCGTGCGTGAGCTGACTCCGTGAGTTTCGACGAATTGCTGGCGTTCGCCGGCCGCCACCTGTACCTGTCGCTGGGCCTGGTCGGCTTGACCCTGGCGCTGATCTACACCGAGACCGCGCGCCTGTTCCGCGGCTACAAGGCCCTGCGCCCGGCCGAGCTGACCCAGATGATCAACCGCGACAACGCCCTGGTCATCGACCTGTCGGCAATCGGCGAGTACGAAAAGGGCCACATCCCGGGCAGCCGCTCGGTCCAGCCGAGCCAGTTCGATCCGGAAAGCAAGCTGCTGGCCAACGCCAAGCAGCTGCCGGTGGTGGCGGTGTGCCGCAACGGCCAGGCCTCGGCCGACGCGGCCAAGCGTCTGAAGAAGGCTGGTTTCGAGAAGGTCTACTGGCTCGACGGCGGCATCGCCGCCTGGCAACAGGCCGAGCTGCCGCTGGTCAAGGGCCGCAACTGACGCTGTCGCGGCCGCGCCGACTCGGCGGCTGACGCGGCGCGCGTCGGCGTATTCGCGCGGTCTTCCCGGCGAGGCCGCGCCCACGCCAGCGGCCGTCCCAATCCGGATCCGCGCCCGTCGCCGCTGTCGTATCGCCGCCACGCGCGCCGCTTAGGCTGGGCGCCGCGTCTCGCCGCCGGCGACCGCGCCGGCCGATTGTGTGAGGCGCGCCGGGGTTCCGGCGCGGCGACCGGTCCGCCCGCGTCGCGGGGACTTGATCGCGCCGTAATCGCCTCAATCCACCTTAGTTCCGCGGCCGATCCCGCGCCGCCGCCGCCGGGCCGTTTGGTCCCGGCGCGGGCGAGCGGGCATAATCGGCCTCTTTTCCGAATTTCATCTTGCTGGGGGAGTCACCACGATGTCCGAAGAAAACGTCAACGGCGCCGCCGCGCCGGCCGAAGCCGCAACCGGCCCCGCGTTCACCGTCGAAAAGATCTACGTCAAGGACGTCTCCTTCGAAGTCCCCGGCGCGCCGGCGGTGTTCGCCGAGACCCAGCAGCCGCAGCTGCAGCTGAACCTGTCGCAGAACGTGCAGCGCGTCGGCGACAACGCCTTCGAAGTCGTGCTCGGCGTGACCCTGACCTGCACCGCCGGCGACAAGCCGATGTACCTGGCCGAAGTGAAGCAGGCCGGCGTGTTCGGCCTGATCGGCTTCGACGAGCAGACCCTCGACGCGATGCTCGGCACCCATTGCCCGAACGTGCTGTACCCGTACGCGCGCCAGCTGGTCAGCGACCTGATCCAGGCCGGCGGCTTCCCGCCGTTCTTCCTGCAGCCGATCAACTTCGACGCGCTCTACGCCGAAGGCCTGCGCCAGCGCGCGTCCCAGGGCAACCTGGCCGACGCGGAAACCGCCGGCAACGCCTGATCCCGCGCACGCATCGGGGCCCGCCGCGCGCATGACTTCGCAGACCACGACTCCCAAGCCGCGCGTGGCGGTGCTCGGTGCCGGCTCCTGGGGCACCGCGCTGGCCGCCCTGATCGCCCGGCACGGTCATCCGACCGTGCTGTGGGGCCGCGACGCCGACGTCGCCGCGGCCATCGATAGCCGCCACGAGAACCCGCGCTACCTTCCGGGCATCGCCCTGCCGGACGCGCTGCGCGCCACCACCGACCTGCCGGCCGCGCTCGCGCACGCCGACCTGGTGCTGGTGGTGACGCCCTCGCACGCCTTCGCCGAAACCCTGCGCGCGCTGGCCCCGCACCGGCCCGCGCACGCCGGCGTGGCCTGGGCGACCAAGGGCTTCGAGCCCGGCAGCGGCCGCTTCCTGCACGAAGTCGCCGAAGAAACGCTCGGCGCCGGCGTGCCGCTCGCGGTCGTCACCGGCCCCTCGTTCGCCAAGGAAGTCGCGCAGGGCCTGCCGACCGCGCTGACCGTGCATTCCGAGGACGCGGACTTCGCCCAGTCGGTGGCCGACGCGCTGCACGGCCCGGCGTTCCGCGCCTACACCGGCGACGACATGCTCGGCGCCGAACTCGGCGGCGCGATGAAGAACGTGCTCGCGGTGGCCACCGGCGTCGCCGATGGCATGCAGTTGGGCCTCAACGCCCGCGCCGGCCTGATCACCCGCGGCCTCAACGAAATGCTGCGCCTCAACCAGGCCATCGGCGGCCAGCCCGAAACCCTGATGGGCCTGGCCGGCCTCGGCGACCTGGTGCTGACCTGCACCGGCGACCTGTCGCGCAACCGCCGCCTGGGCCTGGCCCTGGGCCGAGGCCAGTCGATCGAAGACGCGGTGCGCGAGATCGGCCAGGTGGTCGAGTCGGTGCAGACCGCCGACGAAGTCATGCGCCAGGCCGAACGCCACGGCATCGAACTGCCGATCTCCAGCGCCGTGCGCGAGGTGCTGCACGGCCGCATCACGCCGTCCGACGGCCTGCGCCAGTTGCTCGCGCGCGAGCAGAAGCCCGAGTACCCGAACGACCTGTTCGGTTGAGGCGCGCCGGGTAGTACGGACGAAAAGCCCGGCGATGCCGGGCTTTTTCATGCCGCGATGCGCGTGCGATCCGCGGCGCGAACGCAGCGCGCCTCTTCGCCGCGACCGACACGCAAAAAAGAGCCCGGCCTTGCGGCCGGGCTCCATCGCGACGATTCGGGGGAGAGAGAGAAAAGTGCGCGAGTGTGTTGCCTGAGTCTTCCCGGAGCGCTTTCTTAGAAGCTGAAGCGCGGACCGATGAAGAATTCCTTGTGGCCGCCGTCGACGAACTTGGCGTCGGCGGTGATGCCCCAGCTCTGGTTGAACTTCACCTGGGTGCCGACGCGGCCGTAGAACTTGCCGTCGTACTGCTTGGTCAGGTCGCCGTAACGCTCGGCCTTGTCGAAGTCCTGGTAACCGGCGAAGGCATAGCCTTCCCAGTTCGGCGCCAGCGAACCGCGCACGCCGGCCTCGACGAAGCCGCCCTTGAACTTCTGCGAACCGCCGCCCAGGGCGTTGTCGAAGTCGTACTTGTTCTGCTCGTAGGCGATGCGGGTGACCAGGTCGACGCGGCTGCTCAGCTCATGGTTGTAGCCCAGGCCGACGTTGAAGCGGTCGACATCGGTGCTCGGAATGCGGAACACGTTGCCGCCGACGTTGAGGTTCTTCGAGTCGGTCTCCTGCTGGCTGTAGCTGCCGAAGACGTGGAAATTCGGGTGGAACGCGTACGAACCGGCGATGGTCCAGCCATCGGAGTCGGCGAACTTGTTCTTGGCGTCGAACTTGGCGTAGCCGGCTTCGACGTAGTTGTAGGAAATGCCTTCCGCGGCCGAAGCGGTGAACGGCAGCGCGGCGGCGAGGGTGAGGGCAAGCAATGCACGCTTCATGAAGGTCTAGCCTCTTATTGGTCTTATTCCGTTTCCACGCGCCTCGGGGTAAGGCGTACTTGTGGATTCGGTGTGCGCAGTATCGTCGCCGCGCTTCAATAGCGCCTGAATTTTTCCGGGATTTTTATGGGAACTAAACGTTCTGTTTACGGTACTTCGGTTTTGTACTAGGCCTGAAGTCATGGTTTTCAAGGGGTTTTTCGCGTTTTTCGCGGCGCAGTCTTGCTCGCGGCTGAACATCGCCGCGCACAATCGGCAAACCGCCCGGGCGCAAGAATCGGATGGCGCGCAGATGCGCGCATCGCCAGCATGACGCTCGTCATCCGTATACGTTCGAGGGCATCCGACCGATGCGAGCAGAGACCGACGCCGCGGCGGACGCCGCGCGCGATCCGCGCCAGCGCCTGTGCCGCCGCATCGCCGGCTACGACTGGGATGCGCTCGCCGCCGCGCTCGACGCGGATGGCTGGGCCGTGTTGCCGAAGCTGCTCGGCGCGCGGCAATGCGCGGCCTTGGCCGAGGGCTACGACGAGGACGCGCGTTACCGCAGCCGCGTGACGATGCAGCGCCACGGCTTCGGCCGCGGCGAATACCGCTACTTCCGCTATCCGCTGCCGCCGTTGCTGCAAACCCTGCGCGAAAGCTTGTACCCGCGGTTAGCGCCGGTGGCGACGCGTTGGAACGCGATGCTCGGGGTGGACGATGCGTATCCGGACACGCTCGAGGCGTTTCTCGCGCGCTGCCACGCGGCCGGACAGACGCGGCCGACGCCGCTGCTTCTGCGCTATGGCACAGGCGACTACAACTGCCTGCACCAGGACGTGTACGGCGCGCATGTGTTTCCGCTGCAGGTCGCGATCCTGCTGTCGCAGCCCGGACGCGACTTCGACGGCGGCGAGTTCGTGCTGACCGAGCAGCGCCCGCGCATGCAGTCGCGCGCGCAGGTCGTGCCGCTGCAACAGGGCGACGCGGTGGTCTTCGCCGTGCGCCATCGACCGCAGCGCGGCGCGCGCGGGTTCTACCGGGTCAACCTGCGCCATGGCGTAAGCGCGTTGCGCGCGGGGACGCGGCATACGCTCGGGGTGATCTTCCACGACGCGCAGTGAGCGGCGGTCGGAGTGGGAGGGCCTTCAGGCCCGATGCTTTTCGCTCGGGTCGCCGCGGTCTGGGACAAGAGCGTCGGGACTGAAGTCCCTCCCACAAGAGCGCCGGCAGATGAGGGGTCTGCGCAGAAGGTTGTTCAACCGTTCGCGGAAACGCGATTTTGCCGCTTGATCGGCCGCCGCGACGTTGCGTTCGTGCATCGCCCTGGCGTGACCGTCGCGCCGCCGCGGCAGCGTTGGCTTCAACGTCGCGCGGCCTGCGCTGCGCGCACCGGCCGCGACGCACGCCGCGCGGCTGCCCTCATGGACGCGTCGGCCTCAAGGAGCAGGACCATGCCGCTGCAGGATCAATCGTTCGTTCGCCGCGAACTCGACTTCCCAGGCGCCTTGCGCCAAGGCGCCAGCGGCGCGGCGGTGAAGCGGGTGCAGGAATGGCTGGGCTTCCACGGCAACGGCACCCCGGTCGACGGCAAGTTCGGCCCGGGCACCGAGCGCGCGCTGCAGGGGTTCGCCGCGCGCAAGCGCATCGCCTATGCCGGCGAAGTCGGGCCGGCGGTGTGGGCGGCCTTGACCGAACCGATGGCGCGGGTGCTCGCCGCCGCCGCGCCGGCCAACAAGCCGTATCCGCAGCTGGTGCGCTGGTTCGCCGAACAGCATCTGTCGGTCCATCCGATCGAGATCGGCGGCGCCAATCGCGGGCCGTGGGTGCGGCTGTACATGAAGGGCAGCGAAGGCGACTCGATGTTGTGGTGCGCCGGCTTCGTCAGCACGGTGCTGCGCCAGGCGGCCGAGCACGCGCAGCGGGCGATGCCCATCGCCGGCAGCTTCGGCTGCGACGAACTGGCCGCGCAGGCCAAGGCGGCCGGGCGCTTCCTCGCCGGGCGCACGGTCGCCGGCGGCAGCCCGGGCTTCGCCGCGCTCGGGGCGTGCGGGGTGTTCCTGGTACGCAAGAGCGCCAGCGACTGGGTCCACACCGGATTCGCCTTCGACGGCAATGCCGAGAGCTTCCTCAGCATCGAGGGCAACACCGACCACAAAGGCTCGGCCAACGGCTTCGAGGTCGCCCAGCGCGCGCGCAAGACCGCGGCCTGCGATTTCATCCGCCTGGGCTGAGCGGCGGCCAGCTGCGGTGCGGCGCGGTTCGGTCCGCACCGCCTCGATCACGCCGCCTCATTCGCGCCGCCTCATTCGCGCCCGGCAGCGGCGGCGCGCACAAATTCCGGACGGAATCTCTTCAACCCGTATTGACGGCCCGGTTCGCCGCGCTTACCTTGTGTCGATAATGAAATGATATATCGTTTCATTTCACACTTTGAGCGTAGCAGGGGTCGCAGTGAGTACAGGCAGGCGGGGAGGCCGCGCGGCAGCGGCGGCGGGTATCGAAACGCAACGACGCGGGAGCGGCGGGCCCGTGGCGGCGCGCCTGGGCGCGACGCGTTGGATCGCCGGCGCGGCGCTGGCGGCGTTCGCGCTGCCGGCCGCGCTGGCCCAGACCGGCGCGGCGCGGGCCGCGCCCGATCAGGACGCGATCGATCCGATCGCGCCGGCCGACGCTTCCGCCGGCGGCGCCACCCCCAAGCTGCTCGACAAGGTCACCGTCGAGAGCGCCGCCGCCGCGCCCTGGGACCGGCCGGCGCCGACCGCCTCGCGCCTGGGCCTGAGCGCGCGCGAAACCCCGGCGACGGTCGAAACCCTGACCCAGGAACAGATCCAGGCGCGCGGCCTGCGCGGCAGCGTCGAGGCGCTCAACGCCGCGCCGGGCGTGCTCGCCGGGCAGCTGCCGTCTTCGCCCGGCATGGCCTCGATGCGCGGCTTCAGCGGCGGCGCGATCGCGCTGCTGTACGACGGCGTGCGTCAGAGCGCGGCGCCGCTGGTGACCCGCGATTTCGATAGCTGGAGCTTCGAGCGCATCGAAGTGCTCAAGGGCCCGGCCTCGGTGCTGTACGGCGAGGGCGCGCTGGCCGGCGCGATCAACCTGGTGCCTAAGCGTCCCGACTTCGACGGCCGCGCGTTCTCGGGCCTGGTCGGGATCGGCAGCTTCGGCGGCCAGCGCTATGCGGTGGATTTCAACGAGCCGGTCGGCGAACGCCTGGCGCTGCGCGCGATCGCCAGCCACCGGCGCAGCGACGGTTACGTCGACGGCACCGCGAGCGAGGCGACCTCGGCGACCGTGGCCGCGCGCTGGCGGCCCAGCGATGCGGTCGAGGTCGATGTCGCGCTCGACCATTTCGAAGACGACTACGACACCGCCTACTGGGGCACGCCGCTGGTTCCGGCGTCGTTGGCGCGCGATCCGGCGTCGCTGGTGCGCAGCGCCGACGGCCGCGTGCTGGACCGTTCGCTGCGCCGGCGCAACTACAACGTCGACAACGGCCTGCAGGACTCGCGCGGCGACTGGCTGCGCACCCGGGTGGGCTGGCAGATCGGCGAGGGCCTGCGTTTCTCCAACGAGTTCAGCTACTACGACGCCAAGCGCCGCTGGTGGAACTCGGAAACCTATGCGTTCAACCCGCGCACTCGCCTGCTCGACCGCGGCACCACCCGGATCGAGCACGATCACCGCTTCTGGGTCGAGCGCGCGACCCTGTCGCTGGACGGCGATTGGGGCGGCCGCCGCAACCGTGCCGCGATCGGCGCCGAGGTCAGCGACGGCCACTTCGCGGTCATGCGCCGGTTCGGTACGACCACGGCGGTGGATCCGTTCGCGCCGCGGCGCGGATCGGCCGGCTTCGCCGACACCGCGGCCAACTTTCCCGGCGCCGGCAATCGCGTCGATTTCGATTCGAGCACCCGGGTGTACTCGGTGTTCGCCGAGGATGCGCTGAACCTCAGCGAGCGCTGGCTGCTGCTGGCGGGATTGCGCTACGACCGGATCGAGCTGGAACGGCGCATCGTCGATCGCAACACCGGCGCGCGCTCGCGCTTCGAGCGCAACTACGAACCGTTGTCGTGGCGGGTCGGTACGGTCTACGACCTCGCGCCCAAGACCCAACTGTACGCGCAGTACAGCACCTCGGTGGCGCCGGTCGGCAGCTTGCCGCTGTTGTCGCTGGCCAACTCGCGCTTCGAACTGACCCAGGGCCGCTCGGCCGAGGCCGGGATCAAGAGCAGCGTGTGGGACGGCCGCGTCGATCTGGGCGCGAGCGCGTACTGGATCGAGCAGGACGATATCGTCACCCGCGATCCGAACAACGCGAACCTGTCGGTGCAGGGCGGGACGCAGTCTTCGCGCGGCGTCGAACTGAGCGCGGCGGCGTCGCTGACCCGCGCGTTGCGCGTCGACGCCAGCGTCGCCGCGCTCGACGCGCGCTTCGACAAACTGCGCGAAGCCGGCGGCGCCGACCGCGCCGGCAACGTGCCGCCGAACGTGCCCGAACGCCTGGCCCAGCTCCACGCGAGCTATCGCTTCGACGCGCTGCCGCTGACCGTCGGCGCCGACGCCCGCTATGTCGGCCCGTGGTACGCCGACAACGCCAACCGCCTGCGCGTCGCCGGCAGCACGGTATGGGACGCCAGCGTCGCCTACCGGCTGCCGTTCGGCGAGATCGCGCTGTACGGCCGCAACCTCGGCGACGCGCTGTACGCCGACTGGATCGGCGGGGCCGCCGACCAGTTCGTGCTCGGCGCGCCGCGCAGCGTCGAGCTGACCTTGAGGGTGAACCTATGAATTCGACGAACGACGGCGCGGACGCGCTGCGACTGGACGGCGTGCGCAAGGACTTCGGCGAACGCCATGCGCTGCAGGCGTTGTCGCTGAAGATCGCGCCGGGCGAGGTGTACGCCTTGCTCGGCCCCAACGGCGCCGGCAAGACCACGACCTTGAACCTGATCCTGGGCTTCCTGGATCCGGATGCCGGCCGCATCGAGGTCGCCGGCATCGATGTGGCCCGCGACCGCCTCGGCGCGCGCGCCAAGATCGCCTACCTGCCGGAAACGGTGATGCTGCATCCGCAGCTCGATGCGATCGAGAACCTGACCTACTTCGCCTTGCTCGGCGGCCGCCGCATCGATGCGAACCAGGCGCGCGAACTGCTGCGCCAGGCCGGCCTGCAGGAGGAAGCGCATGCGCGCCGCGCCGGCGGCTTCTCCAAAGGCATGCGGCAAAAGGTCGGCCTCGCCATCGCCTTGGCCAAGGACGCGCAGTTGCTGTTGCTCGACGAACCGACCTCGGGCCTGGACGCCAGCGCCGCCAACGATCTCTCGCACGGCGTGCGCGCGGCCTCGCGCCGCGGCGTCGCGGTGCTGATGGCCACGCACGATCTGTACCGGGTCAAGGACGTCGCCCATCGCCTCGGCATCCTGCGCGCGGGCCGGTTGTTGACCGAGCGCCGCACCAGCGAACTGTCGGCGTCGCAGATCGAAGCGCTGTACCTGCAGGAACTCGAGGCCGCGGACCCGGCGGGAGCGGCCGCCGCATGAGCGCATCGCTGACCGGCTACGAATGGACCCTGCTGCGCCGCGACCGGCGCGCGTGGTGGGCGCTGCTGGCGCTGGCCGCGCTGGTGCTGCTGGCGTTCGCGTTCGATCTGGCCGGCGTCGCCGCGGGCAACGCCGCCAAGAACGAGGCCGCGCGCGCCGAGCGCGCGCGCTGGTTGGGGCAGGGCGAGAAGGACCCGCACTCGGCCGCGCACTACAGCATCTTCGCGTTCAAGCCGACTCCGGCGCTGGCGGCGCTGGACCCCGGCGCCGAACCCTTCGTCGGCCAGACCGTGTGGCTGGAAGCGCACGTGCAGAACGACATGCTGTACCGGCCGCAGGGCGACGCCTCGCCGCTGCAGCGCGCCGGCCTGGCCAGCCCGGCCAGCCTGTTGATCGCGTTCGCGCCGCTGGTCGCGTTCCTGCTCGCGTTCACCGCGGTGGCGATGGATCGCGAGCGCGGCACCCTGCGCCTGGCGCTGGGCGCGGCGCTGCGGCCGCGCGCGATCGTCGCGGCCAAGGCGCTAGCGATCTGGTCGGCGCTGATGCTGGCGTTGCTGGCGCCGGTGGTCGCGGCTTCGGCCGTCGCCAGCGCCGCGCTCGGCGCGTTGAACGCGGACCTGGCGTTGCGCTTGGCGCTGTGGGCGGCGGCGATGGCGTTGTACCTGGGCGTGCTGACCGCGCTGGGCGTGTCGGTGTCGCTGCTGGCGCGCAGCGTGCGCGGGGCGCTGGCGCTGTTGTTCGGCTTGTGGATCGCGCTGGCGCTGGCGCTGCCGCGCTGGGCCAGCAGCGCGGTGGAAGCGGCGCATCCGCTGCCGTCGAGCCAACAGGTCAAGCAGCAACTGCAAGACGAAGCGCCGTCGTTCTGGACCGCCGAAGAGGCGAAGAAGCATCGTCAGGCGCTGCTCGCGCAATACGGCGCCAAGGACGTGGGCGACATGCGGGTGGACGCGCGCGGCGCCGAACTGGACTTGAGCGAGCGCCATTCGCATCAGGTGTTCGATCGCGTGCTCGGCGGTTTCTACGACCGCGTCGCCGCGCAGGACCGCGCGTTCGCCGCGTGGAGCTGGCTGAGCCCGGCGGCGGCGATGCAGAGCCTGTCGCCGATGCTGGCCGGCAGCGACTTCGGCCACCACCGCCGCTTCATCGACGCCGCCGAGCAATACCGGCGCGCGCTGGTCAACCGCATGAACGAGGACGTGATGGCGCATCCGCTCAACGGCGCGCAGCCGCGCCACACCAACGACGAGTCGCTGTGGGCGCAGGTGCCGCAGTTCCAGGCGCCTCAACCGGCGCTGGCGGCGAACTGGCGCAACGCCGCGCCGGCGCTGGCCGGCCTGTTCGGCTGGGCGGCGCTGGCCGCGGGCCTGCTGGCGCTGGCCGCGCGTAGGTTGCGGCCATGAGCGCGCAGACCGGACACCTCGGCGCGCTCGACCTGCCGGCCGCGCGCACCGCCGGCTTCGCCGAACTGCTGCGCTGGGAGTTGGGTCACGTCGGCCGCAGCCGCCTGCTGTGGGCGGTGCTGGGCCTGTTGTTCGCGGCGATGCTGTGGGGCGCGCACAGCGGCGCGGCGCTGCATCGCGAACAGGACCGCGCGATCCAGCGCAGCCGCGCCGCCGACCTGGCCTGGACCCAGCAGATCCTCGAACGCGCGCGCCGCTACGCCGAGCCGGCCGACGAACCGGTGCCGTACTGGCAGGACCCGACCGACGTCGCCGGCTTCAGCCGCTACTTCCTGCGCGCCCACGCCTACAAGCCCAACCTGCCGTTGTCGCCGCTGGCGGTCGGCGGCAGCGACCTGATGCCCACGCGCCTGCCGGTGAAGCTGGAAACGCCGTTCGGGGTGGAGCCGGCCTACGACTTCGAAAATCCGCGCGCGCTCGGCCTGGGCCGCTTCGATCTGGGCTATGTGCTGGTGTACCTGCTGCCGGTGGCGGTGATCGTGCTGATCGGCCTGCTCGCGACCTTCGAGCGCGACCACGGCATGTTGCGCTTGATCGCGGCGCAACGGGTCGGCCCGCGCGCGTGGCTGGGCGCGCGCATCGCCGCGATCTTCGCCTGGCTGGCGCCGGCGGTGTTGCTGGGCGTGGCGGTGTCCTTATTCTCGGCCGGCGCCGATCTCGCTGCGGCCGTTCCCGAATTGATCGCGTCGGCGGCACTGGTGGTGGCCTACCTGGGGTTCTGGGCCGCGCTGGGTTTCGTCGTGGTGTCCGCGTGGCCCGGCGCCGCCGGCGCGATCAGCCTGATGAGCGCGGTCTGGGCGGTGCTGGCGATCGGCCTGCCGCTGCTCGGCAGCGGCGCGGCGGCGCGGCTGGGCGATGCGCCGGCGCCGATCGCCTACGTCGACGCGCAACGCCGCGCCAACGACGCCATCGCCGGCGAACGCGACGCGCTGCTGGCGCGCGACTTCCGCGCACGCGGCGATCTGGCTGGCTCACTCGACAAGCTCGGTAGCCTCGATTACGCGACGCGCATGACCTTCCTCGCGCCGGAGCTGGAACGGCGGCTGCAGCCGCTGCGCGACCGTCAGGAAAGCGCGCGCAGCGCGCGCGAGCGGCTGTCGCAGTGGGCCGGTTATCTGGCGCCGCCGCTGGGCATGGAACAGGCGCTGGCGCAGTTGGCCGGCACCGACGCGCAGCGCCATCGCCGTTTCGAGCGGCAGGCGGCGGGCTACCAGCGGCAGTTGCGCGAATGGTTCTATCCGCGCATCCAGCGCCAGATCTCCGCGCCGACGCCGAAGCCGCGCGCGGACAGCTACGGGCGGATGAACTTCCTCGAATTCGACGCGATTCCGGCGTACGCCTGGCACGACGCGCCGGCGTGGTCGCGGGTGGCCGGCGCGCTGCCGACCGCGCTGTGGCTGACGCTGTTGGCCGCCGCGCTGAGCGCCTGGGCGCTGCGGCGCCTGCGCCAGTGGCCGGCGGAGCTGTGACCATGCAGACACGGATCCCGACGCCATGGTTGTGGACCGTGGGCGCCGCGCTCGCGGCGTGCGCGGGTGCCGTCCAGGCCCAGCGCGCCGGCGACAACGCGGTGACCGCGGCCGAGGACGCGTTCGGCGCGACCCTCGGCAACGAGAGCATCGGCCTGTACAGCGCCAAGCAGGTGCGCGGCTTCTCGCCGGTGGACGCCGGCAACGTGCGCATGGACGGCATCTACTTCGATCGCCAGGGCACGGTGCCGCCGGCGCTGGTGGAAGGCTCGACGATCCGGGTCGGCCCGTCGGCGCTGAACTATCCGTTCCCGGCACCGACCGGCATCGTCGACTATCGCCTGAAGAAGGCCGGCGACGAGCGCGTGCTCAGCGTGCTGGCCGCGCTCAACGCCTACGGCGCGCCGGCGCTGGAACTGGATGCGCGGCTGCCGCTGGCCGAGGGCCGCTTCGGCATCGCCGCGAACCTGGCGATCTCGCGCGAGGAGTATTACGACGGCGCCGACGCGCGTTACGTGCGTGCGGGCTTGGTGCCGCGCTGGCGGCCGAGCGAGAACGTCGAGATCCTGCCGTTCTGGAGCATCTCGCGCGGCCGCGACGAGGAAGTGGCGCCGACCATCCTGACCGCCGGTCCTTATCGGCCGCCGAAGATCGAGCGCCGCCGCCATTTCGGCCAGAGCTGGAGCGACAACGAATACGACAGCCGCAATTTCGGCGTGCTGGCCAAGGCGCGCATCGGCGCGGACTGGGCCTTCGCCGGCGGCGTGGTGCGTTCGATCAACGACCAGCCGCAGGGCTTCGCCGAGCTGTTCGCCGACACGACCCGCGAAGGGCTGACCCGTGAGCGCGTGGTCGCCGATCCGCGCCAGCGCTACGCCTCCACCAGCGGCGAACTGCGGTTGAGCCGCAGCTTCCGCGAAGGCCCGCGGCTGCACGTGCTGCATGCGGCGGTGCGCGGCCGCGGCGTCGACAACGAGTACGGCGGCTCGGCGCCGGCGATCGACTACGGCTGGCGGCCGCTCGGCGAGCCGCGTCCGCAGCCGCGTCCGGACGCGTTCGAGTTCGGCGAGCGCACCCACGACCATGTCGAACAGTGGACCGCGGGCCTGGCCTACGAAGGCCGCTGGCGCGACGTCGGCGAGTGGAACCTCGGCATCCAGCGCAGCCGCTACCGCAAGCGCATCGTTCAGCCGGGACTGGCGCCGGCGCTGAGCCGCGACGATCCGTGGCTGCCCAGCGCCAGCGTGTCGCTGCAGCTGAGTCCGCGCCTGGCGGTGTACGCCGGACATACCCGCGGCCTGGAGGAAAGCGGCATCGCCCCGGACGACGCGGCCAACCGCAACCAGGCGCTGCCGGCGATCCGCACCCGCCAGAGCGACGCCGGGCTGCGCTGGAAGCTCGGCGAGGACATGAAGCTGGTGGC
This sequence comes from Lysobacter enzymogenes, assembly GCF_023617245.1. Classification (NCBI taxonomy): domain Bacteria; kingdom Pseudomonadati; phylum Pseudomonadota; class Gammaproteobacteria; order Lysobacterales; family Lysobacteraceae; genus Lysobacter; species Lysobacter enzymogenes. Next base: position 350,426 of record NZ_CP067396.1, read on the forward strand.
CGGCGCGTTCGACGTGCGCAAACCGTACTTCGCCACCGACGAAAACAACGTGTTCGCGCCGCTGGCCGAAGTGCGCCATCGCGGCGTCGAGCTGAGCCTGAGCGGCAAGCCCGCCGACCACTGGAACCTGGTCGCCGGCGCGGTGCTGATGCAGCCGCGCGTGAGCGGCGAGGCGGTGCGGCTGGGCCGGGTCGGCGACCGCCCCATCGGCCAGACCGAACAGATGTTGCGTACGGACATCGAGTACCGGCCGCCGTGGCTGCCGGGCTGGTCGTTCGACGCTTCGATGAGTCGCTACGGCGAACGCGTGGCCTCGCGCGACGGCCGCAACCGGGTGCCGGCCTATGCGCTGGTCGACCTGGGCGCGCGCTACCGCTTCCGCCTCGGCGACGCGCCGGCGAGCCTGCGCCTGCTGGTGGCCAACGTCGGCGACACCTTCACCTGGAACATCTACGGCAACAACAGTTTCGGCCTCACCGACGGGCGCCGCTACTTGGCCCAGCTGACGGTGGATTTCGACGGTTGACCTTCGCGCTGGGGAGATGCGCATGTTGCAACGGACCGAATCGAGGGACAGGCCGGCGCTGGAGCCGGCGAGCGCGGCGGCCGTGCAGGCGCCGCAGGCGGCGTTGCGCGCGGCCTGCAGCGGCGTGTGCCATGGCACCCTGGGCGAGTTGTGGCAGGGGCCGTGCGAGCACGAAGGCGAGCTGCACATCGGCCTGATCTCGCTGCCGGTGCGGCGCTACAGCTGGATGCATTTTCTGCCCGGCGAGGACGGCGGGATCGAGCGCGACCTCGCCGGCAAGGACAAGTGCCGGCGCGCGATCGAGGCGTATCTGCAGCTGCATGCGGTCTCGCTGCCGCCCGGGCGCTTCAGCCACGACAGCGAACTGCCGACCGGAAAGGGCATGGCGAGTTCGACCGCCGACCTGGTCGCGACCGTGCGTTGCCTGGACCGGGTGTTCGGCCTGCGCACCACGCACGAGCAACTGACCGCGCTGTTGCGGCCGATCGAGCGCTCCGACAGCGTGTTCCTGGACCGCTACGCGCTCTACCTCAGCGGCCGCCAACGGGTGCTGCGCGAGTTCGCCCACGCGCCGCGGCTGCACGCGTGCTACATCGACGAGGGCGGCACGGTGGAAACCGAGAAGCTGGCCGAGCCGCTGCTGCGCCACTACCGGCGGCACCGTTCTTCCTATCGCAGCCACCTCGACCTCGCGCTGGAGGCGTTCGAGCGCGGCGACGCCGTCGCGGTGTGCGAAGTCGCCACCCGCAGCGCGCAGCTGGCGCAATGGGTGACGCCGAAGGCGCACCTGGACATCCTGCTGCGCCATCGCCGCGAACTGCGCGCCGACGGCCTGGTGATCGCGCACACCGGCAGCCTGCTCGGCTATCTGTTCGCGCAGCGCCCCGACAGCGCGCAACTGGGCGAGGTCTCGGCGTTCTTCGCCGGGCTCGGCCGGTCCTGCCGCCTGATCGAGACCGGGCCATGAACGCGACCCCCGTGCACGCCCACATCAGCGATGCGATCAAGGCGCCGGATCTGGTGCGGCTGGCGCCGAACCTGTACGTGGCGCGGTTCGAGACGATGAAGGTGTATTCGACCCTGGTCGCGGTCGAGCGCTTGCTCGCCAGCGGGCGGATCCGTCCCGGCGCGACGCTGATGGACAGCTCCAGCGGCATCTACGCGTATGCGCTGGCGCTGGCCTGCCACAAGTTCGGGCTCAAGTGCCGCATCGTCGGTTCCAAGACGGTGGACAAGACGCTGATGGTGCAGTTGCGCATCCTCGGCGCCATCGTCGAGCAGGTCGAGCCGCAAGCCACGCTCAAGCTCGACCAGAGCCTGCGGGTGGCGCGCATCCGCGAGTTGATGGCGGCCGATCCGGACCTGCACTGGATGCAGCAGTACCACGACGACATCCATTACTGCGGCTACGAGCCGGTGGCCGAGCTGATCGCCGCGGGCGTGCGCGGCGCGCCGCTGACCCTGGTCGGCGGCGTCGGCTCGGGTTGTTCCACCGGCGGGCTGGCCTGCGCCCTGCGCGAACATGCCGGCGATACCGAACTGATCGGCGTGCAGCCTTTCGGCAGCATGACCTTCGGCTGCGAGCACATCGAAGACCCCGGCATCATCATCGCCGGGATCGGCAGTTCGATCCCGTTCCGCAACGTGCGCCACGCGCTGTACGACCAGGTGCATTGGGTCTCGTTCGACTACGGCCTGTCCGGCGCGGTCGCGCTGCTGCGCGAACACGCGCTGTTCGCCGGGCTGTCCAGCGGCTGCTGCTACCTGGTGGCGCGGCGCGAGGCTCTGCTGAACCCCGGGCGCAACGTGGTGTTCCTCGCCGCCGACACCGGCCATCGCTATGTCGAGGGCGTGTTCGCCCATTACCCGGACGCGCTGGCGCTGGACGGGCTGCAGCCCACGCCGGTGCAGCGTTTGGATCAGCTGCGGCTGCCGTGGTCGGCGATGCGCTGGAACCGCGCCGCGTTCGAGCCGAACGTCCATCCCCTTCCCGCGACCGCGGCGCAGCCCGCAGCCGCGCACTGAATCCCCTTCCACGGAGCTTCGCGCCATGGCGCATCTGTTGATGATCGAAAGCTGGGTCGGCGGCACCGGCCGGATCTTCCCGCCGGCGATCGCCCGGCTCGGCCACCGCTACACCTTCGTCACCCGCAACCGCGGCCACTACCAGGACCCGCGTTCGCGCGAGATCCACCCGGTGATCGAGCACGCCGACAACGTGTTGAGCTTCGACACCAACGACGTGCCGGCGCTGGTCGAGTTCCTGCGCGCCCAGCACGAGACGCTGGAGTTCGACGGCGTGGTGACCATCTGCGACTACTACATCGGCACCGTGGCCGAAGTGGCGCAGGCGCTGAACCTGCCGCAGGCGTTCTCCGACAACGTGGTGATGGAGCGGCGCAAGGACCTGGTGCGCGAGGCGATCGAGCGCGCGTTCCTGCCGAATCCGAAGTTCGCCGTCGCCGGCGAGTGGGAGGCGGTGCGGCGCGACGCCGAACGCATCGGCTATCCGTTGATCGTCAAGCCCACCGACCTGGCCTCCAGCGCGTTCGTCAAGCTGGTGCGCGACGAGGCGCAGTTGCGCGGGTCGTTCGACGCGCTGGCCGCGTTCCCGCGCAACTTCCGCGAGCAGGAGCGGGTGCCGCTGCTGTTGCTGGAGGAGTACATGGACGGCGAGGAAGTCAGCGTCGAGGCCTGCACCTACTGCGGCGAGACCACGGTGATCGGCATCACCGACAAGAGCGTCACCGGCTTTCCGTACTTCATCGAAGACGGCCACATGTTCCCGGCGCGGCTGGAGCCGTCGCTGGCGCAGGAGGTCGAGGCGCTGGTGCGCGGCGCGCTGGCCGCGGTCGGCCACGACCACGGCCTGAGCCACACCGAGGTCAAGCTGACCTCGAAGGGGCCGCGCATCGTCGAGATCAATCCGCGTCCGGGCGGCAACTACATCGCCGAACTGATCCAGCGGGTCACCGGCATCGATCTGCTCGATGCGCAGATCGAACTGGCGCTGGGCCGCGAGCCGGACCTGCGCCGGCGCGACACCGGCGTGGCCAGCGCGGCGATCCGGTTCCTGGTGCCGCCGCGCGCCGGCCGCGCGCTCGCGCTCGACGGCGCCGCCGCGCTCGACGCCGATCCGCGCGTGGCGCGTTACAGCCTCGCCGCGGTGGCCGGCACCGACGTGTCCGCGCCGATCGACAACGCCTGCTACCTGGGCCACGTCGTCGCCACCGACCCGGACGGTCCGCACGCGCGCGCCCACGCCGAGCGCGCCGTCGCCGGCCTGACCCTGCGCTACGCCGACGAAGCGGTCGCGCCCGCGGCCTGATTCGCGACCTGACTCGCGACCTGACTCGCGACGCAGCGACTTTTCGCCCACCCACCGAGCCCGACATGCGCACACCCGCCCCGACCACCGTCGCCGACCTCATCGAAGCCGTCCTGCGCGGCGCCCACGGCCCCGATCCCGCCGCGCTGCACGCGGTCGGCGCGTTCTGGGTCCGCCAAAGCACCCAGTTCCCCGGCACCGACACCAAGTACCGCAACTACTATCTGGTGCTGCGCGCCGAGTCCGCGTTCGGCGGCTGCTGCCTGGAGCGCGACCAGCTCGACTCGGCCATCGCCGAAGAACTGTCCGGCCGCAGCCTGGCCGAGCTGCTGCGCGATCCGCGCACGCCGGTGCGCATCGCCGCGCTCGATGCCTATCTCGCCCTGGCCTATCCGCACCGCGAACAGGCGCAGGCGCGGGCGCAACTGCTGCCGCACGGCACGCCGCTGGAGCGGGCCAAGGCGCGCGACGCGGCGATCGCCGGATTGCTCGACATCCGCCCGGGCATGCGGGTGGGCCTGATCGGCGTGGTCAATCCGCTGGTCGAGGCGATCCGCGCGCGCGGCGGCGTCTGCCTGCCGTGCGATTTCAACCTGAAGCACACCGCGGACGGCACCGAAGTCGTCGCCGACATGGAACTGGTGCTGGCGCAGGCCGACATGGTCATCGCCACCGGCATGACCCTGAGCAACGGCTCGTTCGACCGCATCGTCGAGGTCGCGCGCGAACGCGGCACCGGTCTGGTGGTGTACGCGCAGACCGGCAGCGCGATCGTGCCGCGCTTTCTCGGCCACGGCGTGTCGGCGGTGTCGGCCGAACCGTTCCCGTTCTCGCAGTTCAGCGCCGATCCGACCCCGATCCACCTCTACCGCGCCGACGGCCTCGGCGCGCGCGAAGCCGCCTGAGCGCGGGCATGAACGCCGCCGCCACGCCCGCCGCGTCCGTCGCCGCGGGCCCGGTCCTGGACGAAGCCGCGCGCAAGCGCGCGCTCAACGGCCTGCTGGTCTACACCTTCTTCATGGTGGCCGGCTTCGCCATGCTGATGCCGCTGGTGGCGGTGCATTACGTCGACGGCGTGGGCATGGCGGCGGCCGCGGTCGGCCTGGCGCTGGCGGTGCGGCAGTTGCTGCAGCAAGGGCTCGCGCTGCTCGGCGGCATGCTGTCGGACCGCTACGGCGCGCGGCGCATGATCTGCCTGGGCGTGCTGCTGCGCGCGGCCGGCTTCGCCAGCCTGGCCTTCGCCGTCGACCTGCCGCTGCTGCTGTTGGCGATGGCGCTGTCGGCGCTGGGCGGGGCGATGTTCGAAGCGCCGTACCAGGCCAGCATCGCCGCGCTGACCGACGCGCAGTCGCGGCCGCGGTACTACGCGATCAGCAACTGGGTCAGCGGAGTGGCGACCACGCTCGGCCCGCTGCTCGGGGTGGCGTTGCTGCGCTTCGATTTCCGCATCGTCTGCCTGGCCGCGGCGGCGTGCTTCGCGTTGAACTTCGTCATCGCCCTGCGCTTGCTGCCGAAGTTCGAGATGCCGCCGCAACCGCCGCCGCTGCGCCACGGCCTCGGGCTGGTGCGCGCCAACCGCGCGTTCGCGACCCTGGTCGGGTGGTTGATGCTGTATTGGTTCCTGGCGGTGCAGATCAACATCAGCTTTCCCTTGCTGGCGCAGAAACTGGCCGGCAGCGCCGACGGCGTCGGCGCGATGTTCGCGCTCAGCGCCGGCATCACCGTGGCCTTGCAGTACGGGCTGGTGCGCTGGCTGGAGCGGCGGCTCAGCGCGGCGCAGGTGTTGGTGCTCGGCGTGGCGCTGATGGCGCTGTCCACCGGCGCCATCGCCTTCGCCGGCTCGTATGCCGGACTGCTCGCCTGCGTCGCCGGCTACGCGCTCGGCGCGGTGATGACGCGACCGACCCAGCAGACCCTGATCGCCGGCCTGGCCGATGCGCGCGCGCTCGGCACCTTCCTCGGCGTGAGTTCGCTGAGCCTGGCGGTCGGCGGCGGCCTGGGCAACATCGCCGGCGGCTGGCTGATGGACGTGGCCGCGGCGACGCAGCGGCCGTGGTTGCCGTGGGCGGTGTTCTGCGCGGTCGGATTGTCCAGCGCGCTGGGTCTGCACCTGGCCCTGCGCGGGCGCGCGGCGCCGTCGTAACGCTCGGGTCGCGCTCTCTCCCTTCCCCGTAGCGATACTTGCCCTCTCCTCGACTCCGGCGAAAGGAGAGGGCTCTTTTTATCGGCGAGCGTTTTCCCGCCCCGCAGCCGCGCGCGCCGCGCCCGCGGCGGCGCGGCTATTCGCCGCCAGCGAAGCCGAACTGCCGCCAGGCCTCGAACACCACCACCGCGACCGAATTGGACAGGTTCAGGCTGCGATTGTCCGGGCGCATCGGCAGGCGCAGGCGCTGCGCCTGCGGCACCGCGTCGAGCACGTCCTGCGGCAGGCCGCGGGTTTCCGGGCCGAACAGGAAGGCGTCGCCGGCGGCGTAGCGCGGCGCGTCGAAGCGCTCGCGCCCGCGCGTGCTCAGCGCGAACAGCCGCGGCGGCGCGCCCTGCGCGGCGGCGATCGCCGCCAGCGCCGCATCCAGGCCGTCGTGGACCTGCAGGCTGGCGTATTCGTGGTAGTCCAGCCCGGCGCGCTTGAGCTGCTTGTCTTCCAGGGTGAAGCCCAGCGGCGCGATCAGGTGCAGGGCCGCGCCGGTGTTCGCGCACAGGCGGATGACGTTGCCGGTGTTGGGCGGAATCTCCGGCTGGAACAGGATGACGTTGAACATCCGCGCATTATGCGCGGCGGCGCAACGCAGAAGCGCGCCGCCACCCCCTCGTGACCGCCGGCCCGTGCCGCGCGCGCCGCGGCCGGCCTAAGATGGCCGCCGGGCCGTCCGCGGCCGTCCTTTCACGACCGGAGCCGTCATGTCCCATCCCGCCTCGTCCTTCCCGCGCGCCGCCGCGCTCGCACTGGCCCTGACCGCCGCGCTGGCCGCGCCCGCCGCGGCGCTGGCGGTCGAGGCCGCGCCGGCCCGGCCCGCCGCGGCGGTCAACATCGCGTACGACGAGTTCACCCTGCCCAACGGCCTGCGGGTGATCGTGCACACCGACCGCAAGGCGCCGATCGTCGCGGTCAACGTCTGGTACCACGTCGGCAGCAAGAACGAGCAGCCCGGCCGCACCGGCTTCGCCCACCTGTTCGAGCACCTGATGTTCCAGGGCTCGGAGAACCACCGCGACGAATTCTTCGGCCCGTTCGAACTGGTCGGCGCCACCGACCAGAACGGCACCACCAACCTGGACCGCACCAACTACTTCCAGAACGTGCCGACCACCGCGCTGGACATGGCGCTGTGGATGGAATCCGACCGCATGGGCCACCTGCTCGGCGCGATCGACCAGAAGACCCTGGACGAGCAGCGCGGCGTGGTCCAGAACGAGAAGCGCCAGGGCGAGAACCAGCCCTACGGCCGCCGCATCAGCGCGCGCCTGTACGAGGCGCTGTTCCCGGCCGACCATCCCTACAGCTGGCAGACCATCGGCTCGATGGCCGACCTCGACGCGGCCTCGCTCGACGACGTCAAGACCTGGTTCCGCAGCTGGTACGGCCCCAACAACGCGGTGCTGGTGCTGGCCGGCGACATCGACGCGGCCACCGCCAAGCAAAAGGCGCTGCGCTATTTCGGCGACATCCCCGCCACCGCCACGCTCAAGGACCTGCCCGCGCGCATCCCCAAGCGCGCGCGCGACACCGAGGAGAACATCCCCGACCGCGTGCCGCAGGCGCGCGTCTACCGTGCGTGGCCGGTCGCCGAATTCGGCGCCGCCGACGGCACCGACCTGGAGCTGTTCGCGCAGGTGCTCGGCGGCAGCGCCGCTTCGCGCCTGGACGAGCGCCTGGTCCACCGCGACCGCATCGCCGACAGCGCCAGCGTGTCCTACAACGCCGCCGAGATCGCTGGCACCCTGGTGGTGGTGGCCAACGTCAAGCAGGGCGTGGAGCCGGCCAAGGTGCGCGCGGCCATCGACGAAGAGATCCAGCGCCTGATCGCGCAGGGCCCCAGCGCGGAAGAACTCGAGCGGGCCAAGACCGCCAGCCGCGCCGAATTCGTGCGCGGCGTCGAGCGCATCGGCGGCTTCGGCGGCAAGTCCGACGTGCTCGCGCGTTGCGCGGTGTTCGCCGGCAAGCCCGGTTGCTACCGCGACGACCTCGCCGCGCTCGACAAGGCCAGCGTCGCCAGCGTGCAGGCCGCGGGCCGCAAGTGGCTGGGCGTGGGTTCGCACACCATCGTGGTGGTGCCCGGCGACACCCCGGCGTCGGCGTTGCCGGAGACCGCGCGCGCCGCGCCGGCCAGCCGTCCGGCCGCGCTGCCGGCGCCGGATCCGCGCTTCAAGACGGTGAAGTCCGATGTCGACCGCAGCCAGGGCGTGCCGCAGACCCAGACGTTCCCGGCGCTGAAGTTCCCGCAGCGCCAGAGCGCGAAGCTCGCCAACGGCATCGAAGTGGTGCTGGTCGAGCGCCACGAAACCCCGGTGGTGCAGGTGCAGATGGAGTTCCCCGGCGGCTTCAGCGCCGACCTCGGCCGCAAGACCGGCACCGCCAGCTTCGCCATGGCGATGCTCGACGAGGGCGCCGGCGACTACGGCGCGCTGCAGCTGTCGGCGCGCAAGGAAACCCTCGGCGCCGAACTCAGCAGCGGCGCCGCGCTGGATTCGGCCAGCGTCGCGCTGTCGGCGCTGAGCGACAAGCTCGAACCCTCGCTGGACCTGCTCGCCGACGTGGTCCGCCGCCCGCGCTTCGAGGCCGGCGAGATCGAGCGCGTGCGCGCGCAGTGGCTGGCCGGGATCAAGCAGGAGAAGGCGCGCCCGCAGACCGCGGCGCTGCGGGTGCTGCCGCCGCTGCTGTACGGCGCGGGCCACGCCTATGCGATCCCGTTCACCGGTTCGGGCACCGAGGCCTCGATCGCCTCGATCCAGCGCGAGGACCTGCTGCGCTTCCACGGCGATTGGCTGCAGCCGCAGCGCGCGCGCGTGATCGTGGTCGGCGACACCACCCTGGCGCAGATCGTGCCGCTGCTGGAGCGGCGCTTCGGCGACTGGAAGGGCGCCGCCGACGCCCCGGCCGCGCCGGCCCTGGCGACGGTGCCGCGACCGAAGGCGCCGCGGGTGTTCCTGGTCGACCAGCCCGGCGCGATCCAGTCCAATGTCTATGTCGGCGAACTGACCGCGCCGACCGGCGACAAGGACGCGATCGACTTCGACTTCGCCAACGGCGTGCTCGGCGGCGAGTTCAGCTCGCGCCTCAACATGAACCTGCGCGAGGATAAGCACTGGGCCTACGGCGCCTACAGCGGCTCGGGCAGCGCGCTGGGCCAGCGTCCGTGGATCGCCCGCGCGGCGGTGCAGTCGGACAAGACCGCCGAGTCGCTGGCCGAGCTCAAGCGCGAGATCGAGGCCTTCAGCGACGGCAAGCGGCCGATCCTCGACGCCGAGGTCGCCAAGGTCCGCGCCGCCAACACCCTGAGCCTGCCGGGCGCGTACGAGACCAACGACGCGGTGCTCGACCAGATCGGCGCCGACCTGCGCTACGGCCGCCCGGCCGACTACATCCTGCAGTACAAGGCGCGCAACGACGCGATGACCCCGGCGCTGGCGCAGGCCGCGGCCAAGACCCTGGACCCGGCCGCGCTGACCTGGGTGGTGGTCGGCGACCTGTCCAAGATCGAGCAGCCGGTGCGCGCGCTGGGCCTAGGCGAGGTCAAGGTGATCGACAACGACGGCAAGCCGGTGCGCTGAGCGCGGCGGCCGCGGGCCGGACGGCGGGCCGCCTGCGCGAGCAGGCGGCCCGTTTTCGTTGCGGCGCATGCGGATGGCGTCGCGCCGCCGCAGGCGTGCGCGCCGCGACGCCGGGCTTGCCGCCGCGCGCGCGCCGTTCCTATCGTACTCAGCCGATTCCGGCGACAATGCCGCCCGGCTCACCGCACCCAACGAGGCTCCCGCATGCGCGCACCGGCAATCCTGCTCCTGGCCCTCAGCGTTTCCGCCTGCACCTGGGTCGACATGGCCCCGGGCGCGCAGAGCGTGCGGGTGATCTCCCCCGGCGCGGCGCCCTCGTGCGAGAAGCGCGGCGAGGTGCAGGTCGCGGTGAAGCACAACGTCGCCTTCTACGAGCGCAACGAACTGCGCGTGCGCGAGGAACTGGAAACCCTGGCGCGCAACGAGGCCCCAAGCCTGCAGGCCGACACCATTCAGGCGCTGGCCGCCCCGGCCGAGGGCGCGCAGCGCTTCGCCGCCTACCGCTGCGGCGCCGGCGCGGTCCCGGCGGCGGCCCCGGCCGCGCAAAACCCCGCCTCGGGCGGCGCCCAGACCTATCCCGTCGGCGGTTGAACGCAAATCCAAACGCCGGCGTACGGGTTTTTTGCGGTGCAAAAATCGGCATAAGCGGCTGAAAAATAACGGGAAATTCGCGTTCGGCAGGGTTCAGGTCGAGGCCGAAGCGTGACTTTCGCTGGTGCACAGGGGGCGCGAAGGCGCTAACCTGTCGCACTTTTCTGCCTGCCAAGGGTTCGCGCCCATGCTGTTCCAACACGTAGCCATCGCCGGCCTCGCCCATGTCGACGCGCCGCGAAAGCTGACCACCGAGGAAATCAACGCCCGGCTCAAGCCGACGCTGGATCGCCTCGGCATCAAGGTGGACGTGCTGCAGAACATCGCCGGCGTGCGCGAGCGCCGCCTGTGGGACGGCGAGGTCAAGCCCTCGGAAGCGGCCACCCTGGCCGGGGTCAAGGCGCTGGCCGACGCCGGCGTCGACGCCGACCGCATCGGCCTGCTGGTCAACACCTCGGTCAGCCGCGACTACCTGGAGCCGTCCACCGCCTCCATCGTCGCCGGCAACCTGCGCCTGGGCGAGAACTGCCAGAACTTCGACGTCGCCAACGCCTGCCTGGCCTTCATCAACGGCATGGACATCGCCGGCCGCATGATCGAGCGGGGCGAGATCGACTACGCCCTGGTCGTCGACGGCGAGACCGCCAACAAGGCCTACGAGAAGACGCTCGACCGGCTCTCGCGCGCCGACGTCACCGAAGCGCAGCTGCGCGACGAGATGGCGACGCTGACCCTGGGTTCCGGCGCCGCGGCGATGGTCCTGGCCCGCGCCGAACTGGCCCCGGGCGCGCCGCGCTACCGCGGCGGCGTGACCCGTTCGGCGACCGAGTGGAACCATCTGTGCGTGGGCGACCTGCACCACGACCGCATGGTCGCCGACGGTCGCATGCTGATGATCGAAGGCCTCAAGCTCGGCCAGAAGACCTTCACCGCCGCGCGCGCCGCGCTGGGCTGGGCGGTCGAGGAGCTCGACGAATTCGTCATCCACCAGGTCAGCCGCGCCCACACCCAGGCCTTCCTCAAGGCCTTCGGCATCGACCCGAACAAGGTCATGACCATCTTCGGCGAGCACGGCAACATCGGCCCGGCTTCGGTGCCGATCGTGCTGAGCAAGCTGCGCGAGATGGGGCGCCTGAAGAAGGGCAACCGGGTGGCGCTGCTGGGCATCGGTTCGGGCTTGAACTGCTCGATGGCCGAAGTGGTGTGGTGATCGCGGGATGAGCGCGGCGCCCGCGGGCGCTGCGCTGTACCGACAAACGAACGGGTCCGTCGCTACAGCGCCGGGCCCGTTTTGTTTTTCGTGGTCGAGGGGCGTGGCGGCGGGCAAGCAGCGACTGCGCCAGCGATGGTCATATCGAATCGGCCTGTCCATCGCCCGGACAGGGGCCAGAATCGATTTCGCTGCCGCTGCCGCTGCCGCTGCCGCTGCCGCTGCTGTCGTTGCTGTTGTTGCCGTTGCCGTTGCTGTTGCTGTTGCTGTTGATTTTGCTCGCCCCCGAACTCACGCGCTGCCCTGCAGACCCGGAGGGCGCGCGCATGGATGCGCGCGTGCGCCGTAGGGGCATGGATGCCCCTTACGGCGCATCCCCGCGAAAGGTGCTGGACCTAGTGGCTTGTGACCTTAAACAAGCGTTTTTCTTTGGCTGCTGGTCTCTAACCTCAAGTGCATCACCTCAGTGAGGCACTGTGAATGGGTCAGCAGTATTCGCATCTGAGCGCAGAAGAGCGCGGGGCCATCATGGTCTTGATCGCCCAAGGGGCGAGCGGACGGCAAATCGCCCAGACGTTGGGTCGGGCGCAAAGCACAATTGCTCGCGAGTTGCGCCGTAATGGGTTTCGGTCCCATTCGGGGCCGCCGCTGCGCGGACGCCCTCGTTTCGACCCTGGCTACGATGCGACCCGGGCGGGCCGGCGGGCCCAGCGACTGCGGCGACGGGCGCGGGTGCGCCGCAAGCTGCGACGCGACACCGTGCTGTGGCGACGCGTGCGCTATTGGCTGGAACGGTGCTGGTCGCCGCAACAGATTGCCGACAAACTGCGGGATCTGTACCCGGACCGGCCCTGGCTGCGCGTGTCGCACGAAACGATCTATACCGCGATTTATGCGATGCCGCGCGGCGAATTGCGCCGCCAGGTGACCCGTCTGCTGCGGCAGGGGCGCAAGTCCGGCCGCCGCACGCGCCAGGGAAGCGACGCCCGCGGCCATCTGCCGGATCTGCCCAACATCCGCCTGCGGCCGCCGGCCGCGCATGAGCGCCTGATGCCGGGGCATTGGGAGGGCGACCTGATCGTGGGCGCGCACAACCGCTCGGCGATTGGGGTATTGGTCTGCCGCCGCACCTTGTACGTCAAGCTGGTCAAGCTCGCCGACGCGACCGCGCACACGGTGCTGGAGGCCTTCAGCTCGGCGTTCGAAGGCGTGCCGGAAAGTTTGAAGAAGACCTTGACCTACGACCAGGGCAAGGAAATGGCATCGCATCGGCAGTTGAGCGAACGCACTGGTTTAGCGATCTACTTCGCCGACCCCCATAGCCCGTGGCAACGCGGAACCTGCGAAAACACCAACGGCTTGTTGCGGCAATACTTTCCCAAGGGCACCGATCTGTCGGTGCATTCTGCGCAGCGCCTCAAAGAGGTGGCGTGGGAAATGAACAACCGCCCCCGCCGTAGCCTGGGCAGGCGCTCGCCCGTCGAGGTGCTCTATGAGGAACTCAAAAACCCGCGGGCGCAGGGTGATGCACTTGGACATTGACTCCGCCGCTACTTTCTTTTGTCGCGCTGACAAAAGAAAGTAGCTCGGCCGCTTGCGGACGAAAGCTGTTGATGGTGGCTTGTCGTCGCGCGACGCATCGATAACGGCGAAAGCAGCAGCAACGTCAACATGGGTTCCGGCTTTCGCCGGAATGACGGGCGTAGGGTTGCGTATCCGACTGTAGGAGCGGCGCGAGCCGCGACCGCGACAACGCAACTACGCCGTAACTTTCGCTGCAGGCGCGATGGCGCGGTCGCGGCTTGCGCCGCTCCTACAGGGGGCGTGCCGCGGTGGGGTCTGCGTTTGCGTGTTTGCACGCGTGACGACAAGCGAACATCAAGAGCTTCCGTCCGCAAGCGGCCGGGTCACTTTCTTTGTCTTAAGCCACAAAGAAAGTAACCAAAGAAAAGGCCTTGTTTTTTCGGATCAAGAGCCACTATGGCTCGAAACGGGCGCGGGGCCGCGCCATAAGGGGCATCCTGCCCCATGTCGCGCGTGCGCATCCATGCGCACGCCCTCCGGGGCTGCGGAACGTGTGCTTTGCTTGAGGTTGCGTCAAAGCGAACTGCAACGGCAACAGCAACAGCAACGACAAAAACAACAGCAACGACAACAACAGCAACGGTGAGATCTTGTGGATTCCGGCTTGCGCCGGAACGGTGGTGAGGGAGTTCGTCGCTGGCCGCCGTCGAGGCCGCTGCCGTCTTGATCCGTCTCGCGATGGCCATCGGGACTAAGGTCGCGCATCGCCGGCTTTCGGATGAAGAAGTAGGCCGTGCGCATGCCCGCACCACCGTTCACGAACCTCACGCTCGCGCGCTCCTTCACATGGCGATGATGCGCAATTCGACGTTGCCATCACGCACGGCGCAGCAGACTGCGTCCATACCCGTTCAGGGACGGCGGTCCGCGAAACGATCAGGTACGCCGCGGCGCCGCATGCATCGCCTGCCATTCTCAGGAGAAGACGCAATGCTCGGCATCATCATTTGGTTGATCGTGGGCGGCATCATCGGTTGGATCGCCAGCATGATCATGAGGACCGACGGCCAACAAGGCGTGTTCCTCAACATCATCGTCGGCATCGTCGGCGCCTTCCTCGGCGGTTGGCTCGGCGGGGTGCTCGGCATCGGCGCGGGCACCATCAACAGCGGTGCGTTCAACATCGCCGGTCTGGCGCTGTCGCTGGTCGGCGCGATCGTGCTGCTCGGCATCGTCAATCTGTTCCGGCGCGGCCGCGTGCGCTGAGCCGGGCGTCGGCCGCGAGCGCGGCGCTTCGCGATCCGCGTTCATGAAACGACGAAGGCCCGGCATCCGCCGGGCCTTCGTTTTGGGTGTCGCGGTATCGCCTAGTCGATAGGCCGCTGCGCGGCGCTACGTTTCAGGCGGGCCCGCTTCGAACAAGCTCGCGTCGAACAAGCCCGTTTCGAACAAGCCCGCTCAGGCCAGTTCGACCCACGCCGGCGCGTGGTCGCTCGGCCGGTCCCAGGTGCGCGGTTCGCGGTCGATGCCGGCGGCGACGCAGCGCGCGCGCAGCGATTCGGACACCAAGGTCAGGTCGATGCGCAGGCCGAGGTTGCGGCGGAAGCCGGCCTGGCGGTAGTCCCACCACGAGAATGCGTTTTCTTCTTGCGGGAACAGCCGGAACGCGTCGTGCAAGCCCAGCGACAGCAGCCGTTGCAGCGCGTCGCGCTCGGCGGTGGAGGTGAGGATGTGGCTGTCGTTCCACACCGCCGGGTCGTGGGTGTCGCGCGCTTCCGGGGCGATGTTGAAATCGCCGAGCACGATCAGGTCGGGATGGCGGCTGAGTTCGTCCTGCACCCAGGCATGCACCGCATCGAGCCAGCGCAGTTTGTAGGCGTACTTGTCGGTGCCCACGTCCTGGCCGTTGACCACGTACAGGTCGATGATGCGCAGTCCGCCGACGGTGGCGGCGATGACGCGCTTTTGTTCGTCCTCGAAACCGGGGATGCCGATCTGCACGTCCTGCGCGGCTTCGCGCGAGAGGATCGCCACGCCGTTGTAGGTCTTCTGCCCGGCGAACACGCTGCGGTAGCCGGCTTCGGCCAGCGCGGTGTCGGGGAAGCGGCTGTCCTCGAGCTTGGTTTCCTGCAGCGCGACGACGTCCGGGGCGAACGCGGCCAGCCACTGCTGCAGGTGCGGCAGGCGCACGTTGAGGGAATTGACGTTCCAGCTGACGATTTTCATGGGCGAAGTGTAGCCGCGTTTGCCGCCGCGTCGTCGGCCGGCGGCCCGGTTTCGGGCGGTCGGGGCGCCGCGCCGGTCAGGGCGTGGGATCGGTGTCGCCGCTGTCCTCGCCGCCTTCGCCGCGACCCTCGCGCTGCGCGGCTTCGACGGCGGCGTTGAGGCGGTCCTGGTGCGCGTCGGTCGAGGAAGACGTCGCCACCGGCGGCCGGCCCTGCGGACACAGCGAAAGGCGGATGCGCTGCGCGGCGGCCTCGCGCGCCGGCGTGGGCGCGGGCGTGGCGTTGCGGATGTTTGCCTGGTAACGCTCGCCGTCGACGAAGGTCTCGCACGGCGTCTTGCCGAAGGCGGCGCGGTCCGGGCGCGCGCCCGCGCGCAGGTAGCCGTCGACGAGGTCGGCCAAAGCTTCGGGGGCGTCGCTGTCGTCCAGCCGCTGCGGCAGCCGGGTGGCGAGCCGGTTGAGCGCATCGCCACGGGAGTCGGCGCGCAGCATCAGCGCGCCCATCTCCAGGCCGGTCGCGGCGAGCGCGTCGAGCCCGGCCTGGCTGCGCACGCCGTCCAGCGCCAACGGCGCCTGTTCGGAAGAAAAATCGTAGCCGGCCGCGATCCAGGCGCGCAGGCCTTCGTCGTGCCAGGTATCGGCGACGATCCGAGCGAGGTCGGTGTCGTTTTCGAGAAAGCAATCGCCGGCGGATTGGGCTTCGCGCGGTTGCGCGAATTCCAGCGCGCGCGCGGTCGCGTCGGCGTCGGTGCCGCGCCACAGGCGCAGCCAGCGGGGCAGGACGGCGACCGTTTCCTGGCGTTCGCTCAGCCGCACCAGCAGCGCGCCGAGCACGGTTTGCCGCTGCTCGCGCGTGCGTCCCTGCATCAACGCTTCGGCGGCGTCGAACAAGCGCTCGCTGGACACGCGGACAGCGCCGCCGTCGGGTTCGGGCAACACCCAGTCGTCGCTCTTGCCGGCGCCGCCGATCAGGCACAGCGCGTGGCCGGGGCCGTACGCGCTTTCCAGCGGCGTCATCGCCGCGCGCACGCCGGCGCGGTCGCCGCGCGCGCTGGCCTCGATCAGGGCCGCCATGCGATCGCGCTGGACCTGCAGGCTGTGTTTAAAGCGGGCGCTGTCCAACGCATCGATGCCGGCGAACACCAGCAGGGCCGGGAGGATGCCGAGCAGGCAACCGCCGAGCGCCGGGCCGATCGCGCGGCAGCGCGCGCCGTCGATCAGCGCCGCCACCGGGATCGCCGATGCCACGACGATGACGATGACGATCAGCAACAGGAACTCGCCCATGTCGGTCCGAGCCGAGGTGGCGGTGTAGTAGACCGTCAACGCCAGCGCGGCCAGCGGATAGGCCAGCAGCCAGCGGTAGAAGGCGCGGCGGCGCCGGCGCGCGGTCTGGTCGGGGCTGCCGTCCGGGGCCATGGTTCGAATCCTTGGAAAAAACCGTTCTACCGCACCGCCGCGGACGATGCCAGCGCGCTCACGCAGCGGCCGGCTTGCGCGGTTTCGGCGTGGGCGCGTTCGCCGCGCCCGGACACAGCACCGCGCGAATGCGCCGCGCCGCCGCCTGCCGCGCGGGCGGATCGTGCGGTTGCGCGCGCCGCTGTTCGTTGTTGTCGAACAACTCGCAGCTGGTGACCGGGCCGATCTCGCGCGGCCGCGCGCCGGCGGCGCGCAGCGCTTCGACCAGTTCGGCCTGCTGCGAAGGCTGCGGCGAGGCGTCCAGCGCGGCGCTCAGGGAGTCGGCCTGCGCCGACAGCGCGTCTTCGCCGGCGTCGCGGTCGCTGCGCAGCAGTTCGGCGAAGCGCGGATCGGCGGCGAGCAGGGCGCGCAGGGTGTCGGTACGGCGCACCGCGCGCAGCGCGACGATGGCCTGGCCGCGGCCGGGCTCGAAGCCCAGGCCCGCGTCCAGCCACGCGCGCACGCCGTCGTCGCCCCACTCGCGAAGTACGCGTTCGGCTGGGTCGCCGAGCGTGCAATCGCCGTACTCCTCGGCCGGCGCGGACAGCGGCAGCGGTCGTGGCGCCGGCTGCGGCAGCGTGCGCCGCCACAGCGCGACCCATTCGCCCAGGCGCTGCGGTTCGCGGCGGTCGGCCAAGGCGCGCAGGACGACCCGCAGGCTCGCCTGTTTGTCCTGCGCCGACGCCGGCCCGCCGACCACCGCCGCGGCCGCGGCCAGCAGTTCGTCGCTGGGCAGGTTCGGGCCGTAGCCGTGTTCGTCGACCCACAGCCATTTGACCAGGCGATAGCTTTCCCGGCCCTGCAGCATGCACAGCGTGCGCGCCGGGCCAGGGTTATCGGGCAGGGCGTCGATGGCGGCGCGGATGCGCGCGGCGTCGCCGCCGCGGATCGTCGCCGACAGCGCCTGCACCTGTTGCTGGCGGCGTTCGAAATCGTGGCGGCGCGAGGACAGCACCGCGCCGAGGCCGAACCACAGCAGCAGCGGCGACAGCGCTGTGCCGGCGATCAGGGCGAGCAGGGCGTGGCCGGCGTGGCCGCGGCGGCCGGCCCACAGCAGCACCGCGAGCGCCACGACGGCGGCGACCGCGGCGCCGACGATGCCCTGCAGCACGGTGTCGTAGGCCAGGCCGGTGTCGGCCTCGGCGTTGCCGATCCGATAGGCGGCCCAAGCCAGCCACAGCGCGCAGGCCAGCGGCGGCAGCGCGAGCGCGGTCCAGGTCGGCGCGTTGGAGCGCGGCGGTTCGGTGCGCGCGGGCGCGGCGGCGGGGCCTGGCGTTCCTTGCATGGGCGATGCGGTCCATCGGCGCGGCGGTACGCCGCGTCCGCATCATCGCATCGCGCGCCGGCGCGGCCTACTTCGCCAGGAAGCGGATCATCGCGTCGATCTTGCCCTTGTACGGCGGCTTGAGCAGATCGCTGCCGGCCCACGGCCGTTGGTAGAACACCGGCAACAGCTTGCTGAAGGCGTCGAAACCGTTGCGGCCGTGAATCGTGCCGATGCCGCTGGGGCCGATGCCGCCGAACGGCAGGTCGTGGGCGCCGAAGTGCAGCAGGGTGTCGTTGACGGTGACGCCGCCGGCCAGGGTCTGGGCGAGGATCTTGTCGACCTGGGCCGAGTCGCGGCTGAAGGGATACAGCGCCAGCGGCCGGTCGAGCCGGTTGATGCGGGCGATGGCCTCGTCGAGGCTGCGGTAGGACAGCACCGGCAGGATCGGGCCGAAGATCTCGTGCTGCATCACCTGCGCGTCGTCGCCGGGTTCGATCACCAGCGTCGGCGGGAACAGCCGCTGCGCAGCGTTGGCCTCGCGCGTGCTGCCGTCTTCGAACGGCTCGACCACCTGTATGCCGCGCGCGCGCGCGTCGTCGAGGTAGGACGCCAGCCGCGCGTACTGGCTGGCATTGATGATGCGGGTGTAGTCCTGCGGCGCGGTCATGTCGCCGTAGCGCGCCTTCAGTTGCGCCAGCAGCGCTTCGACCAGGGCGTCGCGGCGCGCGTGGTCGACCAGGACGTAGTCCACGCCGATGCAGGTCTGTCCGGCGTTGAACCACTTGCCGGTGGCGATGCGCGCGGCGGCCTGTTCCAGCGGATAGTCCGGGCACACCAGCGCCGGCGCCTTGCCGCCGAGTTCCAGGGTCACCGGGGTCAGATTCGGCGCGGCCGCGGCCATGACCTTGCGCCCGACCGCGGTGGAGCCTGTGAACAGCAGGTGGTCGAACGGCAGCGCCGAGAACGCCGCGCCGAGCTCCGGCCCGCCCAGCGCGACCGCGACGCGGTCTTCGGGGAACACGTCGGCGAGCAGTTCGCGCAGGAACTGCGAGGTGCGCGGAGTGTGTTCGGACGGCTTGAGGTAGACGTGGTTGCCTGCCGCTATCGCCGACACCAGCGGCACCAGGGCCAGGTTCACCGGATAGTTCCACGGCGACAGGATGCCGACCACGCCGACCGGCTCGGGCCGGATCTGCGCGCGCGCCGGCCAGAACCGCCAGCCGACCGCGGCCCGGCGCGGGCGCATCCAGGCGCGCAGGTGCGACAACGCGTGCTCGATCTCGGCCAGGGTGATCATCGCCTCCGAGAGCAGGTTCTCGTGGCTGGAGCGGTGGCCGAAGTCGGCGCGGATCGCCGCGTCCATCTGCGGAATGTGGGCGCGGAAGGCGTCGCGCAGGCGGATCAGGTCGGCGCGGCGCTGGGCGTAATCGGGCTTGCGCGCCTGCCAGGCGGTGCGCAGGCGTTCGCGGGTCGCGGCGAGGTCGGCGATGGGCGTGTCGGCGAGGATGTCCATACGCCGCAGTCTAGTACGGCCCGGGGCGGGAAAACGCGAACGCGGTGGGGCGGCAGAGGACAGGCGCGGGGGGCGCGGCGGTCGAGTTGGGAGCGCGGCGAGGCGCAGGCTTTTGTGGGAGGGCCTTCAGGCCCGATGCTTTCCGGTCCGATCGCCGCGGTCTGAAACAAAAGCATCGGGCCTGAAGGCCCTCCCACAAAAGCGGGGCCTCCCACAACGGCTGGGCCCTCCTGCAAGAACGAGGCCTGCCCGGATCGGGCGTTCCGCCGCCGCGTCCGCAGCGCGCCGCCGCCAGCGCCTACAATGCGCGGATGAGCCTGCGACCCTATCTCGACACCTTCCCCACCCTCGGCGAGCGCGTCTACGTCGACCCGGCCGCGACCGTGATCGGCGCGGTCGGCCTCGGCGACGACGTCTCGATCTGGCCCGGCTGCGTGGTCCGCGGCGACGTCAACTCGATCGCCATCGGCGCGCGCACCAACGTCCAGGACGGCACCATCGTCCACGTCACCCACGAAGGCCCGTTCACCCGCCCCGGCGGCCTGCCGACGGTCATCGCCAACGACGTGACCATCGGCCACGGCGCCATCGTCCACGCCTGCACCATCGATGAGTTCGCCCTGATCGGCATGGGCGCCAAGATCCTCGACGGCGCCCGCGTGTGCCGCTACGGCTTCGTCGGCGCCGGCGCGGTGATCGCGCCGGGCAAGGTGGTCGGCGAGGGCGAGCTGTGGCTGGGCAACCCGGCGCGGCTGGCGCGGCGGCTGAGCGAGCGCGAGATCGAGCAGTTGCAATACAGCGCGCAGCATTATGTGCGGTTGAAGGACCGCTACCTGGGCATGCCCGCGGCCTGAGCGCGCCGCGGTCGAGACGCGGCCGGCTAGCCAGGCCCGCCGGCCGCGTTTACAGTCGCGGCAGGGGAAAAGCAGGACTCAAGGAGTCATCGCTACATGGAAGATACGCAGAATCCGTACGCGGCGCCGACCGCGCCGCCGCCGCTGCCGGGCGAACTGGTCGACGATTCGGTCAAGGCCGACCGCGGCCTGCGCTTGGTCGCGCGGCTGATCGACGGCGCCTTGATGATGGTGTGCTTCGTGCCGACGTTCCTGGCCATCGCGATCGATCCCGGCAACAAGGAGCCCTCGGGGCTGCAGATGGCGATGATGGCGCTCAGCGTGCTCGCCGCGCTGGGGCTGTTCGTCTATCAGTGCGTGCTGCTGAACCAGCACTCGCAGACCCTGGGCAAGCGCTGGCTGAAGATCAAGATCGTGCGCAACGACGGCTCGCCGTGCTCGTTCGGGCGGATCTTCGGCCTGCGCATGTTCGTGATCGCGCTGATCGAACAGGTACCGTGCCTGGGCGCGCTGTTCGCCCTGGTCAACGCGTTGTGGATCTTCGGCGCGGAAAGCCGCTGCCTGCACGATCTGATCTGCGATACCAAGGTCGTCAACGCCTGATGCTGGACACCTACCGCCAGGTGGTGACGCCGGAAGGCGTGGCCTTGCACCTGCGCGCCGCCGGCCCGGTGCCGCGCGCGCTGGCGTACCTGTTGGACCTGCTCGCGCGCGGCGCGATCTACGTCGCCCTGGTGCAGTTGCTGGCGATTCCGTTCGGCCAGGCCGGCGGAGCGCTGGTGATGCTGGCCAGCTTCGCCCTGACCTGGTTCTACCCGGTGCTGTTCGAAGTCCTGATGCAGGGCCGCACGCCCGGCAAATGGGCGCTGGGGCTGCGCGTGGTCGCCGCCGACGGCGCGCCGGTGGGCTGGATGGCCGCGTTCGCGCGCAACCTGCTGCGGGTGGTGGACGCGCTGCCGCTGTTTTATGCGGTCGGGCTGGCGACCAGCCTGATCGATCCGTGGGGCCGGCGCCTGGGCGACATGGTCGCGCGCACCCTGGTCGTGCACGCGCCGCGCCAGGCGCTGCTGCACGAGGCGGTGGCGGCGCCGGCGGTGGCGCCGGACCAACTGCTGCTGGCGCACGAACAGGCCGCGGTGGTGGCCTTCGCCGAGCGCGGCCCGGGCCTGACCGCGGCGCGCCAGGCCGAACTGGCCGACCTCGCCGAGCCGCTGGTGCACGCGCGCGGCCAGGCCGCGGTGGCGCGCCTGTACGGCATCGCCAACTGGTTGCTGGGGCGGCGATGACCCGGGGCGTACCGCGATGAAGCAGGAACGATTCGTCGAACGCCACCAGGCCGAGTGGCGCGAATTCGAACTGTGGCTGGAGCGCCGCAGCGACAGCGCGCGGCGCGCGCGCTCGACCCGGCGCGAATGGTCCGGCATCCGCGACGACGAGATGCCCGCGCGCCACCGCCGCCTGTGCCAGCAACTGGCGCTGGCGCGCCGGCGCGGCTACAGCGCGGTGGTCACCGACCGCCTGCAACAACTCATGCAGCGCGGCCACAGCGTGCTGTACCGGACCAAGCCGGCGCACCCGCGCCGCGCGGTCGAATTCCTGCTGGCCGGCTTCCCGCGCCTGGTCCGCGCCGAGTGGCGCTGCATGCTGGCCGCGGCGCTGCTGTTCCTGGTCCCGCTGGTGAGCATCTTCGTCGCCATCCAGGTCAAGCCGGACCTGGCCTCGGGCCTGTTCCCGCCGCAGATGCTGGCGCAGTTCGAACAGATGTACGACCCGGCCTCCAAGCGCAGCCTGGGCCGCACCAACGAAGACGATCTGCAGATGTTCGCCCACTACATCGGCAACAACGTCGGCATCGGCTTCCAGACCTTCGCCACCGGCCTGGTCGCCGGGGTGGGCACGGTGTTCGTGCTGATCTTCAACGGCATCATGATCGGCGGCGTGGCCGGGCACCTGCAGGCGGTCGGCCACGGCGATCCGTTCTGGCGCTTCGTCGCCGGGCATTCGGCGCCGGAGCTGACCGCGATCGTGATCGCCGGCGGCGCCGGCCTGCGCATGGGCCTGAGCCTGATCGCGCCGGGCCAGCGCCGGCGCGTGGATTCGCTGATCCACGGCGGCCGCCGCGGCGCCAAGATCTGCATCGGCGTGTTCGCGATGCTGGTGTTCGCGGCCTTCGTCGAGGCGTTCTGGTCGTCGATCGCCAACATGCCGGCGTCGATCAAGTACGCGGTCGGCGCGCTGCTGTGGGCGTTGACCGCGCTGTGGCTGCTGCGCGGCGGCCGCAACGCGGCCCACCAGGACGACGAAGACGCCGCATGAAGCTCGAAGCGCTCACCGTCGCCCTGCGCCCGCGCACCGCCTGGGAAGCCTGCGAACTGGGCATGGCCCTGGTCCGCCGCAACGCCGGCGCGATCTGGAAGCCGTGGCTGCTGGTGACCCTGCCGCTGCTGGTGCTGCTCAACGCCGCCGGTTGGGCGCTGGACCTGCTGTGGCTGTCGGGCCTGCTGATGTGGTGGCTCAAGCCCTGGTTCGACCGCATCCCGCTGTACGTCATTTCGCGCGCGGTGTTCGGCGAAACCCCGACTCCGCGCCAGACCGTGCGCGCCGCGCTGCGCTGGGGCGGGCGCTGGTGGCTGCCGTACCTGACCTGGCGCCGGCTCGGCCCGGCGCGGCCGCTGTACCTGCCGGTGGACCTGCTCGAAGGCGGCGACAGCGGCGAAGCGCGCCAGCGCCGCGCCGCGCTCGGCGCGCCGGTGTACGGGGTGTGCTCGCTGCTGACCCTGGTGTGCGCGAACTTCGAACTGGTGATGATCCTGGGGCTGGTGTTCGCCGGGATCATGTTCGTGCCCTTCGACTACCTGCCCGACACGTTCAAGTCGCTGTGGGACGCCTTCCTCGAACAGCCGCACTGGATGAACGCGCTGTTCAACGCGCTGGCCTGGATCGCGGCCAGCCTGATCGAACCGTTCTACGTCGGCGCCGGTTTCGGCCTGTACCTCAACCGCCGCACCGAGATCGAAGGCTGGGACATCGAGATCGTGTTCCGCCGCCTGCGCGCGCGCCTGAGCGCGGCGGCGGCGCCGGCGCTGCTGGCGCTGTGCGTCGGCGTCGGCCTGGGCGCGTGGTTGCCGCAGGCGATGGCGCAGTCGGGCGCGGACCGCTCGGCGCAGTTCGAGGGCGGCGATGCGCCGGCGGCGGACCGCGAGACCGACGAGGCGCGCATCGAGCGGCAGGCGCGCGAGCGCGGCGAAGCGGTCGCCGCGCAGATGCGGCGCGAAGCCGAGGCGGCCGCGCGCGACGCGGCCGGCGCGGTTAGCGAGGACGCGACTGGCGAAGAGACGGTCACTGAGGACGCGGTCAGCGAAGAGCCGGCCAGCGAAGAAGCGCAGGACGACGCGTCCTACGAGGAAGAAGACGCGCCGTCCTTCCCCAGCGTGCCGATCCGCGGCCCCGGCGAGAAGGCCGCCGACCAGCCCTCCACGCTCGACGGCCTGTACGGCCCGGCGCGCAGCGACGACCGCTCGCTGCGCAACGCGGTCGAGCAGGCGATGAAGGACCCCACGGTCGCGCCCAAGCAGAAGCAGACGGTGTGGAAGTCGCGCGCCGAGGCCGACAAGCCCAAGACCGAGCGGCGCCGCGACTCGCGCGATTTCGACGGTTTCAAGGGCCTCAGCGGCGGCCTGGCGACCGGCCTGGAGCTGGCGCTGTGGGGCGTGGTGGCGCTGGTGGTCGGCGCGCTGTTGTTCAGCATGGGTCGTTGGCTGGGCTGGTTCCGCGGCGGCGCGTTCGAGGAAGAACCGGCGCCGGGCGAGCTGCGCAACGCCGCGCTGGCCGAACCCGAGCCCTTGCCCGACGACATCCCGACCGCGATCCGCCGGCTGTGGCAGGGCGGCCGCGCGCGCGACGCGCTGGCGCTGATGTACCGCGCCGCGGTCGAATCGATGGCGCAGCGCGCGCAGGTGACCCTGGTGCCCGGCGCGACCGAGGCGCAGTGCCTGCGCGCCTCGCGCAAACTGCCGCTGGCCGAGGACCGCGATGCGTTCGCGCGCGCGGTGCGGGTCTGGCAGTACGCGGCCTATGCCCAGACCCTGCCCGGCGGCGACGATTTCGACGATCTGGTGGCGCTGCTGAGCCGGCGCTTCGGGTGGGCCGCATGAGCCGCCAGGGCCTGATCGCGTTGGCGCTGCTCGCGCTGGTCGCGCTGCTGGGGTTCGGCGGCTACAGCCTGTGGCGCAAGGATTACGTGCGCAGCGAAGAGATGGTGGACCTGCCGCGCACCGGCGAGGCGGCGAGCAATCCGCTGTACGTGCTCAAGCTGGCGCTGGCCAAGGACGGGGTCAAGGTCGACGCGCGCCAGCGCCTGCTGCTGTCGCAGCATCCGCTGCAGCCGCGCGACACGGTGCTGATCTACCGCGACCCGCGCACCCTGGCCGCGCCGGACGCCAAGGCGCTGCTGGAATGGGTCGCGCGCGGCGGCCACCTGATCGTGCGCACGCCGCCGTGGCGCGAGCGCCTGGGCGAGGCCAAGGTGCCGGTGCTCGAGGAAGTCGGGGTGACCCTGCTCGACGCCGCCGACAACGAAGACAACGGCCAGCGCAGCGGCTGCGCCAATCTGTACGAACGCGGGCGCGAATCGCAACTGGTGTTCTGCGGCGCGCGCCGCTTCTACTTCTACAACGCCGACGCCGCGCCCGAGGCGGCCTGGGGCGACGAGGACAGCGCCTACGTCTACGCGCGCCTGCCCTACGGCGAGGGCCGGGTCGACGTGCTGGCGGACATGGACTTCCTGTCCAACCGCGGCGGTTCGGCGCTGGCGGCGTTCGCCGGCGTCCGCCACGGCGACGACGAGGTCGCGCAGCCGTCCAACGCCGCCTTCGCCCGCCAGGTGCTGGCGCCGAACTACCGCGCCGGCACGATCCACCTGATCTACGCCGCCGACGTCCCGTCGTTGTGGCAGACCCTGATCCGTAACAGCTGGATGGCCTGGCTGCCGCTGCTGCTGTGGCTGGCGGCGTGGCTGTGGCAGCGCATGCAGCGCTTCGGCCCGCTGCGGCCGGCGCCGGCGATGGAGCGGCGCTCGCTGCTCGAACACATCGTCGCCAGCGGCGAGCACATCTACCGCTACGGCTACGGCCCGAGCCTGTACGCCTCGGTGCGCGCCGCGTTCCTGCTGCGCCTGCGCCGGCGCGATCCCTACGCCGCCTCGATCGAAGGCGAGGCGCAGGTGGAGCTGCTTGCCCAGCGCTACAAGAACGAACCCGGCCTGGGACCGGCGCAGATCCGCGACGCCCTGGCCCATCCGCTGGCGCGCGACCACGCCGCGTTCCGCACCCGCATCGCCACCTTGATCCGCATGAGAAACCGACTATGAGCCTCGACGCCGCTCCGCTCGTCCCGATCACCGGCCCCGCGCTCGCCGAACGCGCCGCCGCCGTGCGCGATGAGGTCGGCAAGGCCTTCATCGGCCAGGCCGACGTGCTCGACCAGATCCTGATCGCGCTGCTCGCCGGCGGCCACGCCCTGCTCGAAGGCGTGCCCGGGCTCGGCAAGACGCTGGTGGTGCGGGCGCTGTCCAAGGCCCTGGACTGCGGTTACGCGCGCGTCCAGTTCACCCCCGACCTGATGCCCAGCGACATCAGCGGCCACGCGGTGTACGACCCCAAGACCGAGAGCTTCAACATCCGCCGCGGCCCGGTGTTCACCAACCTGCTGCTGGCCGACGAGATCAACCGCGCGCCGGCCAAGACCCAGTCGGCGCTGCTGGAGGCGATGCAGGAGCTGCAGGTCACCATCGAAGGCCACAGCTTCGAGTTGCCGCCGCCGTTCCTGACCCTGGCCACCCAGAACCCGGTCGAACAGGAAGGCACCTATCCGTTGCCGGAAGCCCAGCTCGACCGCTTCCTGCTGAAGGTGCTGATCGGCTACCCGACCCTGGCCGACGAGAAGCGCATGGTCGCCGCGGTCAGCCTGGGCCGCAGCGCGTCGGACTTCGATCTCTCGCAGGTGCAGCGCGTGCTCGGGCCGGAGGAGATCGTCGCGATGCAGCTCGGCACCGCGCTGGTGCGGGTGGACGAGGCGGTGATCGACTACGCCGTGCGCATCGTCGCCAAGACCCGCGACTGGGCCGGCATCGCGCTCGGCGCGGGGCCGCGCGGCAGCCTCGGCCTGGTGCGCGCGGCGCGCGCGCAGGCGGTGCTGTCGGGGCGCGACTTCGTCACCCCCGACGACGTGCGCGAGATCGCCAAGCCGGTGCTGCGCCATCGCATCGCGCTGGCGCCGGAACTGCAGATCGAAGGCCAGTCCGCCGACGACGTGCTGCACGCGCTGCTGGCCACGGTCGAAGCGCCGCGGCAATGAGCTCGGCGCCGCCGCCGCTGCCCGCCGTCGCCGGCGCCGCGCCCGCGGTGCCGCGCGAGCGCGCGCAGGCGCGCCAGGCCTGGCCGCGGCCGTCGTTGCGGCTGGGCTGGCTGGCGCTGCCGTGCGCGGCGCTGGGGCTGGCGGCGAGCGCGGGCTGGCTGGCGCCGCAGTGGTGGCAGCTCGCGGCGTTGCTGGCGCTGGCGGCGCTCGCGCTGGACCTGTGGCGGGTGATGCGCGCGCCGACGCCGCGCGTGCAGCGGCGCATGCACGACACCTGGGCGATCGGGGTGGAGCGCGCGGTGACGCTGCAGATCGACGGCGACCGGCGCCAGCGCCTGGACGCGTTCGACCTGCATCCGGGCGGTTGGGCGATGCGCGATCTGCCGCGCCGGCTCGACCTCGCGCCGGGCCAATCGACCGATTTCGAATACTTCCTGCGCGCCAACAGCCGCGGCGATTTCCAGTTCGACGGAACCCAACTGCGGCTGCATTCGCCGTGGGGCCTGTGGTGGCAGTCGCGGGTGGCCGGCGCGCCGCAGCGGGTGCGCGTGTTCCCCAATTTCGCGCCGTTGGCCAAGTTCGCGATGTTCAGCGCCGAACAGGCCTCGCGCCTGGTCGGCGCGCACGTCAAGCGCCGCCGCGGCGAAGGCACCGACTTCCACCAGATGCGCGAGTACCGCGTCGGCGACAGCTTGCGCCAGATCGACTGGAAGGCCACCGCGCGCGCGCGCCGGCTGATCTCGCGCGAGTACCAGGACGAGCGCAACCAGCAACTGGTGCTGATGCTCGACACCGGCCGCCGGCTAATGGCGCGCGACGGCGAACTCTCGCACTTCGACCACGTGCTCGACGCGGCGCTGGTGGTGTCGTACCTGGCGCTGCGCCAGGGCGACGGCGTCGGCCTGCTCGCCAGCGGCGGCCAGAGCCGCTGGGTGCCGCCGCAGCGCGGCGTCGGCGCGATCGACAACCTGCTGCGCGCCAGCTACGCGCTGCAGCCGCAGCCGGTCGCGACCGACTTCCTCGCTGCCGCCACCGAACTGTCGCTGCGCCAGCGCCGGCGTTCGCTGGTGATGCTGGTGACCAACCTGCGCGACGAAGACATGGACGACCTGCTGGCCGCGGTGCGGATGCTGCGCGGCCGCCACCTGGTGTGCGTGGCCAGCCTGCGCGAAGGCTCGCTCGACCAGGCGCTGGGCGACGAAGTCGACGACCTGTCCGGCGCGATCCGCGCCGGCGCCGCCGCGCAATACCTGGAACACCGCACCCAGGCCCACGAGGCGCTGCGCAGCCAGGGCGTGATGGTGCTGGACGTGGCCTGCGAGCAGTTGGCGGCGTCGCTGGTGGAGAAGTATCTGGCGGTGAAGCGCGATCGCTTGCTGTAGCCCGGCTCGCCCGCAGCGACGCGCGGCGTCCGCGTTCGGCGCTAAGGCGCGGTCGCCCGATCCAGTTTCAGCAGCCCGGCGAGCGCTTGCTCGCGCGATTGCCCGCACATCTCCGCCTGCGGCTGCAGCGACCCGCAAAAGCGCGGCCGCTCGGGCCGGCCGAACAGGCGGCAGCGCAGCTCGTCGTCGAGCTGCACGCAGGGAATCCCGGCCGGTTTGCCGTGCGGCATGCCCGGGATCGGCGAAGTAATCGAAGGCGCGATGCAGCAGGCGCCGCAGCGGTCGCGGCACTGCATCGGCGCGCGGCTCAGACCGGCGACGGCGGGCGCTTGGCCAGCACCGCGGCGATCAGCAGGCCGGTGGACACCAGCGAGATCAGCACGTGCGCCACGCCGATCACGCTGTGGCCCAGCGAGGTGGAACTCGCGCTGATGCCGTCGGCCATCGCCCGGTAGATCCAGACCTGCCCGAGCAGGCTCAGCGCCTGGCCGAACACCAGCAGCGCGAAGGCGGCCACCGCATAGGTCGCGCCGACGCCGATGCGCCGCCGCCACGACAGGCACAGCACGATGCCGGTGATGTAGGCGAGCAGGCTCGGCGTCATGAACGCCGCCTGAGACAGGAGGGCGGGCAGCCAGTCGTTGAACGTCATGCGCGGCTCCTTGCCATGGGCGCGGCGAAGATGGGGGTTCGGTCGAATGCGGCGGCGAACGCTGCCGGCATCAGTCCGCGGTCACCAGCGTGCCCGCGCCCTGGCGCAGCAGCGCGTAGACCGGATCGGTCTCCGGACGGCGGCGATGCCAGCGCTCGAAGCTCTCGGCGGCCTGCTCGACCAACATGCCGAGGCCGTCGATGCGGTCGTGCGCGCCGGCGACCTTGGCCCAGGCCAGGAACGGGATCGCGGCTTCGCCGTAGCTCAGGTCCACGGCCGCGGTGCGCGGCGTGGCCAGGCTCATCGGCAGGCTCGGGAACTCATGTTCGCGCGCGGCCGAAGTGGCGTTGACGATGAGGTCGAAGTTGCCGAGGTTGCCGACGTCGTCGAGATAGCGCGGATGCACGCGGCCGGGCTGGCCGAGCGTGTCGGCCAGCGCGTCGGCGCGCTCGCCGGTGCGGTTGACGATGAACAGGTCGCCGATGCCGGCATCGAGCAGCGCCGGCGCGACTCCGCGCGCGGCGCCGCCGGCGCCGATCAGCAGGGTGCGGCGCTCGCGCAGGTCCAGGCCGTGGCGTTCGGTGAGGTCGCGGATCAGGCCGACGCCGTCGGTGTTGTCGCCTTCCCAGCCGGTGGCGCTGCGGATCAGGGTGTTGACCGCGCCGGCGCGGCGCGCGCGCTCGCTCAGGTGGGTGCAGATGCCGGCGGCGCGGGTCTTCAGCGGCAGGGTGATGTTGGCGCCGAGGCCGCCCTCGGCGGCGAACTCGGCCAGGGCTACGTCGAAGCGCTCGGCGGCGGCGTCGATCGCCGCGTAGTCCAGCGCGATCCCGAACTGGCGCGCGAAGTGCGCGTGGATGCGCGGCGACAGCGAGTGCGCGACCGGATGGCCGAAGACCGCGAAGCGCAGGACCGGGCTGGACGAACTGGAGTCGATCGACATGGGCGCGCCTCGTTAGACTGGTGACCCTTCCGATGGGAGCAAGACGCGCATGCGCCACGCCAGGGTCTGGTGGATTCCGAGTGTACTCCTCGTCTGCGCCGTAGCCAGCCCGCCGGCCGCGGCCCTGAACGAATTCGGCATAGAAGGCATGGGCGTGGTGTCCACGCCGCACAGCGAAGTGCGCGCGAGCGTGAGTCCCGACGGCCGGCGCATCGTCTGGGGCAGCGACCGTCCCGGCGGTCCGGGCGGGCGCGATCTGTGGCAGGCGACGTTGGTCGACGGCCGCTGGCAGAACCCCGAGCCGTTGCCGATCAACAGCGCGGCCAAGGACTACGATCCGATGTTCAGCGGCGACGGCCGCTGGTTGTATTTCTTCTCCGACCGTCCCGGCGGGCTCGGCGGCGAAGACCTCTATCGCGCCGCGGTGCGGCCCGACGGCGGCTACGGCCCGGCCGAGAACCTCGGCCCCGGCGTCAACACGCCGGGACGCGAGTGGGCGCCGGCGCCGAGCCGCGACGGACGCCACCTGCTGTTCGCCAGCGACGGACGCGGCGGCGCGGGCCGCCAGGACCTGTGGATCGCGCGCTGGGATGGAAAGGCCTTCGTCGATCCGCGACCGGCGCCGGGCATCAACACCGCCGCCGACGAATTCGACGCGACCTGGCTCGGCGACGGCCGCGCGATCGTGTTCACCCGCTCCGACGACGTCAACGAAAAACCGGTGCGGCTGTACGTCGCGCAATGCGACGGCAAGCGCTATGGCGAAGCGGTGCCGCTGGGCTTGTCGTTCAACACCGCCGAAGGATTCACCTACGGGCCGGTGATCGACTGGAACAAGCCCGGCGAGATGCTGCTCAACGGCATGGCCAAGGCGCCGAAGGCGGGCAAGCAGGACATCTACCGGATCGCGGCGCCGGCGGTCACGGGCAAGGACGGATGCGTGGGCGCGGCCGAGACGAAAGCGTGGGCGCGGTGACGGCGCAGGTCGGCGGCGATGCGGGCGTCGTTGCCGGCTACGGCCGCAAGCTCATGGTGTTGAGCGATCTCGACGATCTCGACGAACTGCGGCGTTGGGTGCCGCAATGGCGCAGCGACGGCATCGATGCCGTCGCCTTCGTCGGCGCGCGTTCGTCGCAGTTGTTCGATCGGTTCATCGATGTCTGCGTGATGCTGGATCTCGACGCCGAAAACGGCGAACACCGCTTCATTCTCGGCAGCTGGTTCGCCGACGCCGACGAGGCGATGGAGTTGCTGGCAAGCCTGGAAGGGGGCGCGGATTCGCCGGTCTGCGTGCTGCACGCGCCGGCTTGATCCCGCGGCGAGGAGCGGCTGCGAGAGTGTAGTGGGAGGGCCTTCAGGCCCGACGCTCTTGTTTCAGGTCATGGCGATCCGAGCGAAAAGCATCGGGCCTGAAGGGCCCTCCCACGAGGATGGCCTTCGCGCGATAGTCGGTTGCAAGGTGGTTGTAGGAGGGCCTTCAGGCCCGATACTTTTGTTTCAGGCCGCGGCGGTCCGATTCAATACGGCGCTTGCAGCGACTGCCAGGCCAGCGGGTTGAAGTCGTAGAGTTCGCGCGCCGTACCGAGGCCCGCGTCTGCGATCGGCGCGGCCATCAGGCGTCCGTGTTCGACCCAGACCAGGCGCTCGCGCGCGGCATCGATGTCGGCCCACGACCAGTCGGGAAGCGGGATCGCGCGGCCGTCGCGATGCAGCAGGGCGTGGTCTTCGTTGACTGCGCGGCGCGGGTCGCCCTTGCGCCGGCCGAAGCCGCTATAGACCGATTTGTGCAGCGACCAGGGGCCGCCGGTGGATTTGCGGAAATCGGCCTGGGCGAACCTGCCGGTGTGCTGGCTGTCGACGAGGGTCCAGCCGTCGCGCTGGAGCCGCAGGTCGTACAGCTCGAAGTAGCCGCGGTTGTCCAGGGCGGCCGCGCTCGGCGCGACGCGCCGCAAGTCGGTCGCGTCGCGATCCAGCGCGTGCGGGTCGGACACGCGCCGCAGCCAGTAGGATTCGTTCGAGTCGAACTGGCCGCCGCCGTAAGCGTTGTCCGTCATCGGCCAGAACCCCAGGGCCTTGAGGTACGGCGCGCGCGAGATCGCCTGCCAGCCGCAGAAGTCGCCGCGCACGCCACGATAATCGGTCGCGAAGTAAAGCAGGTGGCGGCCGTCCGGGGACAGGTCGCAGCGGCGTTCGTGGATGCGCGCCTTGAGCCATTGGCCGACTTCGATGCGATCGCCGGCGCGGTCCCAGCCGAGCACGCAGCCGATCTTTTCCGGGCCGCGGCGAATGACGACGGCGGTGTCCGCGGCGCGCGCCAGCAGGATGTGGACGCGCACCGCGGGCGGCGTATGGCCCGCCGTCAGCCCGCCTCGCGCATCCACTGCGCCGCATCCAATGCGAAGTAGGTCAGCACCCCGTCGGCGCCTGCGCGCTTGATCGAGGTCAGCGCTTCCATCACGCAGCCGCGTTCGTCGAGCCAGCTGTTGCCGATCGCCGCGCGCAGCATCGCGTACTCGCCGCTGACCTGGTAAACGAAGGTCGGCGCGCCGAATTCGTCCTTGGCCCGGCGCACGATGTCCAGGTACGGCATGCCCGGCTTGACCATGATCATGTCGGCGCCTTCGTCGAGGTCGAGCGCGATCTCGCGCATCGCTTCGTCGCTGTTGGCCGGGTCCATCTGGTAGGTGTACTTGTTGCCCTTGCCGAGCGCGCCGGCCGAGCCGACCGCGTCGCGGAACGGGCCGTAGAAGCTGGAGGCGTACTTGGCGCTGTAGGCCAGGATGCGGGTGTGGATGTGGCCCTGGCTTTCCAGCTCGGCGCGGATCTGGCCGATGCGGCCGTCCATCATGTCGCTCGGCGCGACGACGTCGGCGCCGGCGGCGGCATGCGACAGCGCCTGCTTGACCAGGGCTTCGACGGTTTCGTCGTTCATGACGTAACCGCTGTCGTCGATCAGCCCGTCCTGGCCGTGGGTGGTGTAGGGGTCGAGGGCGACGTCGGTGATCACGCCCAGGTCCGGGAAGCGCTGCTTGAGCGCGCGCACCGCGCGCTGGCACAGGCCGTCGTCCTGCCACGCGGCTTCGGCGGTCAGCGACTTGGCTTCCGGCGCGGTGACCGGGAACAGCGCCAGCGCCGGCACCCGCAGTTCGCTGGCGCGTTCGGCCACGCGCAGCAGTTCGTCGATCGACAGGCGCTCGATGCCGGGCATCGAGCCGACCGGGGCGCGGCCGTCGAGTTCGTGGACGAAGACCGGGTAGATCAGGTCGTTCGCGGTGAGGACGGTCTCGCGCATCAACCGGCGCGAGAAGTCGTCGCGGCGCATCCGCCGCGGGCGGGTGTAGGGGTAGCTCATGGCGGCCTAGTCTACTCCCGCGCGGGGCGGGGGCCTGCGGCCGAGGGTCGCGGATGGGTGGGACAGCGCGTTGCATCAACCGGATGCCGCGGATGCGGCAAAGCGCCCTGTAGGAGCGGCGCGAGCCGCGACCAACCGAAACGGTTTATGTAAGCGTCGGCGCCCGGAGCCTGCGGCGATCCCCAGAATCGCCCATGAGGGCTTGGAGGACCGGTTTTCCGGTGGTTGCGCTTGCGTACGTCGCTTCGGTTGGTCGCGGCTTGCGCCGCTCCTACAGGAGGCTTCGGCTAGTCCGAGTAGACGCGGTAGCGCAGCGGCCGCACGTGGACGAGGCTGCCCGACGCCGGCGTCACCGCGTCCGGGGTCGCCACCAGGTCCAGCTCCAGCGGCCGCGCCTGGCCTTCCACGTTGAGTTCCAGGGTGATGCGCTCGGCCAGCCGGTGAGAAGACAGCACCCGCGCCGGCAGCCCTTCGCCTTCGCCGACCAGGCCGATGTCGTGCGGGCGCACGTACAGGCGCGCGCGGCTGCGGCTGTGCAGGTCCACCGGCAGGCGCAGGCCGTGGCCGTCGACGGACAGCTCGCCGCCTTCGGTCTGGCCGTCGATGACGTTGGCGCGGCCGATGAAGTCGAACACGTAGGCCGAGGCCGGCGCGCTGTAGATCTCGTCGGGCGTGCCGATCTGCTCGATCCGGCCGTCCTTGAGCACGACCACGCGGTCTGCCAGTTCCAGCGCTTCTTCCTGGTCGTGGGTGACGAACAAGGTGGTTTGGCCGGTCTGGTCGTGCAGGCGGCGCAGCCAGCGCCGCAGTTCGACCCGGACCTTGGCGTCGAGCGCGCCGAAGGGTTCGTCGAGCAGCAGCACGGTCGGGTCGATCGCCAGCGCGCGCGCCAGCGCCACGCGCTGCTTCTGGCCGCCGGACAACTGCTCCGGATAGCGCGAACCCAGATCGGGCAGTTGGATCAGTCCGAGCAGTTCGCGCACGCGCGCGGCGATCGCCGCCTTGTCCGGCCGCCGCGCGCGCGGCCGGCTGCGCAGGCCGAAGGCGATGTTCTCGGCCACAGTCATGTGTTTGAACAGCGCGTAGTGCTGGAACACGAAGCCGACGTTGCGCTCGCGCAGGCTCAGCCGGGTGGCGTCGGTCTGGCCGAACAGCATCTGCCCCGAATCGGGTTGCAGCAGGCCGGCGATGACCCGCAGCAGGGTGGTCTTGCCCGAACCCGACGGGCCGAGCAGCGCGACCAGTTCGCCCGAGGCGACGTCCAGGTCGACCGCGTCGAGCGCGGCCACGTTCGCGTAACGCTTGGCGATGGCTTTGAGATGAAGGTCCATTCGGTATCCGCTCGATCAATTGCGCCGGTGCGATTGCGCCAGCGCATCGCCGTGCCGCGTTTCCAGCCACAGTTTCACCACCAGCGTCACCAGCGCCAGGCCGGCCAGCAGCGAGGCCGCCGCGAACGCCGCCGCGGCTTCGCCGCCGAGTTGCTTGTACAGCACTTCCACATGCAGCGAGAGGGTGTTGGTGCTGCCCATGACGTTGCCCGAGACCACGGTGACCGCGCCGAACTCGCCCATCGCCCGCGCGCTGCACAACAGCACGCCGTACAGCAGGCCCCATTTGATGTTCGGCAGGGTGACCTTGAAGAACATGGTCCAGGCGTTGGCGCCGAGCGAGCGCGCGGCGAGTTCCTCGTCGCTGCCTTGTTGCTCCATCAGCGGGATCAGCTCGCGCACCACGAACGGGAAGGTCACGAACAAGGTCGCCAGCACGATCCCGGGCGTGGCGAACAGGATCTTGAGGTCGTAGGCGTTCAATACGTCCTTGAGGAAGCCGTGGGTCGGGCTGAACAACAGCACCAGGCACAGGCCGGCGACCACCGGCGAGACCGCGAACGGCAGGTCGATCAGCGACAGCAGCGCGCGCTTGCCGCGGAACTCGAAGCGGGTCAGCGCCCAGGCCGCGAACACGCCGCAGATCGCGTTCACCGGCACCACGATCGCCGCGGTCAGCAGGGTGAGCTTGAGCGCGGCGACGGTGTGTTCTTCGGCGACCGCGTTCCACCACACCGCAAGCCCGCTGCCGAACGCCGCGCCGAGCAGGGCGAACAGCGGCAGCACCACCACCAGCAGCATGATCGCCGCGGCCAGGCCGATCAGCAGCCAGCGCACCCAGGCCGATTCCTGCAGGTGGTCGCGCTCAGCCATCGCGGCGGTTCCCGTGGGCGAACAGGGTCGAGGCGGCGTTGATCGCCAGCAGGCAGGCGAACGACATCAGCAGCAGCAAGGTCGCCAGCACGATCGCGGCGGGCACGCCGCCGTCTTCTTCCAGGCGGATGGTGATCAGCATCGGCGCGATCTCGGTCTTCCACGGCAGGTTGCCGGAGATGAAGATCACCGAGCCGAATTCGCCGAGCGCGCGGGCGAAGGCGAGGGCGAAGCCGGTCAGCAGCGCCGGCAGCAATTCCGGCAGGATCACCCGTCGCAGCGTGGTCAGGCGCGAGGCGCCGAGCGAGATGGCGGCTTCTTCCTGCTCGCGGCCGAGCGCTTCCAGCACCGGCTGCACCGTGCGCACCGCGAACGGCAGGCCGACGAAGATCAGGGCGATGACGATGCCGGTGAAGTTGTTGACCAACTGGATGCCGAACGGCTGCAGCAGTTGCCCGACCCAACCGTTCTCGTCGTAGATCGCCGCCAGGGTGATGCCGGCGACCGCGGTCGGCAGGGCGAACGGCAGGTCGACCAGCGCGTCCATCAGGCGCCGGCCGGGGAAGCGGTAGCGCACCAGCACCCAGGCGATCAGCGCGCCGAACAGCAGCGCGGCGACCGCGGCGACGAACGACGCGCCGAAGCTGACCTTGAGCGAGGCGATCACCCGCGAATCGGAAATCGCGCGCGCCCAGCCGGCCCAGCCGAGCCCGCCGGAACGCAGGATCAGCGCCGCCAGCGGCAGCAGCACGATGAGGCCGAGCCAGGTCAGGCCGATGCCGAGGCCGAGCCCGAAACCGGGCAGGGGACGGCGCCAGCGACCGGAGGCCGGCAATGGGAGGGCTTGCTCGCTCATGTGGCGGTGGGCGGCAGAAGTTTTGAGGGACGCAGGGTGGCGACGCTATCGCGGTTTCCCGAACCGGTGGAAATGCGCGTTGGTTGTTTCGAGGTGCGCGATGGCGATATGGGGTCTGAGTCGGAGATGGCCGGGAAGTTCCGTACGGTGAATGGGCGGCGCCTGGTGGAAGAACCAGGCTGTTGTGGGGGGGCTTCAGGCCCGAAGCTTGTTTCAGATCGCCATGACCTGAGAGAAAAGCTTCGGGCCTGAAGGCCCTCCCACAACAGCACAACCCGGCTTCGACAGACAGCGAGCCGCGGCCGCGCCGGCTCTCGCACGCCGGCGCGGCCGCGGTCTCAGGCGGAACTCACTTGGGCTGGTAGATCTTGTCGAAGAACCCGCCATCGGAGAAATGCGCGGCCTGCGCCTTCTTCCAGCCGCCGAACGCGCCGTCGATGGTCACCTGCTTGACCGCCGGGAACTTGGCCAGCTCCGCCGCCGGCACCTTGTCGGGTTCGGCCGGGCGGTAGCCGTGCTTGGCCGCCAGGCGCTGGCCTTCGGGGGTGTAGAGGAAGCGCAGGTAGGCTTCGGCCTGCTTGCGGGTGCCGTGCTTGTCGACGTTCTTGTCGACCCAGGCCACCGGCGGCTCGGCCTTGATGCTCAGGCTCGGCACCACGATCTCGAACTGGCCGCGGCTGTTGGATTGATCCAGCGTCAGCAGCGCCTCGTTCTCCCAGGCGATCAGCACGTCGCCGATCTTGCGGTCGACGAAGGTCGTGGTGGAGCCGCGCGCGCCGGTGTCGAGCACGGGCACGTTCTTGAACAACTGGGTCAGATACCCGGTGACCTTGTCGCCCTCGCGGAACTTGGTCGAGGCCCAGGCCCAGGCCGCCAGGTAGTTCCAGCGCGCGCCGCCGGAGGTCTTCGGATTCGGGGTGATCACGCCGACGCCCGGCTTGATCAGGTCGTCCCAGTCCTTGATGCCCTTCGGATTGCCCTTGCGCACCAGGAACACGATGGTCGAGGTGTACGGCGAGCTCTGGTGCGGCAGGCGCTTCTGCCAGTCGGCCGGCAGCTGCTTGGCGTTGGCGACGGTGTCGATGTCGCCGGCCAGGGCCAGCGTCACCACGTCGGCCTCCAGGCCGTCGACCACGGCGCGCGCCTGCTTGCCCGAGCCGCCGTGCGAGGTGCGGATGTTGAGCGTTTCGCCGGTCTGCTGTTTCCATTGCGCGGCGAAGACCTGGTTGACCTCGGCGTAGAACTCGCGCGTGGGGTCGTAGGAAACGTTGAGCAGTTCGGCGTCCTTGGCCGCGGCGGTGCCGGCGGCGAGCGCCACGCTGAGCAGAACCCATCGGAATGCGGTTTTCATCGGTCGATCCTCTGCGAAGTGGCGTAAGTCCAATACAGCGTGTGGGGCGGTCGCGGCGTGGTGCGGCCGCGCATCAGAACGCGAGCTGGGCGCGGGTGAAGAACGCCTTTTCGTCTTCGCGGTCGCGGCCGTTGGCGGCGCCGCCGTCGAATGCGGTCTGAGTGTAGTTGGCGACCAGTTTCAGGTTGGCGGTGAGGTACCAGTTCAAGCCCAGCCCCCACGATCGCGCCGCGGCGGCGACGGCGTTGGGATCGGCGAAGCGCGGGAACGCGGCGTCGTCGATCTCCAGGCGGCCATAGCGCGCGACCAGCTCGAACGCGCCCCAGCCTGCACTACCCACGGTAAAAGGTTGGTTAGGCCGGGCGACGCCGCGGTAGCCGGCGTCTTCGCCGGTGAGCACCAGGCCGGCGGTGAGCTGCCAAGCGCGGTGGTCGAGTTCCTCGCGCGCCGCGCTCACCCGCACTTCCTGGCTGGAGCTGACGTATTCGCCGAGCAGGCCGAAGGCGTTGCGGTAGAAGTACAGCTGCGGCGACCAGCGCTTGGTCGCGCCGTCGGCGAGCACCGTGCTGCGGTAGTTGAAGAACTGCGACTGCCCTGGCGTGCGGTAGCGCGGCAAGAAGTTGTTGCCGCTGCCGGCGCGGTCGCCGGCGCTGGCGCCGAGGCCGAAACCCAGGCCCTGCAGCGCGCCGCCGGCGTTCTTCCACGGTTCCAGGAAGATCCGTCCGGCGTATTCGAACTCGTTGTCGGGGTTGGCGGTCGGGCTGTCGCGGCCGTCGACCGCGCCGTTGAACACGCCCAGCGCGTAGGACACGGTCGAACCGGCGAACTCGCCCTGCAGCTGCAGGCCGAGGTCGCGGTTGGGCGTGAGCTCGGAGGCCAGGCCCAGTTCGATCAGGCCGGTGGAACCGCTGGACTGCAGCCGCTCCAGGCCGACCGGACTCTTGAACTTGCCGACCCGCAGCGTCGCGCGCGGATCGAACTTGAGGTCGAGGTAGGCGTCGTTGATGGTGGC
Source organism: Lysobacter enzymogenes (assembly GCF_023617245.1). NCBI lineage: Bacteria > Pseudomonadati > Pseudomonadota > Gammaproteobacteria > Lysobacterales > Lysobacteraceae > Lysobacter > Lysobacter enzymogenes. The sequence continues at coordinate 388,793 of NZ_CP067396.1, forward strand.
GCTGTCGCCGGCGAACTCGGGCAGGATCCGGAAGCCGACCAGCGAACCCCAGCTGCCTTCGATGCTCGGCTGGATCCGGCGCCACAGGAAGGTGTCGTTCTGCGGCACTTGCGAATCGCCGACGAAGAAGCGGCCGTCGGCCTGCAGCAGCGCCTTGAACTTGACTTCGACATCGCCCGGCGGCGGCGACTTGATCGACAGCCCCTTGCTCGCGCTCAGCGCCACCGTCGGCGTGCTGGCGGCCTTGGCCGCGCTGTCCTCGGCCTGCAGTTCGAGCTTGCGCTCGATGATGCGCAGGCGCTGGTCGAGATCGGCCAGGCCTTCGCCGCCGGCGTCGGCCGGCGCGGCGGTGCCCAGGCGCTGTTCGATCGCCTTGAGCCGTTGCGCCAACTGCTCGACCGTGAGTTCGGCCGCGTGCGCCGGCAGGCCGGCGGCGCAGGCCAGCGCGGCCCATAGCGGCGCGGCGGTCAGGCGCGCGAACGGGCGCGGTCGGCGGCGAACCTGGATTGGCATCGGTGTGCTCCTTTCATCGAAAACGGTGGAAGGGCCCGGTGGCGCGGACCACGGAACTGGCAGAAAAAACAACAAAGGTGTTCCCGATAGAAACCGCAGCCGCCCCCAGGCGTCCCCACGATCTCCCCAATAACAAAAGTCTTCGAGTACCCGCGCCCACCCCCCGGCGGCCGCGCTCTCAGTTCAACAACAGCGCCCCCTCACCCCCACGACTCCCCCGCCACCGTCACCTCCACCCGCTCGCTGCGGGTGATCTCGACGATCCGCGCGCCCTGCACCACCACCTCGATCCGCCCCGCGGCGAGCCCGCGCAGCGCCTGCAACAGCACGAACTCGCTGTCGCTGAGGTTGACGATGTTGATCTCCGGCTCCGGCGCGCGCCCGGCTTCGTAGCGCACGGTCGACACCTGCGCGTCGGCGCGCTTGGCGGAGGGCTTGCGCGCCCGGCTCACCGGCCGCCTCCGAGCTCGCCGGACAGGAAGGTGGCGTCGAGCAGGGCCGGGTCGATCGCCGCCGCGCCGAAGTCCGGCGCCAGCGCCAGCTCGCGCAGGCTGCGCCGGTCGAGCACGTGCGAGAGCGCGTCGCGGGCCTCGCGCATCAGCGCGCGCAGGCTGCAGGCGTCCGGGTCGGCGCAGTCGGCGCAGGGCTGGTAGGCGCTGACGCTGGCGCAGCGCACCGGCGCCAGCGGGCCGTCGATGGCGCGGATGAGGTCGCCGACCATGATCTGGTCGGCCGGCCGCGCCAGGGTGTGGCCGCCCTTCTGCCCGCGCCGGCTGTGGATGAAGCCGGCCTCGCGCAGATCGACCAGGATCGATTCGAGGAACTTGCTCGGCGCGCCGCTGTGCTCGGCGATCGCCTTCGCCTGCAGGCGGCCGTGGCGCACCGCCGGCGCGGTCCGCCCGCTCTCGGCGCGCGCCAGCGCGCACATCGCGCGCAGGGCGTACTTGGCCTTCATCGTCAGCATTTCCCAGTCACCATGTAGGAAATGTGGCGCGGCGGGGCCGGGCGGGGGAAAAGGTATTGGGTGATGGGGATATGACGGGTGGGAATGTGGCGGGTGGGGTTCGGGACCGGGAACCCGGGACCCGGGACCAGGATCCGGCCTCTGGGTCCCGGGTCCCCGGTCCCCGGTCCCGATCGTCGAAGCCAAACCGTTACGATGCCCCCCGATGCGATTCGCCACTCCCCTGCCTCCGCTCGCCCGCACCTGCCTGACCGTGCTGGGCCTGCTCGCCGCCGCGTGCTGGCTGGGGCCGTGGCTCGGCCGCTACGGGCCGGTGCTGCCGGACTGGGAGGCGCTGTCGGCCGCGCCGGGCACGGCCGGGCACTGGTTCGGCACCGACGCCATCGGCCGCGACGTGTTCGCCCGCACCCTGGCCGGCGGCCGGCTGTCGCTGGGCATCGGCCTGCTCGCCAGCGTGGTCGCGCTGGTCATCGGGCTGGGCTACGGCGCGGTCGCCGGGCTCGCCGGCGGCTGGGTCGAGCGCTGGATGCTGCGCGTGCTCGACGTGTTCTCGGCGCTGCCGTTCCTGTTGGTGGTGATCCTGCTGCTGACCCTGTTCGACCGCTCGCTGTGGCTGCTGCTGGCGGCGATCGGCGGCTACGTCTGGATCGACCTGGCCCGGGTCATGCGCGCGGAGGCCGCGCGCCTGCGCGAGGCGGCGTTCGTACTGGCCGCGCAGGCCGCCGGCGCCAGCTTCGGCCAGCGCCTGCGCTGGCACGTGCTGCCCAACTTACTGCCGCTGGCGCTGGTCTACCTGGGCCTGATCCTGCCGCAGGCGATTTTGGTCGAGAGCTTCCTCGGCTTCCTCGGCCTGTCGATCGACGAGCCGTCCTCCAGCTGGGGCGGCCTGCTCGCCGAGGGCGTGCAGGAACTCGACAGCGCGCCGTGGACCTTGTTGTTCCCGGCCGGCTTCCTGGTCGCGACCCTGGCCGCGTTCCAGTTCCTCGGCGACGGCCTGCGCGACTGGCTCGACGTGCGCGGCCAGGCGCAGGCGCGCGGCGACGGTCCGGCGCCCGAGGCCGCGGCGGCATGAGCGCGCTGCTGGAACTGCGCGAACTGCGGGTGTCGCTGCCCGGGCGCGAACTGCTCGGCCCGCTCGACCTGGAACTGCGCGCCGGGCAATGCCTGGGCGTGGTCGGCGAAAGCGGCAGCGGCAAGAGCCTGACCGCGCTGGCGCTGCTGGGCCTGTTGCCGCCGCCGCTGCGCGCGCAGGGGCGGTTGCGCGTGGACGGCGCGGACATCGCTTTGGCGTCGCCCGCGCACGCGCGCCTGCGCGGCCGCACGCTGGCCTGGGTGCCGCAGGACCCGCTGGCTTCGCTGCATCCGCTGCGCCGGGTCGGCGCGCAACTGGTCGAAACCCTGCGCGCGGTGCGCGGTTTGCCGGCCGGCGACGCGCAGCGGCAGGCGCGGTCGCTGCTCGAACGCGTGCAACTGCCCGAGCCGGCCGCGGCGCTGGCGCGCTATCCGCACCAGTTCTCCGGCGGCCAGCGCCAGCGCATCGCCATCGCTTTGGCGCTGGCGACCGAGCCGCGCGGGTTGATCGCCGACGAACCCACCTCGGCGCTGGACGCGCGCATCGCCCGCGACATCCTCGACCTGCTCGACCGCCTGCGCCGCGAGGACGGGCTGGCCCTGCTGTTGATCAGCCACGACCTGCCGCTGGTCGGCGCCTACGCGCAGCGACTGCTGGTGCTGCAGCGCGGTGCGGCGATCGAGCGCGGCGACGCCGCGCAGGTGTTCGCCGCGCCCGCGCAGGCCTACACCCGCGAGCTGATCGCCGCCGACCGGATCGCGCCGCTGGCCGCGCCCGCCGTCGACGACGCGCCGGTGCTGCTGCGCGGCGAGGGCCTGCGCATGCGCTACCCGCGCGCGTCGCGCGCCGCGTTGGACGGCGTCGACATCGAATTGCGCCGCGGCGAAGGCCTGGCCCTGGTCGGCGAGAGCGGCAGCGGCAAGAGCACGCTCGGCCGCGCGTTGCTGCGGCTGTTGCGCGGCGCGCAGGGGCGGGTGGCGTTCGACGGCGTCGACCTGGCGACGCTGGACGCCGCCGCGCTGCGCCGCCTGCGCGCGCGCACCGGCGTGGTGTTCCAGGACCCTTACGCCTCGCTGGACCCGCGGCTGAGCGTCGCCGAGATCGTGGCCGAGCCGCTGCGCATCCATCGCCACGGCGATGCCGGCGCGCGCCGCGCCCGCGCCGCCGAACTGCTGCGCGCGGTCGGTCTGGACGAGGCCATGCTCGAACGCTACCCGCACCAGTTCTCCGGCGGCCAGCGCCAGCGCATCGCCATCGCCCGCGCATTGGCGACGCGGCCGCAGCTGTTGGTCTGCGACGAAGCGGTGTCGGCGCTGGACGCGCACCATCGCGCGGCGGTGCTGCAGTTGCTGGCGCGGCTCAAGCGCGAGCACGGGCTGGCGCTGCTGTTCGTCACCCACGACCTGTCGGCGGCCGCCGCGGTGGCCGAGCGCATCGCGGTGCTGGAGGCGGGGCGGATCGTCGAGTCCGGCACGACGGCGCAGGTGCTGGCGGCGCCGGCGCACGCGCATACGCGGGCGTTGCTGGCGGCGCGCGCGACGTTGTGAGCTTCGCGCGCGGCGGCCGGCTTCCGGCGCTGCATCGATGCCGGGCGGTCGCGCCGCTCGCGCGGAACGCCTGCGTGGATCGGGTTCGTCGTAGTCGCGGCGGCGCGGTCGCGGCTTGCGCCGCTGCTGCTCGGGACGACGCGGTCGGCGGCTGAACGCGGCGATTCGGGCGTCGTCCGCCGCCGTGCCGCATGCCGGGACGGCACGACGCAGTCCGCTTTGCAATTGGCGCAAATCGCGCGTCGCGGCCGCGCTTGGCTTCCGCCGACACCGCAAGCCGCCGCCGCGCCGGCGCGGCGCGTGTGGCGGCGCGCGGATGCGGCCTCGCGCATCGGCGCGGTGAAGCGAATGCCAGGCCACCGGACAGCATCCGCCTGCTGCGTTGCAACAGCATGACCGCGAGCGTGCCGGAACTGGCGGTGTCGGTGAAGTAATTCGTACGTGTTTAGCCGTATAAAAGTGCATCAATTCGCTTTATGGTTGGCAAGGCCGGTGCCGGGGAGGGCGCGGTCTTCCGATCGAGCAGCACGCACGCCACGACGGTTCCGAATCGGTTCTTGTCAGTCTTAGGGGAAACAAGGAATGAATCGCAGCACCTTATTGGCGCTGGCCATCGCCAGCGTCATCGCTATGAACATGGCCGCGCCAGGGCAGGCGTTCGCAGGCAACGACTGCGACCTCAACGACGGCGTCGCGGGCAACGAAAACAGCGGCGGCAGCACCGCCAACGGCGTCGATGCGATCGCCTGCGGCCGCGGCAACAACGCCAATGCCGACGGCGGCGTCGCGCTGGGCCGCAACAACACCGTCGACGGCATCGATGCCCAGGCCATCGGCAACGGCAACTTCGCCGGCGGCGTCAGCGCCACCGCGGTGGGCGCCGACAACGCCGCCTCGGGCGACGAAAGCGTGGCGCTGGGGCGCGGCAACCAGGCCGCCGCCGCCAACGCCAGCGCGGTGGGCTACATCAACAGCGCCAACGCCCAGGACAGCAGCGCGCTGGGCAACTTCAACTTCGCCGACGGCGTGGGTTCCAACGCGGTCGGTCGCGGCAACCGCGCGCGCGTGGATCGCTCCAACGCGTTCGGCGGCGACAACGACGTCGGCGGCGTGGACGCGACCGCGCTCGGCAACAACAACGTCGCCAGCGGCGCGCGCAGCCTCGCCGCCGGCTTCGGCGCGCAGGCCGGCGCCGACGATGCGGTCGCGGTCGGCGTAGCCGCCAGCGCCAGCGGGATCAACAGCAGCGCCTTCGGCAACGGCGCGCAGGCCATCGGCGTGAACGCGACCGCGGTCGGCGCCTCGAGCGTGGCCGGCGGCGACGACGCCACCGCGGTCGGCCTGGGCAACCAGGCCGCCGGCGCGAGCGCGACGGCGGTCGGCTACGTCAACAGCGCGAACGTGCAGGACAGCAGCGCGCTGGGCAACTTCAACGTCGCCGACGGCGTCGGCGCGAACGCGGTGGGCCGCAGCAACCGGGCGCGCGCGGATCGCGCCAACGCGTTCGGCGGCGACAACGACGTGAGCGGCGTGGATGCGACCGCGGTCGGCAACGGCAACATCGCCAGTGGCGCGCGCAGCCTCGCGGCGGGCTTCAACGCGCAAGCGACGGCCGACGATGCCGTGGCGCTGGGCAACAACTCGGTCGCCAACCGCGCCAATACCGTGTCGGTCGGCGCGGCAGGCGCGGAACGGCAGGTCGTCAACGTCGCCGACGGCACCCAGGCGACCGATGCGGTGAACCTGCGCCAGTTGCAAGGCGCGGTCGGCGCCATCGGCGACGGTTTCGTGGTGCGCGGCGCCCAGACCGGTACCGACAGCGTGGCCGCCGGCGCGGGCAGCGCCGCCAGCGGCGTCGGCAGCAGCGCGCTGGGCAACGGCGCGCAGGCCATCGGCGTGAATGCGACCGCGGTCGGCGCCTCGAGCGTGGCCGGCGGCGACGACGCCACCGCGGTCGGCCTGGGCAACCAGGCCGCGGGCGCGAGCGCGACGGCGGTGGGCTACGTCAACAGCGCCAACGTGCAGGACAGCAGCGCGCTGGGCAACTTCAACGTCGCCGACGGCGTCGGCGCGAACGCGGTGGGCCGCAGCAACCGGGCGCGCGCGGAACGCGCCAATGCGTTCGGCGGCGACAACGACGCCAGCGGCGTGGACGCGACCGCGATCGGCAACAACAACGTCGCCAGCGGCGCGCGCAGCCTTGCGGCCGGCTACAACGCGCAGGCCACGGCCGACGATGCGGTGGCGCTGGGCAACAACGCGGTGGCCGATCGCGCCAACACCGTGTCGGTCGGTGCGGCCGGCGCGGAACGGCAGATCGTCAACGTCGCCGCGGCGACCCAGGACACCGATGCGGTCAACCTGTCCCAGCTCGGTCGGGTCATGGGCGTGTTCGGCGGCGGCGCCAGCTTCGCCGGCGGCGTGTTCGCCGCGCCGACCTTCACCGTCCAGGGCAGCGCGTTCAACGACGTGGCTTCGGCGTTCGGCGCGGTCGATGGCCGCCTGACCGACCTGTATGGGCGCATCGCCAACATTCCGGCCGGTCCGCAGGGCCCGCAAGGGCCGCAGGGTCCGCAAGGCCCCCAGGGACCGCAAGGCCCGCAGGGGCCGGCCGGCCCGGGCGGTTCGGGCGGCTCGCCGTTGTCGGCGAACTACGACGACGCCTCGCGCGGCACCCTGACCCTGGAAGGCGCCAACGGCACCCGCGTGGCCAACGTCGCCGACGCCACCGCCGCGACCGACGCGGTCAACCTGCGCCAGATGCAGGCCGGCGACGCGGCCGCGGTGCAGCAATCCAACGGCTACACCAATCAGCAGGTGCAGCAGGCCAACGCCCGCGCCGACGCCGGCGACGCGCGCACCCTGCAGTCGGCCAACAGCTACACCGACCAGCGCATCAATGGCCTGAACCTGGACTTCGGCAATTTCCGCGCCGAGGTCAACGACCGCTTCGAGGACCTGGACCGGCGCATCCGCCGCAACGGCGCGATGTCGGCGGCGATGGCGCAGATGTCGGCCAACAGCGCCTACGCCAAGCCCGGCCGCGGCCGCCTGTCGGTCGGCGCGGGCTTCCAGGACGGCGAGAGCGGCCTGGCCATCGGCTACGGCCGGCGCATCAACGACAACGTGTCGATCAGCATCGGCGCGGCGTTCTCGGGCTCGGAGAGCTCCGGCGGCGTGGGGTTCGGCGTCGATCTGTAAGTGATGGGGCTGCGGGACCCGGGACCGGGGACCGGGGACCTGGGACCTGGGACCGGGGACCCACAAAAGCAGGAAGGCCCGCTTCGGCGGGCCTTCTTGCTTTTCGCGGATCGTTTCAGCCGTGCAGTCCGGCACGGTGTTTTACGCTCTTGCCCGGTCCCCGGTCCCCGGTCCCCGGCCTCAGCCGTGCACCCCGTCGATCTCGACCAGCAACTCGTGCCGGCACACCGCCGCATGCACCAGGATTCGCGGCACCCGGTCGCCGTAGCGGCGGTCGAGTTCGGCGGCGACGATCGGCAGGTCGGGCAGGTCGCGCACGTACACCTTCAGGCGCGAGCCGGGGCCGAACGCGGGCGGCAAGTCGGGACGGTGCTGGCGCGCGGCGCCGATCAGGCTGTCGAAGTTGGCCAGGGTTTCTTCCAGTTGCGCCAGCACCGATTCGGCGTGGCGCGATTCGTGGCCGACCACGGCCGCGGTGCCCGACAGCAGCAGCGGCATCCGCGCCGGACCCGGCGGCAGCATCGCCCGGGCGAAGCTCGGCGATTGCGGGCCGTACTGGCGCGGGTAGCGGTAGGCGCTGACCTGGCGCGGGTTCTCCAGCGGCGTACCCGGCGTGCGCGAGGCCAGCCAGTACACCTGCAGCCGGCGCGCGCCGTCGACGCGGCCGATCGCGGTCGCCGCCGGCAGGCGCGCGATCGGGAACTCGCCCAGGCCGGCCGCGCGGCCGACGCAGAACACGCGGTAGCGTTCCTCGTCGCCGTGGCCGAGGGTGATGCCGTCGAGGTAGTTCCAGATCCGCAGCAACTGCGGGTAGCCGCGCTGCGCGGTGAACGCGAGCAGCTTGCGGTAGAGGTATTCGGCGGCGCGGCCGATCTCGCCGTTGGCCGGTTCGCCCGGCAGCGGCGCGGGCTCGTCGACTTCGATCACGCCGAACTGCAGCGCGCCGTCCTCCGCCCAGGCCAGGTCGCCGTCGCGCCCGCGCGCGACCGGGCCGCTGCCGCGCCAGCGTTCCAGGCGGCGGTCGCCGACCGGTTCCAGCGGCACCCGCAGGTAGCGCGGGTCGTCGTGGTGCGGGGCCTCCTGGCCGAAGCCGAACAGCGCCAGGGTGTCGTCCTGGGCCAGCGCCTGGGCCGGATCGGCGTCGAGGTAATCGACGTCCAGGCGCGGGCCGGCGACGGTCGCGGCGGCCGCGCTCATGCGCCGCCTCGCGGCGGCCGGGCGGCCGGGGCGGCGCGCGGCGCCGGGAGCGGGGTGGGGCGAGCGGTCGGAACGGGTGCGGACGGCTCGGCGGAGCCGCCCGCGGCGAGGGCCGCAAGGGCCGTCGCGAACGCGGAAACGGAAGGCTTCATGCGCAAATGATAGCTCGCGGGCGGCGCCGGCCGCGCATCCGCGCGGTCGCAGGCGAACCCCGGCAACGCAGCGTTTCGCTGGCGCAAGTGATTGATGCCGAAGCGTTTACCCGCGCACGGGCGGGCGCCGGCGGCGACCGTGCCGAAGCCGGCGGTTGCGCCGTGCCGCGCGATGAAGGATCGTGGCGCCCCTTGCGATAGCGGTTACGGAACACACGATGTCTGAACAAAGCCCCGCCGAACGCGAACTGGCGCAGCTGCTGGTCGAGAGCCTGAACCTGGAAGACGTGGCGCCGGAGCAGATCGATCCGGACGCGGCGCTGTTCAACGACGGCCTCGGCCTGGACTCGATCGACGCGCTGGAACTGGCGCTGGCGATCACCAAGCGCTACGGCTTCCAGCTGCGCTCGGACAACGACGAGAACCGCCGCATCTTCGCCTCGCTGCGCGCGCTGTCGAGCCACATCGAGCAGCACCGCGCCGCCTGAGCGCGCCGCGCGCGGATGCGGCGTCCTTCCGCCGCCGGAGCCGATTTGCCGTGAACGAAGCAGCGTCCAGCGTCAGCGGTCCGGCGCGCGTGGCCTTGGCGGTCGCCTATCCGCTGCTCGCGCACTGGGCCAGCCACGACGGCGGCGGCGCGCTGGCGGCGTTGGCGCTGGCCGATCTGGTCGTGTTCGTCGTCCTCGACGGCCTGCTGGCGCTGCGTCCGGCGCCGTGGGCGATCGCGGCGGCGTTGCTGGCCGCGCTGGCCGCGCTGGCGCGCACGCCGTATGCGCAGATGCTGCTGCTGACCCCGCCGGTGCTGTTCAACGCCTGGCTGGCCTGGTGGTTCGCGCGCAGCCTGCGCGCGCCGCGCGAGGGCCTGATCACCCGGATCGTCGCCGCCCTGCACGACTGCGCGCCGCGCGACCTGGACCCGCCGCTGTATCGCTACACCCGCGGCCTGACCGCGCTGTGGGCGTGGACGATGGCGCTGCTGACCGCGGCCAACGCCGCGCTGGCGCTGATCGCGGTGCCCGACGGGTTGCTGGCGCGGCTGGGCTATCTGCCCTCGCCGTCGATCACCCAGGAGCAGTGGTCGTGGTTCGCCAACATCATCAACTACGGCGTGCTCGGCGCGATGTTCGCCGGCGAGTACCTGGTCCGCCGGCAGCGTTTCCCGGAGCGGCCGGAGAGCGGCTTCTTCGACTTCCTGCGGCGCATGGCCCGGCTCGGGCCGCGTTTCTGGAAGGAGCTGTTTTCCACGTGACGCGCGGCCGCGACGCGGCGGCGCCGACGCCGCGGACGCCGGGCGGGTGAACGCAGCGCTACCGGACCGGCCGGCGCGGCGCGCGCGGATCGCGAGAAAACGCTTGCAGCGCCGCCGTTCGGGCGCGTTTCACACACGCGTGTTTTATTCTTCGGGCTCCGCTGCCGCCCAAGCCGCCTGATGAACTTCGTCGTCGCCGCCGACCATCCCTGCCTGCCGGGCCATTTCCCGGATCGGCCGCTGGTGCCCGGCGTAGTGGTGCTGGAGCGCGTGCTCGACGCGCTGCAGGCGCAGCACGGCGTCTTGCCGGCGTTGCGCCTGCCGCAGGTCAAGTTCCTGCAGCCGCTGCTGCCGGGGCAGACCGCGCGGGTCGAGCTGGAGCGGATCGAGCCGAAGCCGGCCGACGCAGCGAAGGCCGACCAGGCGAAGGCCGAGCCGCCGCATGCCGCCCCGGCGCCCGCGCCGCCGCTGCGCTGGCGCTTTCGCGTGCGCCGCGGCGAAGAGCTGCTGGCCAGCGGCGAGATCGTCGCCGCGTCCGCGCCGCCCGCGGACGCGCGCGCATGAGCGCGTCGGCGCACTGGAAGGACCGGCCCGAGGGCGGCAGTCCGTTGGCTTACCGCGTCATCGCCTTCATCGCCCAGCGCGGCGGCCGCGGCGTGGCGCGGCTGGCGCTGTATCCCATCGTCGCCTATTACCTGCTGATGCGCGGGCCCGAGCGCCGCGCCTCGCGCGCCTGGCTGGCGCGCGCGCTGGAGCGCGCGCCGAGCCTGTTCGAGGTCGCCCGCCACATCCACACCTTCGCCGCGACCATCCTCGACCGGGTCTACATGCTCAGCCGCGGCATGGACGGCTTCGCGGTGGACGTGCGCGGCCTGGACTCGCTGGACCCGTACCTGGAACGCGGCCAGGGCGTGCTGCTGTTCGGCTCGCACCTGGGCAGTTTCGAAGCCTTGCGGGTGCTGGCGCGGCGGCGGCCGCAGCTGCAGGTCAAGGTGGTGCTCGACCGCGGCCACAACGCCGCGCTGATGCGCATGCTCGACGCGCTCGACCCGCAGATCGCCGCCAACGTCATCGACGCCGGCCAGGACGGGCCGAGCATCGTCCTGCAGATCAAGCACGCGGTCGACCACGGCGCGATCGTGGCGATGCTGGTCGATCGCGCCGGGCCCGGCGAGCCGGTGCAGGCCGCGCGCTTCTTCGGCGCGCCGGCGCGGTTCCCGACCTCGCCGTGGCTGGTCGCCGCCGCGCTCAAGCTGCCGGTGGTGCTGGCCTTCGGCCTGTACCGCGGCGGCGCGCGCTACGAGCTGGCGTTCGAATCCTTCGAGCCGGCGTTGCACATCGAACGGCGCGAGCGTCCCGCGCGGCTGGCCGCGCTGGTCCAGCGCTACGCCGAACGCCTGCAGCATCACGCCCGCAGCGCGCCGTACAACTGGTTCAACTTCTACGATTTCTGGCATGCCGATGACGCTTCCCACGTTCCGCCCGACGCTGCTCTGCCCGATGCTGGCCCTGCTGCTGGCCGCGACGTGGCCGCTCGCCGCGCCGGCTGAGCAGGCCGCCGCGCCCGCGCGCGTCGCCGACGAGGGCGCGCAGCCGGCCGACGCGGCCTGGATCCTGCCGCGCCTGGCCCAGCCGGTGCCGGCGCGCACCGACTTCGTCGAGGTGCGCGGCTCGGCCCTGCTCAAGGCGCCGCTGCGCGTGTCCGGCGAATACCGCCGCCCCGACCCCGGCACCCTGGTGCGCGAGGTGCGCGAGCCGTACGCGGAAACCACCACCATCCGCACCGGCGCCAAGCCGGGCCAGGGCGAGGTCAGCATCGCCCGCGCCGGCAAGCCGCCGCGGCGCTTCTCGTTGTCGCGCGCGCCGGAACTGGTCGCGCTGCAGGCCAGCTTCGGCGCCCTGCTCGGCGGCGACCGCGCCGAACTGGAGCGGCACTACGCGCTCGACGCGCAGGGCACGCGCAAGCAGTGGATCGTGGCGATGAAGCCGCGCGATCCGCAGGTCGCCGCGCGCGTGCGCGAGATCGTGCTGCTCGGCCGCGACGACGAACTGCGCTGCATCGAGACCCGCCCGGCCCGCGGCAGCGAGCAACAGCGCACCCTGCTCGGCAGCGCCGCGCGCGCCGCCGCCGGCATCGCCGATGCCGGCCAGCTGGCCGCGCTGTGCCGCAGCCACGGCCCGGCGCGTTGATGGCCGCGCCGATCCGGATGACCCCCGCCCGCCGCATCGCCTTCGCCCTGCTGTGGCTGGGCGTGCTGGCCGTGGCCGGCTGGGCGATCGGCGCGCACCTGCAGCTCAGCGGCGACCTGCGCCGGTTCATGCCCAGCGCGCGCACGCCGGCGCAGAAGCTGCTGATCGACGAACTCGGCGAAGGCCCGGGTTCGCGCCTGTTGCTGCTGGCCATCGACGGCGACGCGCCGGCGACGCTGGCCGCGCAATCGCAGGCGTTGCGCGCGGCGCTGGCGACGCAGCCGGCGTTCAAGCTGGTCGCCAACGGCGCCGGCCTGGGCCTGGACGCGGTGCCCGAACGCCTGCGCCCGTATCGCTACCTGCTCTCGCCCACGCTCGACGCGCAGCGCCTCGACGCCGGCTACCTGCGCGAACAGCTCGACAGCCGGGTGCAGGACCTGGGCTCGCCCGCGGGCGAGCTGATCGAGCCGCTGCTGCCGAGCGACCCGACCATGGAAATGCTGCGCGTGGCCGAGGCCTGGCAGCCGGCGCAGGCGCCGCAGACGCTGGACGGGGTGTGGTTCGATCCGGCCGGCAAGGAAGCGTTGCTGGCGGTGGAAACCCGCGCCGCCGGTTTCGACCCGGCCGGGCAGGAGCAGGCGATCGCCGCGATCCGCGCCGCGTTCGAGCGCGCGCGCGGCGCCAGCCCGGCGCGGCTGACCGTCAGCGGCCCGGGCGCGTTCTCGCTGGAGATCGGCGGGCGCACCCAGCGCGAGGCCAGCCTGATCGGCACCATCGACAGCCTGCTGTTCGTCGCGCTGCTGTGGCTGGCCTACCGCAGCTGGAAGGCGCCGCTGATCGGCGGCCTGCCGCTGGCGACCGCGGGCCTGGCCGGGCTCGGCGCGGTGGCGTGCATCTTCGAGGGCGTGCACGGCATCACCGTGGCGTTCGGCTTCACCCTGATCGGCGTGGTCCAGGACTATCCGATCCACCTCTACAGCCACCAGCGCCCGGGCCTGTCGCCGTGGGCCAGCGCGCGCAGCCTGTGGCCGACGCTGGGCACCGGCGTGGCCTCGACCTGCATCGCCTACCTGACCTTCTTCGTCTCCGGCGTCGACGGGCTGCAACAACTGGCGGTGTTCACCATCGTCGGCCTCGCCACCGCCGCGCTGACCACGCGCTTCGTATTGCCGGCGCTGATCGATCCGGCGCCGCGCGACGTCGCGCAGTCGCGGCGGTTGGCGCGGGTGTGGAGCGCGCTGGCGCGCTGGCCGCGGCTCGGCGTGGCCAGCGTCTCGCTGCTGGCGGCGCTGGCCCTGGCGGTGGTGCTGTTCGTGCCCGGGCCGTTCTGGCAGAACGACCTGGCCAAGCTGACCCCGGTGTCGGAAGCGGCGCTGGCGCGCGACGCGCAGCTGCGCGAAGCGCTCGGCGCGCCGGACGTGCGCTACGTGATCGCGATCGAGGCCAAGGACGCCGAAGCCGCGCTGCAGGCCTCCGAAGGCCTGCTCGCGGAACTGCCGCTGCTGCGCCAGCGCGGCGCCATCGCCGGCTACGACCTGGCCGCGCGCTACCTGCCCAGCGCGCGCACCCAGTTGCAGCGCCAGCAGCGCCTGCCCGAACCGCAGGCGCTGCGCGCGGCGCTGGACGCCGCGGTCGCGGCGACGCCGTTCCGCGGCGACGCCTTCGCCGACTTCCTGCGCGACGTGGAAGCCGCGCGGCATGCGCCGCCGCTGCGCCCGCGCGACCTCGCCGGCACCGCGCTGGCGGCCAGCATCGAGGGCCTGCTGCGCGAACGCGAAGGCCGCGCCACCGCGCTGGTGTCGCTGACCGGCCTGCACGATCCCGAGGCGGTGGACGCGGTGGTGCGCAGGCACGGCGGGCAGTTGCTGGATCTCAAGCAGGCGTCCGAATCGCTGGTGGCCGAGTACCGCGGCCGGGTGCTGACCGCGCTGGCCCTGGCCGGCGTGCTGCTGGCGCTGGCGGTGTGGGTGGCGCTGCGCTCGCCGCGGCGGGTGCTGCGGGTGCTGGCGCCGATGGCGCTGAGCACGCTGCTGATCCTGGCCGCGCTGCGCGGCTTCGGGGTCGAGCTCAACCTGTTCCACCTGGTCTCGCTGATCCTCGCCGCCGGCCTGGGCCTGGATTACGCGTTGTTCTTCGACCACGCCGGCGACGACCGCGACGAACAACTGCGCACCCTGCACGCGGTGATCGTTTGCAGCCTGACCACGTTCATGGTGTTCGCGCTGCTGGCGCTGTCCTCGATCCCGGTGCTGCGCGCGATCGGCGCGACGGTCGCGCTCGGCGTGGTGTTCAACTTCGCGCTGGCCCTGCTGATCGTGCGCGAACCGGCGATGGCGACCGCGGAGGAGGCCGCCGATGCGCAGCCGTGAAGCGATCGCCGCGCTGATTCCGCACCAGGGCCTGATGTGCCTGTGGGAAGAAGTGCTCGAATGGGATCCCGAGCGGATCGTCGCGCGCAGCGAGGGCCATCGCGATCCGGCCCATCCGCTGCGCGAGGGCGGGCGCCTGCATGCGCTGCACCTGTGCGAGTACGGCGCGCAGCTGATGGCCGTGCACGGCGGCCTGCTGGCGCGCGCGCACGGCGGCCGCGCCCGGCCCGGCGTGCTGGTCGCGCTGCGCGGCGTGGAGTTGCGCGCGGCGCGCATCGACGACCTGCCCGGCGCGCTGGAAGGGCGCGCGCGCCAGCTCGCCGCGGGCGAGGGCAGTTGGCAGTACGAATTCGAGGTCCTGCACGCCGGCGAGTTGCTCGCCAGCGGCCGCGCGGCGGTGATGGCGCGGGAACAGGAAACGGTCGACGACCACGCACGGGCGGACGCGGCGGCGACGCCGTCCGGCGCCGAAGGAGACGAACGATGAGCGCAGCGGACACGCCGGTGCGGCGGGCCCTGGTGACCGGCGGCAGCGGCGACCTGGGCGGGGCGATCTGCCTGCGCCTGGCGGCGCAGGGATGGCGGGTGATCGTGCATGCCAACAGCGGCGTCGAGCGCGCCGAGGCGGTGGTGGCGCGGATCCGCGCCGACGGCGGGCAGGCCGAGGCGGTGGCGTTCGACGTCGCCGACGGCGACGCCGCGCGCGCGTCGCTGGAACGCCTGCTCCAGGCCGGGCCGATCCAGGGCGTGGTCAACAACGCCGGCATCCACGACGACGGGCCGATGGCCGGCATGAGCGACGCGCAGTGGCGGCGGGTGATCGATGTGTCGCTGCACGGTTTCTTCCACGTTACCCAACCGCTGCTGCTGCCGATGGCGCGCACCCGCTTCGGCCGCATCGTCAGCGTGTCGTCGGTCGCGGCGGTGCTCGGCAATCGCGGCCAGAGCAACTACGCCGCGGCCAAGGCGGCCCTGCACGGCGCGTCCAAGTCGCTGGCGCGCGAGATGGCCAGCCGCGGCATCACCGTCAACGTGGTCGCGCCCGGGGTGGTCGAGGGACGCATGGCCGCCGAGGCGTTCGCGCCGGAGGCGATCAAGCAGATGGTGCCGGCCGGCCGCGCCGGCCGCGCCGACGAGGTCGCGGCGGTGGTCGCGTTCCTGTGTTCGGACGATGCGAGCTACGTCAACGGCCAGGTGATCGGGGTCAACGGCGGCATGATCTGAGCGCCCCGGCGCCGCCGGTCGGCCCGCGGCGGCCGCCGATGAATGCGGCCGCGGCCGCCATGGCGCGCTTCACCGCGCGGTCGGCCGCGGCGTACTAGCATGGCGCCAGGTCCGTCGATGGAAGCCGCCATGCGCACACCTCTTTTGCTGCTGGTCCTGGCGCTCGGCCTGAGCGCCTGCGCCAGCTCCCATGTGATCACCGGCCAGCCGCGGCCGCCGGTGCCGCTCGAGCAGGTGCGCGTGTACTTCGCGCCGCCGCCGAGCCGCTACGAGGAGATCGCCCTGCTGCAGAGCAACAGCGGCGCGTTCACCTACGGCGAGCAGAACAAGATGAATTCGGTGATCAACAAGCTGCGCGCCGAAGCGGCCAAGCTCGGCGCCAACGGCGTGTTGTTCCAGGGCACCCAGGACGGCGACGGCGGCACCGGCGTCAGCGTCGGCGCGGGCGGCGGCAGCTACGGCGGCGGCCGCCATTTCAGCGGCGGCGGCGTCGGCGTGAGCATCAGCCCGCGGCAGAAGTTCGCGCGCGGCGTGGCGATCTACGTGCTCAATCCGCCGCCGATGAGCGACCGCGGCCCGCAAGGCCTGCCGCCTCCGCCTCCGCCGTCCACCCGCTGAGCGCGGCTTTTGCGGGAGGACCTTCAGGCCCGAGGCATTCGCGCTTTTGTGGGAGGGCCTTCAGGCCCGATGCTCTTGTGTCCGCTCGCCGGACAACGCCCGCAAGCCTCAGCGCGGCCCGGTCGACGCTTCGCGCCGCGGCGCGCCGGCGAATTCGCCGCTGGGATCGTCGATCAGCGGCGGATTGGCGCGGATGCTGCGGTACACCTCCGGCACCCGCCCGCGCCGCAGGCACTGCAGCACGATGTGCGAGGTGATCCGGCTGAAATCGCGCAGCGGCTTGAAGTGGCTGGCGCGGTAGGCCTGCTCGCCGTCGGCGTTGTAGCGCGATTCGATCGGCACCGAGACGCAGCGCGTGCCCAGCCGCTGCGCGGCCGACATCAGGATCTGCGCTTCGAACACGAAGTCCTCGCCCGGCACCCGCTCCAGCGCGGCCACCTCGGCCGGGTACAGGCGCTGCCCGCTCTGGCTGTCGGCGACCTGGTAGCCGGTGCCCCAGGCTACGCCCCAGTCGCCGAAATTATTGGCCAGCCGGCGGTAGGTGGGCTGCGCCGCGCGCTTGCGCAGGCGCGCGCCGATCACGATATGGCCGGGATGGCGGTTGCCGCTGTCGATCAGGCGGGCGATGTCGGCGGCCGCGTGCTGGCCGTCGCCGTCCATGGTCAGCACCGCCGCCGCGCCGCGGCGCAGCGCTTCGGCGAAGCCGTCGCGCAGGCTCGCGCCCTTGCCCTGGCGCCGCGGATGGCGCAGCAGCACCGCCGGCAGGTCGGCGATGCGCTCGCCGGTGCCGTCGTCGGAGCCGTCGTCGATCACGATCACCAGCGCGCATTGCGCCAGCGCGCCTTCGACCACTTCGCGGATGCGCAGCGCTTCGTTGAGCGCGGGGATCACCACGGCGACGTTGTCGCGGTGCAGGCGCGCGCGCTCGGTGCGCGGGGCCGGCGCCAGCACCGGCACGCGCGTGCGCGAAGACGTGTCAGTCATGGTCCAGTTCCAGCCACAGGCCGCGGCCGCTGCCGGCGGGCAGGGCGATGCGAGGGACGGCGCCGGTCGCCAGCGCATCGAACAAAGGCAGCATCGGCGCACTGGCGTTGCCGGCGTCGCGCTGCAGCAGGCGGCCCGGGGCGGCGGGCGCGGCGGGCGGATCGCCGAGCCAGGCGTGCAGGCGCGGCGCGCCGGCGCGCGGCGCGCGGCTGAGCACCAGCGCCGCGCCGAGCAGGCCTTCGCTCGGCGCCGCCGCGCCGAGCGGGCCGTAGCCGGCGCCGTCGTAGCCGGCCAGCAGCACCGCCGCTTCGCCGGCCGCCAATTGCGCCAGCGCATCGATCAGCCCTTGGGCGAAGCTCGCCTCCAGCGCGCTCAGCGCGGTGGCCGGGCGCATCGCGCCGACGCCGATGGTCCAGTAGCCGGCGGCGGCGTTGTGCACCGAGTTGTGGAAGCGGGTCGGCGAGATCGCGCGCGGATCGGCGGCCAGGGTCGCGCACATGTAGTCGGTGATCGCCATGTCGCCGTGGCTGGAGGCGAACACCGACGACAGCGCGGCCGGATCGCGTCCGGCCGCGGCGCAGGCGGCCGCGGCCACGTCCAGCGCCACCGCCACCGTCTCCGGCGCGCGCCGGCGTTCGTTGGCCGGCAGCAGTTGCGGCGACGGCCGCGCCGGCGCGTCCGGCGCCGCTTCGCCGCCGAGCGCGTAGGCGCGCGCGGCGTTCCAGTCGGGCAGGCCGCGGCTCCAATAGCCGACGCCTTCGATCGCGGCGGCGAGCGCGGCGGCGGGGCGCGCGCCGGCGGAGTGGGAGGCGGCGCTCATGCGCGCGCGAACACCAGCGAGCAGTTGTTGCCGCCGAAGCCGAAGGAATTGTTCATGGCGTAACGGATCGGCGCGCGCGCATTGTCGAAACGGATCTGCGGGCCGTTGCCCGGATCGGGCTCGCGGCTGTTGAGGGTGCCCGGCAGCTCGCCCGATTCCAGCGCGAGCAGGGCGAAAGCGGATTCGACGATGCCGGCGGCGCCGAGCGTGTGGCCGGTCCAGCCCTTGGTCGAGGACGCGTGCAGCTGCGGCGGGAACAAGGACGCGACCGCCAGCGCCTCGACCTGGTCGTTGGCCGGCGTGGCGGTGCCGTGCAGGTTCAGATAACCGATCTCGGCGGGCTCGACGCCGGCGCGCGCGAGCGCGTCGGCCATCGCCAGGCGCGCGCCCAGGCCCTGCGGGTGCGGCGTGGACATGTGGTGGGCGTCGCTGGATTCGCCGTAGCCGCGCAGCTGCAATCCGGCCTCGTCCGCGCCGCAACGCTCCAGCACCGCGAAGCCGCCGGCTTCGCCGAGCGACAGGCCGGTGCGGTGGGCGTCGAACGGCAGGCACGGGTCGGGCGACACCAGCTGCAGCGAATTGAAGCCGAACAGCACGCTGCCGCACAGCGTGTCGACGCCGCCGACCAGGGCCGCGTCGGCGAGCCCGGCGCCGATCAGGCGCGCGGCCTGGGCGAACACCTTGGCGCTGGACGAGCACGCGGTGGCGACGGTGACGCAGGGCCCGCGCAGGCCGGTGGCCGCGGCGACGAAGGCGCCGGGCGAATGCGGCGTGTGCAGGTGCGCGCGCGACAGCGACGGCGGAAACCGCGGCGGATCGCCGCGCAAGCCGGCATAGGCTTCCTCGGTCGCGCCGATGCTGGCGGTGGAGGTGCCGACGATCACCGCGACGCGTTCGGCGCCGTAGCGCGCGGCGAGCGCGGCGGCGGCTTCGACGACGCCGTCGTGCTGCAGGCTCAGCCAGGCCAGGCGGTTGTTGCGGCATTCCCAGACGGCCAGGTGCGCCGGCAGCGGCGCGTCTTCCAGGCCGTCGACGCGGCCGATCCAACAGTCCAGCGGCGCCTGCTGCGGCGCCGTGGTCGGGAAATCGTTGCGGCGCAGCCCGCCGCGGCGCTCGCGCAAGGCCCGCGCCTGGGCGTCCAGGCCGCGGCCCAGGGCGGTGGTCGCGGTGTAGGCGCGGATCGCCAGCGGCGGCATCGGTGGAGCGGCGGGCGTCACTGCGGCGGGCGGTCGGCTGGGATGGAGACGGCGAAAGTATAGCCAGCCGGGGCGCGCGGCGACCGTAGTGGAACGCGTCGGGCCTGAAGGCCCTCCCACGACGAGAGCGAAAGGCCCTGCCGCCACCGGAGCGGAAAGCGTCGCGCCGGAAGCTGCTCCTGCGATCGGAGTGGACAGCATCGGGCCTGAAGGTCCTCCCGCCAGCGGAGCGAACGGCGCCGGGTCTGAAGGTCGTCCCGTCGCACGGGGCAGGGCGGCGTTCGCAGCGCGTTTGTGGGAAGGCCTCGGCTTTGGGTAGAAGAGCCGTGGCCCTTGCAGGAGGACCTTGGCTTTTGTGGGAGGGCCTTCAGGCCCGACGCGCTCCGCCCGGCGCCCGCGAACCCCGGCCGCCGCGAGTATCATGGCGCCCGCGCCGCGCTCCGCGGCCGCCCGACTTGCGATCCCGCGCGCCCGCCTTGACCACCCGCACCGCCCACCGCCTGTCCCTGTTCGGCGACCGCGACATCCTGCAGGTCGCGGCGGTGACCGCGACCGCGTGCGCGCTCAGCGCCGGCCTGGTCTATCTGGGCTATTTCGTCCACGTGCTGCGGGTCGCGCGCAACGCGCCGTGCCGGCCCGAACGCGGCGAATGCGTGCTGCTGTTCGGCAAGCACGCGCCCGGCGGACGCCTCGACCGCGATTTCGAGGCGCGCCTGGATCGCGCGGTGTCGCTGTGGCGCGAGCGTCCGCCGCGCAGCGTGGTGCTGCTCGGCGGCGGCGCCGCGGACGAAACCAGCGAAGCCGAACTGGCCCGCCTGGGCTTGCTCGCGCGCGGCCTGGCCAGCGACGCGCCGCTGCGGCTGGAAAACCAATCGCGCGACACCCTGCAGAACCTGCGCAACGCGCGCGAACTGCTCGGCGAAGGCATGCGTTCGCGGGTGACCTTGCTCAGCAGCCGCTATCACCTGGCGCGCTGCGCCTGGTTCGCGCGCCGGCTCGGCTACGACTTCGAACTGTGCGCGGCCGAACCGCGCCTGCGCCTGGACGCGCGCATGCTGGTGCGGCTGGCCGGCGAGGCGGCGTATGTCTGCCTGAGCGATGTGGGCGCGCGCTGGGCGCGCCTGATCGGCAACCGGCGCATGCTCGCGCGGGTCAGTTGACGCGACGCGGCTGAATCGTTCATCGATCGCGGCGCTGCCGCGGCGTGCTGCAATCGCACATCCGCCGGCAATGCGCCCGCGCCGCGCGCAAGCGGCGAAAACCCGCTGTTTTCCGCGCTCCCGCGGCCGCCATGCGCGACCGCGCGACGTCTCGACGTTCACGTTCGGCTGAGAACCTGCTCACGCTTCTGGTGCCTGTGGGAGGCGAAAGCGTGAGCCTGGGCTAGAGTCGGAACGCCTCCGGGCCGTCGCGCGCGATCGCGCGGCGACGGTCGGCGGAGCCCGCGCCTGCTTCAGGCCATCAACGTCCGGGACCCACGCGTTCCGCGACGACATCACGTCAAGGAGAGCCGTATGAAGACCGCCAATGCCAAGTCCGCCGCGCCGTCGCCGAAGCTGGCGCCCGGCCAGCAGCAGAAGAAGACCCAGGGCCAGGGCCAGCAGTTCGCGCCGCGCTCGTGCTCGCGTTTCATCTACTGCGTCTGAGTCGTCGCCCGTGAGCTGCGCGCGGGCGCGTCCCGCGCAACGTTCCCCCGCCGCGGCCGTCGCCGCGGCCTCGCCACCGTAGGAGAACCGACCCATGAAGAAGCAAGCCGCCACCGTGAAGCCCGCCGCCAAGCCGGCCAACGCCGCGCTGAAGCTGGGCGAAGTGCGCAAGCAGGCGCCGGCCCAGGCCGCCTATCGCGCGTCCACCTGCATCCGCATCTACTGCATCCTCTGACGCCGATCGCCGCACCCGACGACGGCCGGCCGCGCGCCGGCCGTCGTTTCTGCGCCGCCGCGCGGCGAGGACGCGTGCGTCGCGGCCGCCGCCCGCCGCCGCCGTCCACGTACGCCGCCGCGCGCTCCACGATGAGATGCCGCCGCGCCGCGCGATGACGTCCGCCCGCTCCGTTCCGCCCCCTTCGCCGACCCGCACCGCCTCGCGCCCGCAGCGCGACGAGGCCGGCGCCTTGCTGCAACGCTGGCTGTCCGCGCTGGAGCGCGGCGGCGACGCGTGGTGGTGGCCGCCGCGCGCGCGCCTGGGCGCGGGCGGTTTGCTCGAACCCGCACGCGCGTGGCGCGGCGCCGCCGATGCCGCGCGCCTGCGCGAGTGGCTGGCCGATCCGCGCCTGCGCGCCTGGCGCGTATTCCTGGCCGCGCTGGAGCGCGATTGCGCCGCGCTCGCGCGCCGCCACGCGGCGCGGGTGGCGCCGGCCGCGCTGGCGCTGGACAACGGCGACCTGCACGCGCCGGTGGTGGTGCAGGCGCTGCGCCACTGCCTGGCGCCGCGGCGCACGCGCCTGCACGCGCGGCTGCAGGCGCTGCGCGACAGCCACCGGCGCTTTCTCGAACTGTTCCTGCGCCGGCTGCGCCGCGACGGCGAGGCCGGCGCGCTCGGCGCCCACGGCCGCAGCGGCGCGGCGGTCGCGCTGTGGGCGCATCCGGAGGAAACCCACAACGGCCGCCAGCGCGTGCTGCGGGTCGAATTCGAGCGCGGCGGCGCGCTGGCCTACAAGCCGCGCCCGGCCGACGCCGAGATCGCGTTCCTGGCCGCGCGCGAACGCGCCGGCGTGTTCGCCGCGATCAACGCCCTGCCGGCCGCGGCCGGCCCGGTGCGGTTGCCGACCCTGGACGCATTCCACGGCGCGCCGCGCGCGCGCGATCGCGGCCGCTATCTGTGGCAGGAATGGATCGAACCGCCGCCCGGTTACCGCCGCATCCGCGGCGCCGACCGCGGCGAGCACGAGCGCGCCACCGTACTGGCGCCGCGCGCGGCCGCGCGGCTGTGGCGCCGCGCCGGCAATCTGGCCGCGGCGTGCTTCGGTTTCGGCCTGGTCGATCTCGGCCCGGGCAACGTGCTGGCCGGCGAGCGCGACGGCGAGACCGTGCTGATCCCGGTGGACCTGGAAATCTGCCTGTTCCCGGTGCGGCGGCTGGAGGACACCGGCCTGGTCGTCGGCGAGCGCGACGAAGGCAGTTACGCGCCCGGGCTGGAACGCGCCGGCCCGGCGCAGAGCGAAGGGCCGGCGCTGGTGTGGCTGCGCGAAGACGATCGCGCGCGGCTGCGCGCGGGCGAAGGCGCAGCGCCGGCCGGCGCGCCGATCGAGGCCGGCGGCTGGCGGCTGTGCGCGAACCGGCGGCCGTGGCGTCGCCGCGCCTCGCGCACGCTGGTGCGCGACCGCGCCGGCGCGGTCGGCTACGCGGCCTACCTGCCGGGCTTCCTGCGCGGCATGTTCGATGCCTGGATGCTGCTGCACTTGAACAACGAGCGCGTCGCCGACGAACTGCGCCGCGCGCTGCGCGGGGGCTGCACGCGGGTATTGCTGCGGCCGACCGCGGATTACCTGGCCGCGCTCGACGCCGGCGCGTTCGACCAGGGCGCGGTCGAAGACGCCGCGTCGGCGCGACCGTTCAACGCCGCCGAACGCCGCCAGCTCGCGCGCGGCGACGTGCCGTATTTCTTCCGCCAGTTGCGCGCCGATGCGCCGCTGTTGGCGCTGTCGCCGCCGCCGCAGTCGCGGCTGCAACGCGTGCCGTTGCGCGGGCCGCAACGGCCGCCGATGAATCCGGCGCCGGAGTTGCTGGCCGGGCCCGAGTTCGCGCCGCTGGACCTGTGCGTGGCGCTGCGCGACGCGGTCGCGCACGCGCTGGCCGACCCGGCGGCGCGGCTGCCGGTGTGCGGCGAACGCGGCGACGCGCGCCTGGGCGTGCGCCTGCGCTGGTGGGGCGCGCGCGACGGCGAGGCCGCGTTCGATTGGCCGGCGCAGGACCGGCGTCTGATCTATCGCTGGGAAGGCGAATCGATGCACTTGCGGATCGAGGCGCTGTCCGCGACGCCGGCGAGCGACGGCGATCCGGTCGAGGACGATGCGCTCGACGACCCCGCGCGGATCGCCGAGCGCCTGCTGCGCATCGACCGCATCGACGCGGCGCTGCGCGCGCCGTGGACCGCCAGTGGCTTCGCCGACGCCGCGCTGGACGCGCAACTGCGCGAACGCGTGGACGCGGCGATGGACTGGCTGCAGCGCGTGGTCGCGCGCCACGGCTGGCCCGGCCGGGCCCTGGTCGGCGCGGACGCCGCCGCGGCCGCGTGCCGGCTGTTGCAGCATGCCGACGGGCCGCGCGCGTTCCAGGACCGCTGCCTGCGCCTGGTCGAACGCGCCGCCCGCGACGGCGACATGAGCCTGCGCGAGCTGGCCTACCTCACCGACGCGCTGCGCGTGCAGCGCGGCCGCAAGCAGCGCTTCGGCACCAAGTTCCGCCGCCGCGGCGCGGCGCTGGAGCCGTGTCCGATCGAGCAGCCGGCGCAGGTCGACGCGCGGCGCCGGGCGATGGGGCTGGAGCCGCTGGCCGATTACGCGCGGCGCGTGCGCAGCGCGTTCGAGGCGGCGCCGGCATGAGCGCCTCGCCGCGTCCGGACGATCCGCCGAGCCAGGACGACACGCCCGACGTGGACTGGTCGCCGCTGTGGCCGCACTGGGACCGCCGCGCCGCGCTGGCGCCCGGCGCCGGCGCGCCGCCGTTGCCGCCGCAGCGCGCGTTCGCGCTGATCGCGCGCGCGGCCGAACCGTTCCGCGCCGGCACCCGCTTCATGGCGCTGCCGGACGTGCGTTTCTATCGCGACGGCGCGCAACTGCGCGCGCCCGGCGACCTGCTGCCCGGCGCCGAGGACCGCGACGATCCGCAACGCTATCTGCAACGGCTGCGCGAACGCCTCGACGGCGCGCGCTTCCAGTTGCGCGTCGCGCATCCGCTGTTCCTGGACTACCCGCTGTGGGCGCGCACGCGCGCGCTGCTGGCGCCGCTGTTCGCGCGCCTGGGCCTGCCGGCGCTGCCGGTCGAGGCGAGCCTGTGGATCGGCGACGCCGACGCGGCCACGCTGGGCCTGCGCCTGGCGCCGCGCCACGTCCTGATCCAGCTGCCGCTGCTGGGCGCGTGCGCGCTGCGTTCGTGGCGGACGCGGCCCGCGCCCGGGCGCGCGCCGGCGCAAAGTCTGCGCGCGCGGCCCGGCGAGGCGTTGTGTTGGCCGGGCCGGCACTGGCACGAACTCGGCGACGAAGGCGGTTGCCTCGGCCTGGCCCTGCGCGTGCCGGTGCGCGGCGGCGACGCGATGATCGCGGCCAAGGATGCGTTGGCCGACAGCGTCGACGCCGAACTCGGCGCCGACGAACGCGTGGCGATGCTCGACTTCCCGCCGCCGCGCGCGCAGCGCGGCGCGACCGCGCTGGCGCCGCTGGCGCGGGTCGCCGCGGCGATGCGCACGGCGGTGGCGGCCGGCGAACTGGAACGCAGCGTGCGCGCCGGCTGGCTGGAACGCGTCAGCGCCGGCGCGCTGGAACCGGTGCCGGTGCCGCGCGCGCCGTCGCGCCTGCGCGCCGGCGACGAGGTCGAATGCGATCCGCGCAATCCGCTGCTGCGCCTGCGCGAAGACGCGGGTTGGCGCTGGGCGGTGGCCGGCCACAGCTTCGCCATGCCCGATCACCCGCGCCTGGATCGCCTGCTGGCGCAGTTGCGCAGCGGCGAAGCGGCGCGCGTGTCGGCGTTGTGCGCGCGCGAGTCCGGGCACGAATCCGGCCGCGGCGTCGATCCCGATCTGGTCGCCGTGCTGCAGCGCTTGTACGAGTTGCGCGGCCTGCGCCGCCGCGGCGATGAGGAGGACGCATGAGCGCATCCGACCCGCGCCGCAGCCCGCGCCTGCGCGAGACGCTCGATTGGCCGGCGTTCGTCGCGCAAGACTGGGACCGTCGCCCGGTGCTGTTCAAGGGCGTCGCCCACGGCCGGCCGTTCGCCCTCGACGAAGTGTTCCGCAGCGCCGTGGCCGCGGCGGCGCGTAGCCGCCGGCGGCTGCCGGAAGAGCCCGACAACACCGTGCTCACGCTCGGCCGTTTGCAGCAACTCGACCCCGCGCCGTGGATGCCGCGGTGCGAGGACGCGTCGCTGGACGGCTATCGCCAGCGCATGCTGGCCGCGCTCGGCGAGCGCCGCTACGCGCTGGTGATCAGCGCGTTCCACAGCTACCGCTGGCCGCTGTGGCGCAGCGAGCGCGCGTTCTTCGCGCCGCTGTGGCGCGAGGCCGGGTTGCCGGTCACCGGCGCGATCACCACCCTGTTCCACGGCAATTACGAATCCACCCCGGTCGGCGTGCACCGCGACCGCTTCGCCACCTTCATGGTGCCGGTGCAGGGGCGCAAGCGCATGCGCTTTTGGACGCGCAAGCCGTGGCGCGAGGCGATCTCGACCCTGCCCGATTACCGCGCCCATCTGCACAGCTCGTTCCTGGTCGAGGCCGAGCCCGGCGACGTGCTGTATTGGCCGGCCGACTACTACCACGTCGGCGAGAGCGTCGACGGCGGCGTCTGCACCAGCGTCAACCTCGGCGTGCCGCGGCACGAGCACCGGCCGGTGTACGAACTGGAAGACCTGATGGTCGATCTCGGCCGCGCCGACGCGCAGATCGATCCGGCCGCGCAGCTGCTGCGCGCCGCGTTGCCGGCCGATCTCGCAGTGCTGGCGCCGGCGCGGATCGGCGCCGACGGCGTGCTCGCCGAGGCCTTGCCGCCGGCCTTGCGCGCGGCGCTGGACAGCGCGCGGGCGATGGCGGCGCCGGCGGCGCTGCGCACGCGGGTGCGCGCGGTGTCGCTGCAGCGCCTGTCGGCCGGCGGCTTCGAACCGCCGCCGGCGCGCGCGCCGGCGCGCGCGTTCGCGGCGGACGCGCGGGCGGCCTTGATCGATACCGTGCTGCGCCGGCGCGAGCCCGGCGGCTGGCGCTTCGCCGCGCACGGCCACGGCCTGCGCGTGGACGGCGAGGCCGCGGCCGAGCGCGCGCTGCTGGCGCGGCTGGACCCGGGCGCGCCGGTGCCGGTGCGCGAACTGCTGCGCGGCCGCGCCGGCGAGCGCCGCGCCGCGGCGGCGCTGTTGGCCTGGCTCGACGAATGCCGCGCGTTGCGCCGGCTGCGCGGCTGAGCGGTCCGCGGCGGCCCGGTCCGGCGCGGCACGATCCGGCGCGGCACGATCCGGCGCGGCGCGGCGAAAAACTTTCGTCCGGCGAAAACTCGGCGCCGTGATCGCTGCCTGCGGCTTGTGTGACTGCGATCAGCCGGATGCAGCGTATCGGCCTTGCGCGGGCCGTCTCTTGCGCGAAGTTTTGTGGCAGGCGCCGGCGCGCGCCGCGCTCAGCCGTCCTCGCGCCGCGCGCGCGACGGGCGCGGCGGCTCGTAGCGGGCGGCGTCCTGGCGCGCGCCGTCCTGCCGCGCCATCGCTTCGCGCAGGTGCGCCTCGCCGCCCGAACATACCGCCAGCACCCGGCAGCGGCCCGGCGCGGCGGCGATGTAGGCGTGGCCCATGGCGCTGTCGAAATAGATCGAGTCGCCGGTCTCGAGTCGCGCCGGCGCGTACAGCTCGGTGTGCAGTTCGATCGCGCCTTCCAGCACCATCGCGAACTCTTCGCCGCTGTGCCGGATCAGTTCGCCGAACTCGTCCAGACTGCGCGCGCGGACCTCGGCGATGATCGGCACCAGGCGCTTGTTGAGCAGTTCCGAAGCCGGATAGAGGTGATCGTAGTTCTCTGTGCGGATCGCATAGCCCTCGCCGGCGCGGGTGATGCTGCGGCGTCCGCTGAAGGCGTCGTTGCCGGCCGGCGGCTGGTTCGAGAACAACTCGCCGATGTCGACTTCCAGGCCCTGGGCGATGCGGGTGAGCTTGTCGAAGCTCAGCGACATCTTGCCGTTCTCGATCTTGGACAAGGTGGAGATCGGCAGCCCGGTGCGCGCGCCGATCTCGGCCAGGGTCCAACCGCGCTGGCGGCGCAGGGCGCGCAGGGCGACGCCGGGATTGGGAGCGGCGGCGGGCGCGGCGACGATGACGGTCTTGCTGCGCTTGGCGGGCATGGACGGGGCCGGAAAGGGGCACACGCGACTCTAGGGCGCGGGGCGGAGGCTTGCCAAGCGTGGCGGTCAAGCGATTGTGCGGATTGTGAAACGGGGTTGGTCGTTTTGAAAATCGGGTGCGGGGTGTGGGGTGCGGGACTTGAGCTGGAGGTCAGGGGTTTGAGCGGCTGGACTCGGCCTGGGGCTCAGGCGGGGCTGGCAGGGGCGGGGCAGGAGTGGCCGCGGCTCGGGGCCTTCAGGCGGCGCGTTCGCGCGGGGCGGGCCAGCCGGGCGCCGCCGCCGATGCGTCGCTGCGGGCGCGTACACTGCCGGGCTGCCGTCGGCCCCGACGCCGGCGCGCGGTCGCGATGACGGATGTGCCGGGGCGACGCCCCGGGCGAGAGGGGGTTTTAGGGATGAGTGGGAAGGTCTGGGGCTGGGCGTGGCGCGCGAGTGCGTCGGTGGGACTGTGCTGGGCGTTGGCGGTGGCGGCGCAGCCGCCGGCTTCGCCGGAGCCGGGTGCGGCGGCCGAGGCCGATCAGGCCGCGTCGCGGCCGGCTGCGACGCGGCCCGCGGAAGCGCGTCCGGCCGCCGCCGAGCCTGCCGCCGCGCCTCGCGCCTCCGGCGCCGCCGCGTTTCCGGCCACGACCACGGCGGTGCCGCTGACGCCGTCGCCCGCGGCCGCGCCGCCGCCTGCCGCGACCCCGTCGGGCGCGTTGTCCGCGCCGGCGCCCGTGGCCGTGCCGATCGCGCCCGCCGCCGCCGCCGAAACCCGTCGTCCCGCGCCCGCCACGGCCGCGTCGCCCCCGGCGCGCACGGGCGCGACGCCCGCACCGCCCGCGACTTCGACGCCGCGCCCGCCCGCGCCGACGCCCGCGCCCGCTTCCGGTTCGTTGCGCACTTCGACACCGCCGCGCACGCCGGCCGCCGCGGCCGCGCCGCCCGCGACTTCGACGTCCGCGCCGACGTCCCCGACACCGCGCCCGCCCGCGCCGACGCCCGCGCCCGCCTCCGGTTCGCTGCGTACGGCGACGCCGCCGCGTACGCCGGCCGCCGCGTCCGCACCGCCCGCGACTTCGACGTCCGCGCCGTCCTCCGGCAGCGCAGCGTCGAACCGTCCCGCCGCCACCCCGGCGCCGCGTAACGCCGCGCCTGCGCCGGCGGCAACGCCGCGCGCAACCACCGTTCCTGCACCTGCCGCGTCGCGCCCCACCTCGACGGCCCCCGCCCAGGCTGCGCCGCGTCCCGCCGCGGCGGCCTCGGCACCGGCCGCGTCGCATCCCGCACCGGCCGCTTCCGCGCCAGCGCGGCGAGCGCCCGAGCCGCCGCGCGGCCCCTCGGCCGCCGTGCGCGCGGCGACCACCGCGCCGCCGCCCTCGCGCGTGATCGTCGACCCGCCGGCGCTGCAGCGCCCGCCCGGGTCGGCGCCGTATGTCGCGCCGCTGTCGGGCGGGGTGATCCGCCAGGCCTCGCCGCTGGCCGAAGGCGGCGTCGGCGACGACACCCAGGCGATCCCGCTGCGGCCGTTGCCGCCGCCCGCGCCCAAGCCCGCCGCGCCGCCGCCCGCACCCACGCCCGTGCCCGTGCCCGTGCCTGCACCTGTGCCCGCGCCCATACCCGCGCCGGTCGCCATCGCGCCCAAGCCGGTGGCGTTGCCGCCGCCTGCGCCGGTCGCGGTGGCGCCGTTGCCGGCCGAGCCCGGCGTCGACGACGGCGGGGGCGAGATCCTGCTCGACGCCGACGCCAGCAGCGGCCTGGCGCCGACCCCGGCGCTGGTCTCGGTCGACGTCGAGGCCTATGCCGACGGACTGGTGCCCAGCGCCCTGGCCCGCGGCGGCCTGGCCGGCGCGGTGGTCGTGGTGGTCAAGGACGGCCAGGTGATCCTGGCCAAGGGCTACGGCTACGCCGATCGCGCCAAGGGCCGGCCGATGGACGCCGCGCGCACGGTGATCCGCCCCGGTTCGATCTCCAAGCTGTTCACCTGGACCGCGGTGATGCAGTTGGTCGAACAGGGCAAGCTCGACCTCGACACCGACGTCAACGACTACCTCGACTTCCGCATCCGCGATTACCAGGGCCAGCCGCTGACCCTGCGCCACCTGATGACCCACAGCGCCGGTTTCGAAGAATCGGCCAAGCACCTGTTCGCCGCCGACCCTTCGCGCCTGCGCCCGCTGCGCGCCTACCTGGAGACGGTGCAGCCCGAGCGCATCTATCCGCCCGGGCAGGTGCCGGCGTATTCCAACTACGGCGTGGCCCTGGCCGGCTACATCGTCGAGCGCGTCGCCCGCCAGCCGTTCAACGACTACATCGAGCAGCGCGTGCTGATGCCGCTGGACATGCGCCGTTCGACCTTCCGCCAGCCGCTGCCCAAGGGCCTGGCCGGCGACGTCGCGCTCGGCTACGCCGAGCCCGGCGCCGCGCCGATCCCGTTCGAACTGGTCAACGCCGCGCCGGCCGGCGCGCTGTCCACCACCGGCCGCGACATGGCTAATTTCATGATCGCCCAGCTCGACCAGGGCCGGTTCCGCGGCGCCGAGATCCTCAAGCCCTACACCGCGCAGGCGATGCAGCGGGTGGCGGTGCGGCCGATCGCCGGGCTCGACGCGATGACTCTGGGCTTCTTCCGCCGCGACAAGCACGGCCTGACCGCGCTCGGCCACGGCGGCGCGACCGAGGCCTTCCAGAGCAGCCTGGCGTTGCTGCCGGACAAGAGGCTGGGCGTGTTCGTGTCGGTGGACGGCCCCGGCAAGGCCGGGCGCGCGCTGCATCGCGACCTGATCGACGGCTTGCTCAAGCGCTACTACCCCGAGCGCGGCGCGCCGCCGGCGACGCGGCTGACCGCGCGCCTGCACGGCAAGCAGCTGGTCGGGCGTTACGAGAACAGCCGCCAGTCGGCGAGCAACTTCCTCGCCATCGCGCGCCTGCTCGGCAGCGCGGTGGTTTCGTTGAACGACGACGACACGGTTTCGGTCTCGACCCTGCGCGCGCGCGACGGGCGGATCAAGCGCTGGCGCGAGATCGAGCCTTACGTGTGGCAGGAAGTCGACGGCGACAGCCGCCTGGCGGCCAAGCGCGTGGACGGCAAGATCGTCGCCATCGGCACCGACGACGCGCCGCCGGCGATGTGGCTGCAGCCGGTGCCGGCGTGGCGTTCGGCCGGCTGGATGCTGCCGCTGTTCTACGCGACCGTGGCGGTGCACGTGCTGGCGCTGTTGCTATGGCCGGCGGCGGTGCTGGTGCGCCGGCACACGCAGCGTCAACTCAAGCTCGACGGACGCGGGCGCGACCTGCGTTTGCTGACCTTCTTCGGCCTGATCGCGAACCTGCTGCTGCTGGCGCTGTGGGCGTGGATGTTCGGACGCATCGAACTATCGCCGCGGCTGTTCGACGGCCAGCTCGACTCGGGCCTGCGCATGGCGCAGCTGCTGGGACTGTTGAGCGTGGCGGTGGCGGCGGTGTCGATCCTCAACGCGCGCCAGGCCCTGCGCCCGCCGGCGCACCGCGTGCGCCGCGCCTGCGCGCTGGCGATCGCGGCGGCCTGCGTGGCGGTGGTGTGGTTCGTGTTCGCGCTGCATACGATGCAGTGGTCGTTGGTGTATTGAGGCGGGAGGGCGGCGCGCGGCGGGGGCGGCGTGTGCGTCGGGTGTTCGTCGTAGTCGCAGTTTCGCGGTCGCGGCTTGCGCCGCTCCTACAGGGGCTTCGGGCGCGGCGTGTCGCGCCAACACGCGCGCGCCGGCAGCGCGCAACTCCGTCATTCCGGCGAAAGCCGGAATCCATTTTGCCGTTGCCGTTGCCGTTGCTCGTGCTCGCCCCCGAGCCTGATGCAGTCGTCCCGCAGCCCCGGAGGGCGTGCGCATGGATGCGCACGCGCGCCATGGGGCAGGATGCCCCTTATGGCGCGGCCCTGCGCCCCTTTCGAGCCATAGTGGCTCTTGATCCGAAAAAGATAAGGCCTTTTCTTTGGTTACTTTCTTTGTGGCTTAAGACAAAGAAAGTGACCCGGCCGCTTGCGGACGGAAGCCCTTGATGTTCGCTTGTCTTCACCCGTAGGTACACGAAAAAGCAGCGCCCACCGCGGCACGCCCCCTGTAGGAGCGGCGCAAGCCGCGACCGCGACATCGCGCCTGCAGCGAAAGTTACGGCGTGGTTGCGTTGTCGCGGTCGCGGTTCGCGCCGCTCCTGCAGTCGGATACGCAACCCCACGTCCGTCATTCCGGTGAAAGCCGGAACCCATTTTGACGTTGCTGCTGCTCTCACCGTTACCAATGTGTCGCGCGACGACAAGCCACCATCAAGAGCTTTCGCCCGCAAGCGGTCGAGCTACTTTCTTTTGTCAGCGCGACAAAAGAAAGTAGCGCTGGTCTCTAACCTCAAGTGCATCACCTCAGTGAGGCACTGTGAATGGGTCAGCAGTATTCGCATCTGAGCGCAGAAGAGCGCGGGGCCATCATGGTCTTGATCGCCCAAGGGGCGAGCGGACGGCAAATCGCGCAGACGTTGGGTCGTGCGCAAAGCACCATCGCTCGCGAGTTGCGCCGTAATGGGTTTCGGTCCCATTCGGGGCCGCCGCTGCGCGGACGCCCCCGTTTCGATCCTGGCTACGATGCGACTCGGGCGGGCCGGCGGGCCCAGCGACTGCGGCGACGGGCGCGGGTGCGCCGCAAGCTGCGACGCGACACCGTGCTGTGGCGACGCGTGCGCTATTGGCTGGAACGGTGCTGGTCGCCGCAACAGATTGCCGACAAACTGCGGGATCTGTACCCGGACCGGCCCTGGCTGCGCGTGTCGCACGAAACGATCTATACCGCGATTTATGCGATGCCGCGCGGCGAATTGCGCCGCCAGGTGACCCGTCTGCTGCGGCAAGGGCGCAAATCCGGCCGCCGCACGCGCCAGGGAAGCGACGCCCGCGGCCATCTGCCGGATCTACCCAACATCCGCCTGCGGCCGCCGGCCGCGCATGAGCGCCTGATGCCGGGGCATTGGGAGGGCGACCTGATCGTGGGCGCGCACAATCGCTCGGCGATTGGGGTATTGGTCTGCCGCCGCACCTTGTACGTCAAGCTGGTCAAGCTCGCCGACGCGACCGCGCACACGGTGCTGGAGGCCTTCAGCTCGGCGTTCGAAGGTGTGCCGGAAAGTTTGAAGAAGACCTTGACCTACGACCAGGGCAAGGAAATGGCATCGCATCGGCAGTTGAGCGAACGCACTGGTTTAGCGATCTACTTCGCCGACCCCCATAGCCCGTGGCAACGCGGAACCTGCGAAAACACCAACGGCTTGTTGCGGCAATACTTTCCCAAGGGCACCGATCTGTCGGTGCATTCTGCGCAGCGCCTCAAAGAGGTGGCGTGGGAAATGAACAACCGCCCCCGTCGTAGCCTGGGCAGGCGCTCGCCCGTCGAGGTGCTCTATGAGGAACTCAAAAACCCGCGGGCGCAGGGTGATGCACTTGGACATTGACTCCGCCAGCCAAAGAAAAACGCTTGTTTTAAGTCAAAAGCCACTAGGTCCAGCACCCGGCGCGGGGCTGCGCCATAAGGGGCATCCTGCCCCATGGCGCACGCGCGCATCCATGCGCGCGCCCTTCGGGGCTACGAGAAATTCGCATCGGATTGGGCGGCGAGCAAAGGCAACCGCAACAACAGCAACACATTGTGGGTTCCGGATTTCGTCGGAACGCGGTTTCGCGACAAGAGACGCCGCACGGCGCGGCAAACCGGCAACGAAAAAGGCCGCGGCAATGGCCGCGGCCTTCGTTCATCCCGCGGCCGAAGCCGCGCGCGTCACTTGCCCTTGCGCTGCGGCACGTAGTCCTCCTGCACCGCCTTGGCCAGCAGCGACGGCGGCAGCAGGCCCTGGTCGAGCAGGAAGTTGTTGAAGCCCAGGCGGTCGAACTTGTCGCCCAGCGCCAGCTCGGTCTGCATGCGCAGTTCCAGGATGCGGCTGTAACCGTAGAAGTAGCTGCCGGCCTGGCCCGGCGCGTTGAACATGTAGCGGTCCAGCTCCTGCTTGGTCATCGCTTCGGAAAAACCGACCTGTTCGCCGAGGATCTTGGCCGCGCTGGCGCGGTCGGTCAGGCCGAGGTTGAGCATCGGGTCGAGGATCGCGCGCGCCGCGCGCAGCAGGCGGAACTGCAGCGCGATCAGCTGCCCGTCCAGCGGCTCGTACGGCACCATCTCGGCTTCGGCGTACAGCGCCCAGCCTTCGACGTTGACCGAGTTGAAGGCGAACATCGTGCGCGCCAGCGAGATGCCGCGCTCGACCATCGCGGTGAACTGCAGTTCGTGGCCCGGCCGGCCCTCGTGCGCCGACAGCGTCCACGCCGCCGATTCGTAGTTGAAGTCGTCGTAGTGCAACGCCTTGCCGCCGGCGCTGGGCACCGCCACCGGCAGCACGAACTGGCCCTGCTGGCCGGTGTTGCCGACCAGCGGCGCCGGCAGGAAGTGCGGCGCCGGCTGCGCCGCCGATTCGGCCTCGCTGCCCAGGCGCATCACCATCGGCCGCTGCGGCACGTCGACGATCTTCTCCTTGCGGATGATCGGGTCGATCGCGTCGATGACCTTGCGGTAGCGGCCTTCGAGCTGGTCGTTGGGGATGGTGTCGGCCTTGAGCGCGCGGATCACCGCGACGTAGTCGTGCGGATCGGCGACCTTCAGGCCCTTGGCCTGGGCCACCAGCGGCGCCAGCTGGCGCATCGCCGCGCGCGTCTCCATGAACTCGACCTGGGCGCGCTGCATCAGCAGCTGCGGATCGACGTCGATGCCGAACTGCTTGAGCTGGAACGCGTACAGCTCCGCCGGCAGGCGCGCGTCGGCGCGCGCCTTCGGCAGCACCTGCTCGCGGGTCCATTGGCCGTATTCGCGCAGCTGCGTTTCCATCGCCGCGAGCGCCTTGTCGGCACCGGAGATCTTGTACTTGACGAACAGCTTGCGGATGCCGGCGGCGTAGGTCTCGACGTTGGCCAGCGCCTGCTCGACCTCGAGCTTGGTCGGCTGCAACAGCGCCGGATTGCTCAGCCGCTCCTCGTAGCGCTGGCGCGCCAGCGCGGTCAGCGGCTGGCTGCCCGGCGCCTGGCCGACGTAGGCCTGCAGGCGCGCCAACGCCTTGGCCCGGCGCGCCGGCGGGGTCTGGTCGGACAGCAGCGCGTTCATGCCCGAGAACACCGTCTGCGGCGCGTCGAACCACGGCAGCATCAGCTTCTCGTTGAGTTCGCTGCCTTGCACGCTCTGGTCGATCGCGCCGAGCAGGATCTGTAGGTCCTGGCGCACGTTGGGATCGCGCTCGAGTTCGAGCTTCTCCTGCAACTGCGCGCGCGCCTTGCCCATCGCCGCGCGGTAGCGCTCGGTCACGCCCGGACGCAGGTCGCTGACCTTGTCGTCGTAGCCCGGGATGCCGAAGAAGGAGAAGCCCTCGGGCGAGAAATCGGCCTGGGCCTTGATCAGGATCTGGGTGTACTCGTTGCTTTGGTTGACCCAGGCCGGAACCGGCTTGGCGGCCTGGGCCGCGGCGGGTGCGGCGTCCGCCGCGGCGGCGAGGGCGGGGGCGCACAGCGCCAGGGCGATAGCGAGAACGAGCGGTTTCATGGCGGCGACCCTTGTCGGAAGTGCGGAAAGGAAAAGCGGCGGCTGACGCGCTGCGTTGGCCAGCATCGGCCGGCGGCCGCGCGCGGCCAAGCGCCGAAGGTCATGCGCGCGGCCCCGGGGCCGGCGCCGCGCGGCTCAGTGGTCGGCGGCGCTGCGCAGGTCGAAGCGCTCGCGCGGCGGGCCGAAGGCTTCGCCCTGCAGGCGCTGGTAATGCCAGGTGCCGCTTTCGAAGCCGCCCTGCACGTCGACGCTGCCTTCGCCGCGCGGGCCGCGCAGGAACACCACGAACGCGGCCCGGCCCTGCTCGCGCTGCTCGACCACGCCCAGCGGGATCCACTTGGTCTGGATCGGCTCGCCCAGGGCCTGGACCATGCCGGCGTCGCCGCGCACCCGCGCCATCGCCTCGCGATAGGGCGCGGTGTCCTTGACCGAAGACATCAACGCGTAGAGCGAGCCCAGGCCGATGGCCAGCGACAGCGCCATCATCACCACGAAGCTCAGCACCAGCATCAACACCCAATGCCGCTGCACCCAGGGTTTGCGGTATTCGGTTTCCATCGCGTCGCGTTCCTTGTCGTCGGTCGGTGGCGGGGCAGGGCGCTCAGCGCTTGAGGCAGCGCTCGAAGAAATCCTCGGTCAGGCGCAGCCGGTGCAGGTTGTCGCGCCCGCGCAGGCCGTGCTTGGCGCCGGGGTAGGTCATCAGCTCGAACGGGCGGCCGCGCTGCTGCAGCGCGCTCATCAGCACGGTGGAGTTGGTGAACAGCACGTTGTCGTCGGCCATGCCGTGGATCAGCAGCAGGCGCGAGGTCAGCCCGTCCAGGTGTTCGAGCACGCGGCCTTCGCGGTAGCCGTCGGGGTTGCTCTTGGGCAGGCCCATGTAGCGTTCGGTGTAGTGGCTGTCGTACAGGCCCCAGTCGGTGACCGGCGCGCCGGCGGCGCCGCAGGCGTACTGGTCGCTGGCCTTGGCCAGCATCATCAGGGTCATGTAGCCGCCGTTGGACCAGCCGTAGACGCCGATCTTGGCGCCGTCCACCCACGGCTGCGACTTCAGCCACTTCACACCTTCGAGCTGGTCGGCGATTTCGACCGTGCCCTGCTTGCGGTACAGCGCGCCGCCGAACGCCGCGCCGCGGCGCGGGGTGCCGCGGTTGTCGAGCGAGAACACCACGAAGCCTTGCTGGGCCAGGTACTGGTTGAAGTCCGGCGCCCAGACGCGCTTGACCGACTGCGCCGCCGGGCCGCCGTACACGTAGACCACCACCGGATAGCGTTTGGCCGGATCGAAGCCGGTCGGCTTGATCAGGCTGTAGTGCAGTTCGGTCTTGCCGTCGGCGGCCTTGAGCGTGCCGAACTCCAGCGGCCGCTGCGCCTTGAGGTAGGGCGCGTAGGGATGCTTGGGATCGCTCAGGTCGTTGGCGATCAGCGCGGCGATGCGGCTGCCGTCGTTGCGCATCAGCTCCAGCTGCGGCGGCGTGGTCGGGTTCGACCAGCTGTCGACGTAGACGCTGGCGTTCTTGGCGAAGCTGGCGGCGTGGATGCCGTCGTCCTTGGACAGGCGCTCGATCGCGCCGCCGGCCAGCGGCACGCGATAGATCTGGGCGTCGGTCGGGCGGTCCTTGCCGGCGGCGAAATACACCTGGCCGGCGGCTTCGTCGACCGCGAGCACGCTGTCCACCGGCCAGTCGCCGGAGGTCAGCGCGGTCGCCTTGGCGCCGTCTTCCGACAGCAGGTAGAGATGTTCGTAGCCGCTGCGCTCGCTGTTCCACAGGATGCGGCCGTCGGCGAGGAAGCGCAGGTCGTCGTGCAGCGGCACCCAGGTCTTGCTGGTCTCGGTCTGCAGCGTGCGCTGCCGGCCGCTGGCCAGGTCGGTCTCGATCAGTTCGAGCGTGTGCTGGTCGCGCGACTGGCGCTGGAAGGTCAGGCGTCCGGCGTCGCGCCAGTCGACGCGGGCGAGGTAGATGTCCTGCTCCTTGCCCAGGTCGATCTCGCGCGGCGCGCCGCGGCCGGCGCCGATCGACGCCACCCGCAGCTGCACGCGCACGTTGTGGTCGCCCGCCGCCGGATAGCGCTGCTCGACCACGTCGGTGCGGTCGGGATAGACCTCGTAGCGCTTCTGCACCGGCACCGGCGATTCGTCGATGCGGGCGTAGGCGATGGCCGAATCGTCCGGCGCCCACCAATAGCCGGTGTGGCGGTCCATTTCCTCGTCGGCGACGAACTCGGCGACGCCGTTGCCGATGGTGTCGCTGCCGTCGGCGGTGAGCTGGGTCGCCTTGCCGTCGGCCAGGTCGATCACCCACAGATTGCGGTCGCGCACGAAGCTGACGTAGCCGCCCTTGGGCGAAAGCTTGGGATCGGTGGCGAAGCCTTCGCCGTGGGTGAGCCGGCGCACCGCGGCCTTGCCGGTCTTGGTCAGGTCGTACAGGTACAGCTCGCCGCCGAGCGGGAACAGCAGGCGCTTGCCGTCGGGCGACCACTGGTAATCGACGATGCCCGACAGCGCGGCGATGCGCTGGCGCTCGCGCCGCGCCTTCTCCGCGTCGCTGAGCACTTCCGCGCCGGGCAGCACGTCGTCGGAATCCACCAGCAGCGCGGTCTTGCCGCTGGCGATGTCGTAGGCCCACAGGTCCAGGCGGTTGCGGTCGCGCGGCTTGCCGCGCAGGAAGCTCACCTTGCTGCCGTCCGGCGCCACCTTGGGCTTGAGCAGGCTCGGCCCCGACAACGGCGCGTCGCCGGTCAGCGCTTCCAGGGTCAGGCGGCCGTCGGCCGGCGCGGCGGCGGGCGGAGCGGCGAGGGCGGGCGTGGCGGCGGTCAGCGACATGGCGAGCAGGCAGGCAGCGAAGCGGCGGGGTGTGTTCATCGAATTGGGCGGTCCGTGGCGAACGCCGCCGGCGCGGGGCCGGCAGCGGGGCGGCTGGCGTTACTGCGGATGGGGCGCCGACGACCCCGGCGTACCGAACAGGTGCTTGCGCATCTCGTCGGTCATGGCCTTGTCGGCGCGGTATACCTTGCCCATTTCGTAGGCGCGCTGGAAGGCCGGGCGTGCGGAAAGCGCGTCGTGCCAGCGCTGCACCGCGGGGTAGCGGGCCAGGTCGACGTGGTGCCAGTCGTGCTCGCGGGCCCAGGGATAGCAGGCGAAATCGGCGATGCTTAGGGCCTCGCCGGCGACGAATTCGCGCCCGGCCAGGCGCTTGTCGAGCACGCCGTACAGGCGTTCGGTCTCGCGCTGGTAGCGGTCGATGGCGTAGGGCACCTTCTCCGGCGCGTAGCGGTTGAAGTGGTGGTTCTGGCCCAGCATCGGGCCGTAGCCGCCGACCTGCCAGAACAGCCATTCATCGACCTCGACCCGGCCGCGCAGGTCGGCGGGCGCGAACAGCCCGGTCTTTTCCGCCAGATACCGCAAGATCGCGCCGGACTCGAACACGCTGATCGGCGCGCCGCCGTCCGCCGGCGCATGGTCGACGATCGCCGGCATGCGGTTGTTGGGCGAAATGGCCAGGAATTCGGGCTTGAACTGGTCGCCGGCGCCGATGTTGACCGGCTCGATGCGATAGGCCTGGGGGCGGCCGGCGTCGGCGGCTTCTTCCAGGAACAGGGTGATCTTGTGGCCGTTCGGGGTGGGCCAGTAGTGCAGGTCGATCATGGGGGACGGACTCCGCTGAGTGGACGGGCGTGCGAAAACCGGGTTTCGCGGCAGCCGGCAGTGTAAGCGCGGCCCCGCGCGAGCGGCCGTTGCGGGCCTGGAAAGGCGCGTGCCAGCGCGCATGCGACGCGTGCCGCGCCTGAATGCGACGGCCGTTGCCATGGCGATGACGCCGTCGCCCGGCTACTCTTGGCCCCCCGCTACGCGGGAACCGCTCCCTTTACTACCGCAATCGATCCGCATGACCGACCCCAAGATCAACCGACTCAATCCCCTGCCGGCCCTGATCTTCAGCTCGCGCTGGCTGCAGCTGCCGCTCTATCTGGGCCTGATCGTGGCCCAGGGCGTGTACGTGTTCCAGTTCGTGCGCGAACTGATCCACCTGATCACCGACGCGGCCAACCTCACCGAGCAGGCGATCATGCTGATCGTGCTCGGCCTGATCGACGTGGTGATGATCTCCAACCTGCTGGTGATGGTGATCGTCGGCGGCTACGAGACC
The DNA here is from genome assembly GCF_023617245.1 of Lysobacter enzymogenes. Taxonomy (NCBI): domain Bacteria; kingdom Pseudomonadati; phylum Pseudomonadota; class Gammaproteobacteria; order Lysobacterales; family Lysobacteraceae; genus Lysobacter; species Lysobacter enzymogenes. The sequence goes on from NZ_CP067396.1 coordinate 427,831, forward strand.
TTCGTCTCGCGCCTGCGCCTGGAAGGCCATCCCGACCAGCCCGAGTGGCTGAGCCACGTCAACGCCAGCGTGCTCAAGGTCAAGCTGGCGATGGCGATCATCGGCATCTCCTCGATCCACCTGCTGAAGACCTTCATCGGCGCCGGCAGCCTCGGGTTGCCGCTGTGCGGCACGCCGGAGGCCTACGAGATGGCGCGCGCGGTCGCGGCGATGACCGCCAACGGCACCCTCGACAAGGCGATGCGCTGCACCGACATCACCGAGCAAGGGGTGATGTGGCAGGCGCTGATCCACTTGCTGTTCATCGTGTCGGCGGTCGGTATCGCCTGGACCGACAAGCTGATGAGCGCCGGGATCAAGGCGGCCAAGAACGGGCATTGAGGCCCGCCTGCATCGCGGGCCGGCGTCGCCGGTTCGCGATGCGGCTTTCGTCGCGGGCGCGGTCTCGCGGTCGCGGCTCGCGCCGCTCCTACAGGGGCGGCGTCCGGTTTCGTCCCAGACTGTAGGAGCGGCGCGAGCCGCGACCGAGCCAAAGCGACAACGACGAACCCCGCCTATTCGCCGTCGCCATCGGCCGAAGACCGCACCGCCACCGCCGCCCGCGGCCCCATGATCGCCGCGCGCAAGCGCACCGCCGCGGGCTCCTGCGAAAACCGCAGCGCCTCGCCCCCGGCGTCGATCCCGAGCGCCGCATAGTCGTCGTCCAGCGACGGAAACCCGGTCATCGCCGCATGCCGCGCGTACACGCGCGCCAGCGTCCCGCCGCCGCCGGCGCGGTCGAGCGCGGCGATGAAGGCTTGCGGCGCGCTGCGGCTGTCCTCGCGCAGGCAACAGCGCGAGTACGCCGCCAGCACCTCGTCCAGACTGCGTCCGCGCTCGCGCCGCAGGCTCAGGTCCGCGTCCAGCCAGAACGCCGCGCCGGCCCAGTAGATGCGCATGGTGCTGGCGCGGCTCCAGCCGATTTCGTCCATGCGCGCATCGCCGCCGGCCGCGCGGCCGCGGCGGAAGCCCGCGTCCAGGCGCCGCCAGGCCTCCTCGCCGTCGAGCAGGCCGGCGCGCGCGCGCAGCACGTTCTGGTAGTAGCTCGCCAGGCCTTCGGCCAGCCAGCGGCCGTCGTCGCCGAGGAAGGGATGGAACAGGTGCGCCAGTTCGTGCACCGCGGTCCAGTCCGCGCGCAGCTCGTCGCCGCTCGCGTCTTCGCGCACGTACAGCAGCACCGACACGCCGTCCTCGCGCTGGGTCTGGCCCCACGGCACCGGGCTGGGATCGCGGCCGCGGCGCGGCACCAGGCGGATGCGCACCGTCGCCTCGCGCAACGGGAAGGCGCCGAACGCGGTCAGCTGGGCGCGCGCGCATTCGGCCAGCCATCGCTGCAGCTCTTCGGCGCGCGCGCGGCTGGGCGGGTTTTCGACGATTACCCGCAGGCGACGCTCGCCCACGCGCAGCACGCGTTCGCTCGGCGCGGCGGCGGCCTGCGTTGCGACTGGTTGCGCCGGTGCGGGCGAGGGCGCCAGCGCTGCGACCGCCAGCGCGAGCAACGCCGCGGCGGCGAGCGACCGGTTCATCGACACGTTCATCCGCGCACGCCAGCGCATCGCCACCTCGCCGCGCGGGAGGGTTCCCGCGCCCGGACCGCTACAATAGCCGCATGGACGTATCGCATCTGCTCGACGCTCTCAACCCGGCCCAGCGCGAAGCCGTTTCGGCGCCGCCGGGGCATTATCTGGTCCTCGCCGGCGCCGGCAGCGGCAAGACCCGCGTGCTGACCCACCGCATCGCCTGGCTCAACGAGGTGATCGGGGTGCCGACCCACGGCATCCTCGCGGTGACCTTTACGAACAAAGCCGCCGGAGAGATGCGCGCGCGCGTCGACGCGCAGCTGGCGCGCGGCGCGCGCGGCATGTGGATCGGCACCTTCCACGGCCTGGCCCACCGCCTGCTGCGCCTGCACTGGCAGGAGGCCAAGCTGCCCGAAGGCTTCCAGGTGCTCGACAGCGACGACCAGCTGCGCCTGGTCAAGCGCGTGGTGCAGGCGCTGGAGCTCGACGACACCCGCTTCCCGCCGCGCCAGATCGCCTGGTGGATCAACGCGCAGAAGGACGAAGGCCGGCGCCCGCGCAACATCCAGCCCGGCGGCGACGAGTGGCAGGAAGCGATGCTGCGCTGCTACGAGGCCTACCAGGAGCGCTGCGAGCGCGCCGGGCTGGTCGATTTCGCCGAGCTGCTGCTGCGCGCGCACGAGCTGCTGCGCGACAACGCCGCGCTGCTGGCGCATTACCGGACGCGCTTCCGCGAGATTTTGGTCGACGAGTTCCAGGACACCAACGCGATCCAGTACGCCTTCGTGCGCGTGCTTGCCGGCGATTCCGGCCACGTGTTCGTGGTCGGCGACGACGATCAGGCCATCTACGGCTGGCGCGGGGCCAAGGTCGAGAACGTGCAGCGCTTCCTGCGCGACTTCCCCGGCGCCCAGACCATCCGCCTGGAGCAGAACTACCGCTCCAGCGCGAACATCCTCGACGCGGCCAACGCGGTCATCGCCCACAACCCCGACCGCCTCGGCAAGAAGCTGTGGACCGACACCGGCCACGGCGAGGCGATCGACCTGTACGCGGCCTACAACGAGATGGACGAGGCGCGCTTCGTGGTCGAGCGCATGCGCCAGTGGGTGCGCGACGGCGGCAGCTACGGCGATGTGGCCGTGCTCTACCGCAGCAACGCCCAGTCGCGCGCGTTCGAAGAGGCGCTGCTGTCGGAACAGGTGCCTTACCGCGTCTACGGCGGCCAGCGCTTCTTCGAACGCGCCGAAATCAAGGACACCCTGGCCTACCTGCGCCTGATCGCCAACCGAGCCGACGACGCCGCGTTCGAGCGCGCGGTCAACACGCCCACGCGCGGCATCGGCGAGCGCACCCTCGACGAGGTGCGCAAGCGCGCTCGCGGCGACGCGGTGGCGCTGTGGGAGGCCGCGCGCCGGGTCGCCGGCGAGAGCGTGCTGGCAGCGCGCGCGCGCAACGCGCTGGCCGGCTTCGCGCTGATGATCGACACCCTGGACAGCGACGTCGCGCAGATGCCGCTGCCGGAGAAGATCGACCACGTGCTGCAGCGCTCGGGCCTGCGCGAGCACTACGCCAACGAATCGCGCGGCCAGCTCGATTCGCGTACCGACAACCTCGACGAACTGGTCTCGGTGGCCTCGCGCTTCGCCCGCAGCGACGAGGACGAGAACGCCGAAATGCCCGAGCTGATCGCGTTCCTCAGCTACGCCGCGCTGGAGGCCGGCGAGGGCCAGGCCCAGGCCGGCGAGGACGGCGTGCAGCTGATGACTTTGCACAGCGCCAAGGGCCTGGAGTTCCCGCTGGTGTTCCTCGGCGGGCTGGAAGAGGGCTTGTTCCCGAGCGGTCGTTCGACCGAGGAATCCGGGCGCCTGGAAGAAGAGCGGCGGCTGGCCTACGTCGGCATCACCCGCGCGCGCGACAAGCTGGTGCTGAGCTACGCCGAGACCCGGCGCATCCACGGCGCGGACATGTACGGCGTGCCCTCGCGTTTCCTGCGCGAGATTCCCGCGCCGCTGCTCAACGAAGTGCGGCCGAAGGTGCAGGTCTCGCGGCCGATGTACCGCGCCGCGCCGCGCCGCGACATGGGCCACGCGCGCATCGACGAATCGCCGATCAAGCTCGGCGCCCAGGTGCGTCACGGCACCTTCGGCGTCGGCACCGTGACCGACTACGAAGGCGACGGTGCGCATGCGCGGGTGCAGGTCAACTTCGACGACGTCGGCAGCAAATGGCTGGTGCTGGCGTACGCGAACCTGCAGCCCGCCTGAAGCCTCGGTTCGCACCCGAGGCTTCGGCTTGCATCTGCACCTAAGGCCTCGGCCTGCAGCGGGAGGGCCTTCAGGCCCGATGCTTTTCGATCCAACGAAGCCGATCTCTCCGGCAATCTGAGCGAACAGCGTCGGGGCTGAAGCCCCTCCCACAACAGCGCGCCGCATGCGGGAGTTCCCCGCTCTTGTGGGAGGGTCTTCAGGCCCGATGCTTTTCGATCCGATGAGGCTGGTCCGCTGCGACCTGAGCGAACGGCATCGGGGCTGAAGCCCCTCCCACAACAGTCCGCCGCATGTGGGAGCTCACGCTCTTGTGGGAGGGCCTTCAGGCCCGACGCTCTCCGATCCGACGCAGCCGATCTCCAGCGGCCCGAGCCAAGCGCACCGGCGCTGAAGCCATAACCGCTAGAACGCGTACCGTACCGTCAACTGGTACACCGGCCCCGCCTTCTCGCTCTCGCGCTCGTACTCGTCGTAATCGCGCCCGAGCTGATCGCCGAAGGTGTCGAACTTATGGAACGCTTCGTCCTTCGACGCGTCCAGCAGGTTCGAGCCGGTCAGCCGCACCGCGATCCGCGAACCGAAGCGCTTCTCCACGAATGCCTCCAGGTCGGCGCCGTAGTCGGTCGAGACTTCCTCGCCGAGCACGCGCGAATACGCGCCGCCCTGGCGCCGGTAGCTGGCGCCGAACGACACGCCCCACTCGGGCAAATCCTGGATGAAGCCGACGTTGAGCACGAAGCGCGGCTGGTTGTTGAAGCGGCGCTTGCCGAATCCGTCCTCGACTTCGCTGTCGAGCCAGGAGTAATTGAGGAACACGCCGGTGTGCTCCAGCCCCAGCGCGGTCAGCGGCGTCGACAAGTCGAACTCCGCGCCCCATGCGCGCCCGTCGCCGACGTTGGCGGCGGTGAACACGAAGCTGTCCGGATCCAACGCCGGATACCCCGGCGCGCCCGGGCCGGCGCCGGGGTGTTCGTCGAGGAACGCCTCGACCGCTTCCTCGTGGTCCTCCAGCGCCTTGGCGCTGGGACGGCCGGTGCCGGTCACTTCGATCAGGTCGCGCACCTTGCGGTAGAACAGGTTGAAGCCGACCACGCCGCGCTGGCCGAGCCGGCGTTCGTAGCCCAAGTCCAGGCCCCACGCGGTTTCCGGCCGCAACTGCGGATTGCCGACGAAGTCGTTGTCGCCGTATTCCTCTTCCAGCGTCAGCGGCAGCAGCTTGTCGAAATCCGGGCGGCGCAGGGTGCGCGCGAGCGAGGCGCTGATGCGGTCCTGTCCGGTCAGGTCGAAACGCAGGTGCGCCGAAGGCAGCAGCAGACTGTAGTCCTTGTCCTGGCGCTGTAGCGGCGCGCCTTCTTCGCTGCGCAGGTCGATCCGCGCGCGGGTGGTCTCGTAGCGCAGGCCGGCTTCCCAATCCAGCCGGTCGCGCTTGCCCGACAGCATCGCGTACGGGTCGGCGCGGCGTTCCTGGATGCGGCTGCGCTGATGGTCGAACTCGGCGTACGGCGGCAGCGGCTGGCCTTCCTTCTTCGCTTTCACCTCGCTGGTGCGCAGCGAGCTGTCGCGGCGCTTGTCCGCCCCGTCGACGCCGAACTCCAACCTGGCCGCGCCGAACTCGCGCTGGTGCGCGAGCTTGAGGCTGAGTTCGCGGTCGCGCGCATCGGTCAGGATGCGCGTGCCTTCGAGGCCGTCGAACGAGGGCGGCGAATCTTCGTTGTCGTAGCCGGTTTCCTGCTCGGTGTCGAAGCGGTCGTCGTCGAAGCGGGCGTAGCCCAGGTCGATCTCGCTGCGGCCGCCGGCCATGTCGAAGGCGTAGGACGCGCCGAGCACGAGATTCTTCTGGTCGATGTCGACCTTCTGGTCGTTGACCGACAGCAGGCGGTCGCGCGAACGGCTGGAGGGATGGTCGTACTCGCGCGAATGCTCGGTTTCGCTGCGGTCGGTGCGCACGTAGAAACCGTCCAGGCTCAGCCGGCCGCTGCCGATCTCGCGCACGTAGGACAGGTTGCCGGAGGTGTCGGTGCCGTCGCGCACGTCGCTCTGGTCTTCGCGGTCGACGAAGTCGCCGCCCAAGGATTCGAAGCGGTCGCTGCGCTTGCGCTTGGGGTTGTGCCGGCCCTGCACGTTGATGCCGCCGAGCACGCGCCCGCCGGCGAATTCGCCGCTGCCGACCGCGCCGAGCACCGGCTTGGTCTTGCCGTCGTCGAAATGCATGGCGCCGGCGCGCAGGTAGCCGCCGTCGAATTCGTAGGCGTCGCGCAGGACGATGTTGAGCGCTCCGGCGACCGCGTCGCCGGAGCGGTTGGCGCTGGGACTGCGCACGATTTCGATGCGCTCGACCAGTTCGGCCGGGATGCGGTCGACGTAGAACGAACGGTCGCCGCCGGCGCCTGGCACCTTCTTGCCGTTGATCAGGATCTGGGTGTAGCCCGGGTCCAGGCCGCGCAGGCGCGCGCCGTCGTATTCGAGCACGTCGGAGACGAAGCCGACGCTGGGCACGCGCTTGAGCATGTCGCCGACGGTCAGCGGCTCGAAGCGCTGGAAGTAGTCCAGGCCGTAGCTCAGCGTCGGCGCGGTGGCGTCGCTGCGGTCGCGATAGGCGATGTCGCCGGTGACGGTGACGCGGTCGAGTTCGGTCGCGCGGCGTTCGTTGCCGGGCTCGACTTCGGCGGCGACGGCGGGCGCGCCGCAGGCGGCCAGCAGCGCGGCGCACAGCGCGTGGCGGCGACGGAACGGGATGGACTGCATGCTGCGCATCGAAAGCTCGCCGGGCGAAAGTTGGCGAGCGTTGTAAGTCCGGGCGATGGCAGGACGATGACCGCGCCGGCGCGCAAGCGACGAACGGGCGCTGCCGTCGCCGCTGCGGCCGCGTCGCCGCGCTTGTCATCAAAGCGGCACGTGACGGTTCTATAACAGCGGCAGGGGATCGTTTACGTCGTCCAAGCCATCCGGGTGTCGCGCATGCCGAAATTTTCCGTCCTCGCCGCCGGCCTCGCGGCGGCCGTTGCCGTGGCCGCGCTGGTCAGTTGCGCCACGCCCCGGGCCGCGGGCGACGCCGCCGGTGCGGCGCCGGCGATCGCCGCGGACGCGCGGCCCGGCGACAACGAACCCGACCGGCGCGCAGCCGAGGCCGGCGACCCGTTGCTGGCCCGGTCCGGCATCGATCATCGCGTGGTCGCCGAAGCGTTCCTGACCGCGTCCACGCCCGAGGACAACATCGATTCGCCGGCGGTCTGGCGCGCGCCCAACGGCCGCCTGTGGTTGTTGGCCACGGCCAAGCAAGGCGACGGCCTGGCGATCTACGACGGCGACAACGGCGACCGCGTCGGCCAGTACGGCCGCGCCGGCGCCGGGCCGGGCCAGTTCCGCCGGCCCAACGGCATCGCCGTGTTCGGCGACCTGGCGTTCGTGGTCGAGCGCGACAACCATCGCGTGCAGGTGTTGCAGCTGTCGCTGCCGCCGGCGCGCAGCGCGCAGCCGGGCGTGGCCGACAAGCGCACGCCGCGGCTGCGCCCGCTGGCCACCTTCGGCGAGGGCGAACTCCAGCAGCCGTACGGCCTGTGGGTGCGGCAGCGCGCGCCGGGCACGCTCGAAGCCATCGTCACCGACGCCTACATGGCCGGCGAGGACGGCAACGGCGACGCGATCGCGCCGCCGCTGGAGCAACTCGGCCGGCGCCTGCAGCGCTACGAACTCGCGCTCGGCGCCGGCGCGCCGCGGGTGCGCCACCTCGGCGCGTTCGGCGACACCAGCGCCGAAGGCGCGATCCGCGTCCCCGAATCGGTGTGGGGCGATCCCGCCCACGACCGCCTGCTGATCGCCGAGGAAGACCTCGCCACCGGCACCGCGTTGCGCGAATACGGCCTCGACGGGCGCTACCGCGGCCGCACCATCGGCCAGGGCCTGTTCAAGGCCCAGGCCGAAGGCATCGCCCTGTGGCAATGCGCCGACGGCAGCGGCTACTGGATCGCCACCGACCAGTACAAGGACCGCAGCGCGTTCCACGTGTTCGACCGCGCCAGCCTGCGCCACCTGGGCGCCTTCGCCGGCCGCAGCGTCGGCAACACCGACGGCGTGTGGCTGCAGCAGACCGGCTCGGTGCGCTTCCCCGACGGCGCGTTCTACGCCGTGCACGACGATCAGGCGGTGGGCGCGTTCGACTGGCGCGACATCGCGCGGACGCTGGGCCTGCGCGCGCGCTGCGAAGGCTGAGGAGCGAGGAGTGAGCGCAGAGGAGTGAGGAGTGAGAAAAAGCGGTTGCTGCGCTATCGCTCACTCCTCACTCCTCTCCGCTCACTCCTCCGCCTTCACCCGCCCGTGGCCTCGTTGAACTTGAACGACTTCAGGATCAGGTCGAAGCCGGGCTTGGCCTGGGCCAGGTCTTCATCGGCGCTCTGGGTGACCAGGAACGCGCTGCGGCGCGCGCCGGTGATCTTGTGGTACTCGCGCAGGTGCGGGACTTTCACCCCGCCCAGGCTCACCGTGTAGTGCTCGCGGATGGTGCCGTCGGCGAAGGCCGACAGATCGAAGCGGCTCTGCCGCTCCAGCGCGCCGGGCATCTGCTTGTCGGCTTCGGCCGAGAAGCTGCGGGCGAACTCTTCCAGTTCGCGGTTGCGGTCGGACTGGACCATGGCGATGAACACCGCCGAGCCCGGGCTTTCCACGGTGAGGTAGTGCACGCCGCCCAGGCGCTGATCGTCGGCGAGCTTCCAGTTGCCCGGAATCTGCACCTGCACGCCGAGGCGGTCGTAAGCCTTGGGCTGGGCGACGTTGGCCGCCGGTTCGCCGCAGGCGGCGAGCAGCGCGAGCAACGCCAGGACCAAACCGCGAACGCAGACAGCGCGCAAACCGGGCATGCGTGGCATCGACTCCGTCCCTGCTGTAGTCGCCCCCTGTGGGCACGGGCCACCCTAGCAGGCCCGCCGCCAGAACGCGCGTGCCGGACGGCCTCGATCGGCAAAGCGGCGCGACGGCGACGACGCGGCAGCGCGACGCGACGCCACCGGTGCGGGGCTGCGGGCGTCGCGGGTACGACGTCGGGTGGGTCTCGTCGCGTCCGCTCAACCCGTCATCCGCGCGAATGCGGGAATCCGGAGACTTCAGCGTCATGCATCGATGAAGCGCTGGATGCCCACGTTCGCGGGCACGACGACAGGTGGGGTCGTCGCCGCTGGCTTTGCCGCGAATCTGCCAAGCCGTCATCCGCGCGAACGCCGGGATCCACAGCCTTCGGCATCGCCCGGCTCGCCAACCTCAATCCAGCTTGACCCCGAAGTGGAACGCCTCGATCCGCAGCCGCTCGCGCAGATAGAACGCGTGCGCGTCCTGCCGCTGCGTGCCCGAATCCAGCTGCAGCCGCGCGCAGCCCAGGCGCTTGGCCTCGGCCTTGAGCCAATCCAGCATCGTCTTGCCGTAGCCGCGGCTGCGCACGGACTGGTCGACGATCAGGTCGTCCACGTACACGTGCAGCCCGACCGCGAGCATCTCCATGACCCGCCAGCAAGCGAACGCACGCGGCGCGCCGTCGTCGTCGAAGACCACCGTGGCGCGGCAACCCTGGGCGATCTGGCGGTGCATCTGGGCGACGAAGCGGTCTTCGTCGAACTCGGGGCGCAGTTGCGCAACCAGCGGCCAGACCGCGCGCAGGTCGGTGTCGCCGGTGAGGGTGCGGATCGTGGTCATGGGGGCAGGAGCGAGCGGAGAGGAGTGAGGAGTGAGCGAAAGCGGCCTTCGCTCACTCCTCACTTCTCCGCGCTCGCTTCTCGCTCCACCCGCCTCACCAGCTGAACAACTTGAAGTACACCGGCGACACCGTGCCTTCGCCCTTGCTCGCGTCGAGCCGGCCGTCGCCGTTCTCGTCGACCAGGTAATAGGTCGGGCCGCGCGCGGGCACCACCTTGACCACGCGCAGTTGGCCGGCGACGCGGTATTCCTCGATGGTGTCGCCGTTCTCGACCGTGCGCGTGCGCACTTCGGCGTTGCTGAGTCCGGCGGTGGGGTCGGCGGCGTTGGCGGCGCCGCCGGTGCTGGCGCAACCGGCCAGGACCAGCGCCAGCAGCGCGGCGGCGAAGGCGGCTCGGGGGGCGTGGGGGGCGCGCATGGCGGTTCTCCGGGGTGCAGGGCCACAGGATACGCCGCGCGGCCGTTAAGCGTGCGCATCCGTGCCCGCGTCCGCGCCCGTGCCCGCGTCCTCGCCGGCGAGACGCCAGGGCGTAGAATCCCCGCCATGAAACGACTCGTCCTGATCGATGGTTCCAGCTACCTCTACCGCGCCTTCCACGCGCTGCCGCCGCTGAGCAACGACGCCGGCGAGCCCACCGGCGCGCTGTTCGGCGTGGTCAACATGCTGCGCGCGACCTTGAACGAACGGCCGGACTACGTGGCCTTCGTGGTCGACGCGCCCGGCAAGACCTTCCGCGACGATCTCGACCCGAACTACAAGGCCAACCGCCCGCCGATGCCCGACGACCTGCGCGCGCAGGTGCTGCCGATGTGCGAGATCGTCGAGGCGCTGGGCATCCCGATCCTGCGCATCGACGGCGTCGAGGCGGACGATGTGATCGGCACCCTGGCCCGGCGCGCCAACGCCGAGAACATCGACGTCACCATTTCCACCGGCGACAAGGACTTCGCCCAGTTGGTGCGCGCGGGCGCACCGGACCAGGCCGGCATCGTCCTGGTCAACACCATGAGCGGCAGCCGCATGGATTCGGACGAGGCGGTGATCGCCAAGTTCGGCGTGCGCGCCGATCAGGTGATCGACCTGCTGTCGCTGATGGGCGATAGCGTCGACAACATCCCCGGCGTGGAGAAGTGCGGCCCCAAGACCGCGGCCAAGTGGCTGGGCGAGTACGGCACGCTCGACGGGGTGATCGAACATGCTTCGGCGATCAAGGGCAAGATCGGCGACAACCTGCGCGCGGCGCTGCCGCGGTTGCCGTTGAACCGCCAGCTGGCGACGATCAAGACCGACGTCGAACTCGAACGCGGCCCGGCCGAACTGGCGCTGCGCGAGCGCGACGCCGACGCGCTGCGCGGCCTGTACGCGCGTTACGGCTTCAAGCAGGCGCTGCGCGAGCTGGAAGGCGCGTCCACCGCCAACGACATCGCCAGCGACCGCGCCGGCCTGCGCGCCACCGCGGCCGGCCACGCCCGCAGCGGCGGCGCGGCCGAAGCGCCCGCCCCGGAGCTGGCGGCCAAGGGCGACTACGAGGCGGTGACGACCCAGCCGCAGCTCGACGCGCTGGTGGCCTCGCTGCAGGCGGTCGAAGAATTCGCCTTCGACAGCGAAACCGATTCGCTCGACCCGATGCAGGCCAACCTGGTCGGCCTGAGCTTCGCCAGCGAAACCGGGCGCGCGGTCTATGTCCCGCTCGGCCACGATTACCCCGGCGCGCCGGCCCAGCTCGACCGCGAGGCGGTGCTGGCGGCGCTGCGCCCGGTGTTCGCCGACCCGGCCCGGCGCAAGCTCGGCCAGCACGGCAAGTACGACCTGCACGTGCTGCGCCGCTGCGGGGTCGAGATCGCCGGCTACGTCGACGACACCATGCTCGAGAGCTTCGTCTACAACGCCACCGCCAGCCGCCACGACATGGATTCGCTGGCCAAGCGCTACCTGGGCTACGACACGATCAAGTACAGCGACGTCGCCGGCAAGGGCGCCAAGCAGATTTCGTTCTCGCAGGTCGCCATCGACGATGCGACCAAATACGCCGCCGAAGACGCCGACGTGACCTTGCGCCTGCACCGCGTGCTCGGCGCGCGGCTGGCGGCCGAGCCGGCGCTGGAGAAGGTCTACCGCGAGATCGAGATGCCGCTGGTGCCGGTGCTGGCGCGGGTCGAGGCCAACGGCGTGATGATCGACGGCGACGAGCTGCGCAAGCAGTCGCAGGAGCTCGGCAAGCGCATGCTCGACGCGCAGCTCAAGGCCACCGAACTGGCCGGGCGCACCTTCAACCTGGATTCGCCCAAGCAGCTGCAGGCGCTGCTGTTCGACGAACTCAAGCTGCCGGTGCTGGTGAAGACGCCGACCGGCCAGCCCAGCACGAACGAGGAAGCGCTGGAGGCGATCGCCGACCAGCACGAACTGCCGCGGGTGATCCTCGACTACCGCGGCCTGGCCAAGCTGCGCAGCACCTACACCGACAAGCTGCCGGAGATGGTCAACCCGCATACCGGCCGCGTGCACACCAGCTACCACCAGGCCGGAGCGGCCACCGGGCGGCTGGCGTCGAGCGATCCGAACCTGCAGAACATCCCGATCCGCACCGACGACGGCCGCCGCATCCGCCGCGCGTTCGTCGCGCCGCCCGGGCGCAAGCTGGTGGCCTGCGACTACTCGCAGATCGAGCTGCGGATCATGGCCCACCTGTCGCAGGACGAAGGCCTGGTGCGCGCGTTCGAGTCCGGCGCCGACGTGCACCGCGCCACCGCCGCGGAAGTGTTCGGCAAGAAGTCGCTCGACGAGGTCAGCGGCAACGAGCGTCGCGCCGCCAAGGCGATCAACTTCGGCCTGATGTACGGCATGAGCGCGTTCGGGCTGGCGCGCCAGCTCGGCATCGGCCGCGGCGAAGCGCAGGACTACATCGCCCTGTACTTCAGCCGCTATCCGGGCGTGCGCGACTTCATGGAGCGCACCCGCCAGGACGCGCGCGACAAGGGCTATGTCGAGACCGTGTTCGGCCGCCGCCTGTACCTGGACAACATCAAGGCCTCCAACCAGGGCCTGCGCGCCGGCGCCGAGCGCGCGGCGATCAACGCGCCGATGCAGGGCACCGCGGCCGACATCATCAAGCGGGCGATGATCGACATCGACGGTTGGCTGGCCGAACACCGCGAGCGCGCGCTGATGATCCTGCAGGTGCACGACGAACTGGTGTTCGAGGTCGAAGACAGCTTCGTCGAGGAACTGTTGGCGCAGGCCTCACGCCGGATGGCGGGCGCCGCCACGCTGCGCGTGCCGCTCGTCGTCGACAGCGGGGTGGGTATTAATTGGGACGAAGCGCATTGATTATCTGGAAGCCCTTGATTTTGCTGGGCTTGGTTTAATGAATCGGTCCTGAATCCAACAATTTATTAACTCCCATCTTCACGAACTATCCATGTGCCGGATGGTCATATAGGTCGCGACAGATGCAACGTCTGTCGCCGATCTCTCCCTCCCCTGGAGTGATCCCCCGGAGCGAACGACCCCTCCCCAGGTCTCGCTCCACCAGCCCCGCCGGCCCCCCCTGCCCGCGGGGCTTTTTATTTTCCGGCCGAAAGCCGCTGCGTCCGCGCAGCGGCTTTTGTTTTGCCCGGACGACGATTCCGCCGCGGCCGCCTGGGTATATTCGCAGTCGCAGATAACAAAGCGATTAAACGAAAGCGCTCACGCGGCAAATGCGATGGGTTTCGCGTGTTGCTTTGGAAAAAATTAGAAATGACAGATTGGCGCGTGAAACCGCCCGGGGCCGCGGTAGCAGCGGCGCGGGCCGCGACCGCGAGATCGCGCTTGCGACGCAACCGGCCGCCCCGCGGTCGCGGCTCGCGCCGCTCCTGCGGGAAGCCGCCGCCGCTGCGCCTCAGCCGGCCTCGCCCAACCAGTCGCGCGGCGCCAGGAACTGCGCCAGCTTCGCCTCGTCGCTGTCGGCCTCCGGCTGGAAGCCGTATTCCCAGCGCACCAGCGGCGGCAGGCTCATCAGGATCGACTCGGTGCGTCCGCCGGACTGCAGGCCGAACAGGGTGCCGCGGTCGAACACCAGGTTGAACTCGACGTAGCGGCCGCGCCGGTACAGCTGGAACTGGCGTTCGCGTTCGCCGTAGGGCGTGTCGCGGCGGCGGTCCACCAGCGGCAGGTAGGCGTCGAGGAAGCCGTCGCCGACCGCGCGCATGTAGCCGAAGTCGCGTTCGAAGTCGCCGTGCAGGTCGTCGAAGAACAGGCCGCCGACGCCGCGGGTCTCGTTGCGGTGCTTGAGGAAGAAATACTCGTCGCACCAGCGCTTGTGCGCCTGGTAGCGCTCCTCGCCGCCGAACGGCGCGCACAGGTCGCGTGCGGTGCGGTGCCAGTGCTGCACGTCTTCGGCGAAGGGATAGAACGGGGTCAGGTCGAATCCGCCGCCGAACCACCAGGCCACGGTTTCGCCGTCGCGCATGGCGCGGAAGTGGCGCACGTTGGCGTGGGTGGTCGGCAGGTAGGGGTTGTGCGGGTGGAACACCAGCGACACCCCGACCGCGCGCCAGGACGCGCCGGCCAGTTCCGGCCGCGCCGCGCTCGCCGACGGCGGCAGCTTGCTGCCGGACACGTCGGAGAAGCCGATGCCGGCCTGCTCGAACACGTTGCCGCCGCGCAGGATGCGGGTGCGGCCGCCGCCGCCCTCGGCGCGCTGCCACTGGTCCTCGACGAAGCGGGCGCCGCCGTCGGCGGTTTCGATGGCGGCGCAGATGCGGTCCTGCAGGCCGGAGAGATAGTCGCGGACGCGGTCGAAGTCGTTCATGGCGCGCATTCTAGCGATGCGCGGCGCGGATCGGATTGACCTGGGTCAAGCCGGTTCGGCTGAAGGCGGTGGTGGCCTGCCAGGGGCGGCTTGCGCGGTAAGCGCGGTGGCGCGGTCGCGGCTTGCGCCGCTCCTACAGGGAGCGGCCGTGGTTTCGATTCCGGGTGTAGGAGCGACGCGAGTCGCGACCGCGGGGCTTCGGGCTCGCGTCGCAAGTGCGGTATCGCGGTCGCGGCTTGCGCCGCTCCTACAGGGAGCGGCCGTGGTTTCGCTTCTGGGTGTAGGAGCGACGCGAGTCGCGACCGCGGGGTTTCGAGCTCGCGTCGCAAGCGTTGTTTCGCGGTCGCGGCCCGCGTCGCTCCTGCAGGGATTCGAGGGCGGACGTTACTTCTTCAAGGTGCGCTCGAACAACTCGTAGATGCGCCGGTATTCGTCGTACCACGCGTCGGCATGGACGAAGCCGTGGCGTTCCAGCGGGTACGGGGCGATCTCCCACTTGTCCTTGCGCAGTTCGATGAGCTTCTGGGTCATCATCACCGAGTCCTTGAAGAACACGTTGTCGTCGATCATGCCGTGGGCGATCAGCAGGTTGTCCTTGAGCCCGGACGCGTACTCGATCGGCGAGGACTTCTTGTACGCCTCGGGATCGAGTTCGGGGGTGTTGAGGATGTTGGACGTGTATTCGTGGTTGTACTGCGACCAGTCCGAGACCGGGCGCAGCGCGGCGCCGGCCTTGAACTTGCCCGGCGCGCGGTACAGCGCCATGAAGGTCATGAAGCCGCCGTAGGAGCCGCCGTAGATGCCGGCGCGGTCGCCGTCGCCCTGTTTGTTGGCGACCAACCAGTCCAGGCCGTCCAGGTAATCCTCGAGTTCCGGGTGGCCCATCTGGCGGTAGATCGCGGTGCGCCAGTCGCGGCCGTAGCCTTGCGAGGCGCGGTAGTCGAGGTCGAGCACGACGTAGCCCTGCTGCACCAGCAGGTTGTGGAACATCTGCTCGCGGAAGTAGTTCGGGTAGCGCTCGCTGACGTTCTGCAGGAAGCCGGCGCCGTGCACGAACATCACGATCGGGTACTTCTTGCCGGGCTCGTAGTTCTTCGGCCCGTAGAACTTGCCCCAGACCGTGCCGGCGCCGTGCTTGGACGGGACCTGCACGTATTCGGGCTGGATCCACTCGCGCTGCTTGAAGCCGTCCTTGCGGGTGTCGGTGAGCTTGACAGTGTTCTCTCCGCTGGCATCGACCACCGCCAACTGCGGCGGCAGATAGCTTTCGGAGTAGCGCACCAGCACTTTGCGGCCGTCGGGCGAGAGCGCGAAGCTCTCCACGCCGTCGAGCGCGGTCACTTCGCGCACGCCGCCGCCGTTGCGGTCGGCCGCGCAGACTTCGTAGTCGCCCGGCCACTTGCGGTTGCACAGGAAGAAGAAGGTCTTGCCGTCGGCGCCGAGCTGCGGGTCGGAGACTTCCCACTTGCCCGAGGTGATCGGCTTGGGCGCGCCGCCGTCGCTGACGTACAGGTGCGAGTAGCCGCTTTGTTCCGACAGCAGCCACAGGCCGCCGTCGGGCAGCCAGCCGAAGTCGTTGTAGTCCCAGCCGATCCAGGCCTTGTCGTTGAGGCGGTGGCGGGTTTCGAGCGCGGCGCGGGCGAGGTCGACCGAGGCGATCCAGCGGTCCTTGTTGTCGGTGGCGCGGATCAGCACGCCGGCGTGGCGGCCGTCGTCGCTCCAGCGCACCGCGGCGCTGCGGCCGTCGCCGTCGGTCTCGATGCGCACCGGGCGGTCGCCCTTGAGCGGGTCCTTCTTGGCCGCCTTGCGCATCGCCGCGAGCGGGTCTTCGCCGATGCCCGGCAGCTTGTCGAACTTGAGTTCGCTGGCCTTGCCCGCGGCCACGTCGACCAGCCACAGCTTCTGCGGCAGCGGCTCGTTGCGGCCGACGCGGGTGCGCACTTCCTCGAATTCCTCGTAGCCCGATTCGGTCACGTACTTGGGCATCTTGCCGCTGGCGCCGGGCTCGCCCTTCTTGTCCTGGGTGACCGCGAGCAGGTAGCGGCCGTCGGGCGACAGCGCGGTGTCGACGATCTCGACGTCGCTGCCGAGGTAGACCGCGCGCGGCGCGCGGCTGGGGTCGCTCTTGCGCCAGGCTTCGTCCTGCTCGCGCGAGGCTTCGCGCTGGGCGCGGTCGTTGCGCAGGGTGTCGATGGTGGACAGCTGGTAGTCGCGCAGCGCATCGGCCTTGGGCGCCTTGGCCGGGTCGTTCTGCGCCAGCACCTGCGCGGCCTGGCTCACGCCCTGGCCCGCGCGCCACTGGAACCACTGATTCTCGGCGCGGAACACCAGGTTGCCGTCGCGCGAGAACTGCGGGCGCGCTTCGGCCTCGTTGCTGCGGGTGACCTGGGTCAGCGCGCCGGAGCGCAGGTCGCGCACGAACACGTCGCCGTTGCGGATGAAGGCCATGCGCGCGCGCTGCGCGTCGTAGACCGGATTGACCGCGTCGAGGTCGTTGCGCGCGGCGCCGTCGAGGCGTTGCGGCGCGCCGCCGGCGGCGCCGGCCTGCCAGGTGTCGCGGATGGTCGCGCCGTCGCGCTTGAGCTGGTATTGCACGCGCTGGCCGTCCCAGGACCACCAGGCGCGTTCGACCGGCGGGCCGATCCAGTCCGGGTCGGCCATGGTGTCGGCCAGGGTCAGCGGCGCGGCGGCGCCGCTTTGGGCGAAGGCGGCGCTGGCGAGCAGGGCCAGCGGCAGGGCGGCGAGTCGGGCGTAGGCGAGGCGCATCGAACGGGCTCTTGGGACAAAGACGGGGCAGGGTAGCAGCCGGCGGCGGCGCGGCGGGCCGGTCGTTGGTCATGGCGGCGGTGCGGATTCGGGCGGGTTCGGGGCGATTCCGGACGATTCGAGGCGATCCGGGTCCACAGGCGGAGCCGGCGGGCGATGCGCCGGCGTCGGGTTTGCGCGATCGGCGGTTTCGCGGCGGGCGCAAGCAGGGCGGAGAACTGGGGGCGACCGGGGCCGCCGCGGTCGGCGGCCTTGCAGGGGCGGCCATCCAGGATTGGGTGGCGATGCCGATGCGGATTCGCGGGCCGTTGTGGGAGGGCCTTCAGGCCCGACGCTTTTGTCTCCGCTCGATTCGTATCCCGGATCGGAAAGCGTCGGGCCTGAAGGCCCTCCCACAAGGGCGGGCGCGACGCTGCGCTTCGGAGCGGGAGCGCCGCAGACGAACGTTCGCGCTGACGCGTGCCCGTCCGCGCCGATCCGCGCGATCACGCGTCCGGCGCCGATGTCGCCCAATGCTGCCCAATGCCGCCGTTTGTCGCAGCGGCCGCGCGCGCGAATCGCGCCGGCGCATCGCGCGAATCGTGTCCGCCGCCGCGCGCGCCCCGCCGAGCGCTTGACCGGCCGCGCCGCGTATTCGGCGCCAGTCGCCGAATGTCGCAGTTTCAGGCCCCGACCACGCCGCGCTCACCGCCTTTGCGGTTTAAGTGCTCCCACGAACCCGGCGCGCGCGGCGCATGCTGCGGCGCAAAAATGAACCCGACGGCGCACACCGCGCCGTGGAGGCACATCGCGTGGACGCCCTGCTGCTGTCGCGGATCCAGTTCGGCTTCGTCATTTCTTTCCACATCCTGTTCCCGGCCTTCACCATCGGCCTGGCCAGTTGGCTGGCGTTCGTCGAATGGCGCTGGCTGCGCACCCGCGACACCCTGTGGCGCGACCTGTTTTTCTTCTGGACCAAGGTCTTCGCCGTGTCTTTCGGCATGGGCGTGGTCTCCGGCATCGTCATGAGCTTCCAGTTCGGCACCAACTGGGCGGTGCTCAGCGAGCAGGCCGGCAGCATCCTCGGGCCATTGCTGTCGTACGAGGTGCTGACCGCGTTCTTCCTGGAGGCGACCTTCCTCGGGGTGATGCTGTTCGGCTGGGGCCGGGTCAGCGAACGCATGCATTTCCTGGCGACGTGCATGGTCGCGCTGGGCACGCTGATCTCGACGTTCTGGATCATCTCGGCCAACAGCTGGATGCAGACGCCGACCGGCCACCGCATCGTCGACGGCGTGTTCGTTCCCGACGACTGGTGGGCGATCGTGTTCAATCCCTCGTTCCCGTACCGCCTGGCGCACATGGTGCTGGCGGCGTTCATCACCACCTGCTTCGTGATCGGCGGCACCGGCGCGTCGTACCTGTTGCGCGGCATCCACGTCGAAGCCGGCAAGCGCATGCTCAAGGCGGCGGTGGTGTTCGCCGCGATCACGGTGCCGGCCCAGGTGTTCGTCGGCGACCTGCACGGGCTCAACGCGCGCGAGCACCAGCCGATCAAGGTCGCGGCGATGGAGGCGCACTGGGAGTCCAACCCGCCCGGCGAGGGCGTGCCGCTGATCCTGTTCGCGGTGCCCAACGAGAAGGCCGAGCGCAACGACCTGGAAATCGCCGTGCCCAAGCTCGGCAGCCTGATCCTCACGCATACCCTGGACGGCGACATCCAGCCGCTGAAGTCGGTGCCGGCCAGCGAGCGGCCGCCGGTGAAGCCGGTGTTCTACGCGTTCCGGGTGATGGTCGGCCTGGGCATGGCGATGCTGGCGCTGGTGGCGTGTTCGCTGTGGCTGCTGTGGCGCCGGCGGTTGTACGAGTCGCGCGCGGTGCTGTGGGGCTGGCGGGTGATGATCATGAGCGGCTTCGCCGCGATCCTGGCCGGCTGGTACGTGGTCGAGATCGGCCGCCAGCCGTACGTGATCTACGGCCTGCTGCGCACCGCCGACGCGGTCAGCCCGGTCGAGGCGGCGAGCGTGATGACCTCGCTGATCGTGTTCGCAGTGGTCTATTTCACCGTGTTCGGCGCCGGCTTCCGCTACCTGGTCAAGCTGATCCGCAAGGGCCCGCATCCGCACGAGCCGCCGCCGCAGCGCATGCACGGCGACAAGACGCCGGCGCGGCCGCTGTCGGTGCCGGACGAATCCACCGAGGCCGGCGCGTGAGCGCGCCGGGCCAGAGCGGCGCCTGAGCGCCGCGGACGCGAGAGACGGAGAGCGACGATGGACTATTGGCTGCCGGTGATCTGGTTCGGCGTGATCGGCTTCGGCGTATTGATGTACGTGCTGCTGGACGGCTTCGTGCTCGGCCTGGGCATCCTGGCGCCGTTCGCCGAGGACGAGGACCAGCTCGACCACATGATGAACACCGCCGCGCCGATCTGGGACGGCAACGAGACCTGGCTGGTGCTCGGCGGCGTCGGCCTGCTGACCGCGTTCCCGAAGGCGTATTCGCTGGTGCTGTCGGCGCTGTACCTGCCGGTGCTGCTGATGCTGATCGCGCTGGTGTTCCGCGGGGTGGCCTTCGAGTTCCGGTTCAAGGCCCGGCGCGCCAAGGCGGCGTGGGGCGCGGCGTTCTCGCTGGGCTCGCTGTTCTGCGCGTTCGCCCAGGGGGTGATCCTCGGCGCGATCGTCGAGGGCATGCCGATGCAGGAAGGCAAGTACGTCGGCGGCATGTTCGACTGGTTCAGCCCGTTCTCGATGCTGACCGGCGCGGCGGTGGTGTTCGGCTACGCCCTGCTCGGATCGACCTGGCTGGTGCTCAAGACCGAGGGCCGGCTGCAGTACATCGCCCGCACCCTGGCGCGGCCGCTGGCGCTGGTGGTGGCGGTGTTCATCGGCCTGGTCAGCGCCTGGCTGCCGTTCCTGGACTCGCGGATCATGGCGCGCTGGTTCGAGGGCGGGAATTTCTACTGGCTGTTCCCGGTGCCGCTGCTGGTGATCGCCAACGCCTGGGCGCTGTGGCGCTCGGTGCGGCGCGAGGGCCGCGACGGCGATCCGTTCGTGTACTCGCTGGGGTTCTTCGTGCTCGGCTTCGTCGGCCTGGTGCTGGGGATCTGGCCGAACATCGTGCCGGGGCTGACCCTGTGGGAGGCGGCCGCGGCGCGCTCCTCGCAGATGTTCGTGCTCGGCGGCATGGTTATCCTGCTGCCGGCGATCCTGGGCTACACCTACTGGTCCTACCGGGTGTTCCGCGGCAAGGTCGCGGCCGACGCCGGCTACCACTGACGGCGGCGGCCGGACCCTCGCCCGGGGCCGGCGAAACGGCGCCGGGCGGCGCGGATCGCGGTCCGCGCCGGCCTACCACCCGCGGACGCGCCCCGCGCTGAACGCGGAAGTACGCGCGGCCCGAACGGGCGGGTATGCTGTGCGTCGCATCTTCGATGCATAAAAAGCAGTCTCCCCCGGCTGCATCGCCCGGCCCATGCAAGCCTACGTGTACAAAAGTCTGCGCAAGCCAGACACCTACGTATTCCTGAGCGCGCGCGACGATTTCGCGCGCCTGCCCGAACCCGTTCTCCAGCAACTGGGTTCGCTGCAATTCGTGCTCGAAGTCGAGCTGTCGCCCGAGCGCAAACTGGCCCGCGCCGACGCGGCGACGGTGCGCGAGAACCTCGTCGCGCGCGGCTTCCACATCCAGTTCCCGCCGGTGCCCGGCGCGCCCGTCGCGGAGGCTGCGCAACCCGATGCCTGACGCTCCCACCTCGCGCGCCCTGTCGAAGGGCTTCGCCATCGCCCTGGCCGCCGGCCTGGCGCTGGCGTTGGCGACCGGCTTCGGCGGCACGCCGGCGGGGGCGGTCGTGGCGCTGCTCGGCGGCGCCCTGGCGCAGCCGGCGTTCGCGCTGGCGGCGCGGCTGTGGCGCCAGCGCGGCGACGCCTCGGCGCAGGCGCCCGACTGGAAGCCCGAACTGCTGAACCTGGCCGCGCTGTGGGGCGGTGCCACCGCTGCGACCGCGGCGCTGGCGGCATGGCCGCTGAGTTCGCTGCTGCAGACCGGCTCGTTGCTGGCCGCGCTGGGCCTGAGCGTGGTCGCCGGCCTGCTGCTGCTGGGGCTGTGGCGGCTGTGGCCGCTGTGGCAGGGCAGCGAGCGCGACGGCGCCGCGCTGCCGCCGCAATGGGCGCGTCTGCCCGACCTCGACCTGGGCGCCTGGCGCGGCCTGGGCGTGGCCGGCATCGTCGCCGGCCTCGTCGCGCTGGTCCTGTTGCTGGCCTGGCCGGGCCTGCTCGGCGGCGGCGCGCGCTGGACCCTGGCGGTCGCCTTCGCCCTGGCCTCGCCGGCGCTGCACGTGTTGCTGCAGGCGATCCGCCCGGCCGACGCGCTGCCCGGGGCCGAGTTCGATCCCGAACTCGACACCGTCCACGGCCACGACGAACGCCTCGACGGCGACCCCAACGAACTCGGCGACGCCGAACTGGCGCAGGCGCTGTACGTCGCCGCGCGCGCCGGCAAGGTCGAGCGCGCGCTGGAGCTGATCGAACTGGGCGCCGACGTCAACGCGGCGCCGCCGGGCGAGGACGGACGCGACCGCCGCAGCCTGCCGGTGCTGGCCGCGGTGCTGCCCGACCTGCGCCTGCTGCGCGCGCTGATCGGTCGCGGTGTCGACCTCAACGCCGCCCACGCCGGCATGACCCCGCTGCTGGCCGCCACCCGCGACAGCTGGCACGGCCGTCCCGACGCGGTCATGACCCTGCTCGCCAACGGCGCCGACCCGCGCCTGGCCGACCACGAAGGCAACACCGCGCTGCACCACGCCGCGCGCAGTTCCGACCCGGGCGTGGCCGCGCTGCTGCGCGACGCCCAGGCCGAGCTGGAGACGCTGAACCACGACGGCCTCAGCCCGCTCGGCGTGGCCTGCGCCAGCGGCAACTGGCGGCTGGCCAAGTTCCTGCTCGAGCGCGGCGCCAAGACCGAGCACCCCGGCGGCTCGCCGGCGCTGCTGGCCGCGGCCGGCGGCGACGAAGACGATCCGGCCGGGGTGCAGCTGCTGCTCAAGCACAAGGCGCGGATCGACGCGCGCGACGGCCAGCGCCGCAGCGCCCTGCACACCGCCGCCTTCGCCGGCCACCAGGACATCGTCGCGACCCTGCTCGCCGCCGGCGCCGACGCGGCCGCGATCGACAGCCAGCAACGCACGCCGGTGCTGGAAGCCGCGCGCGGCGGCCGCCCGGCGGTGCTGGAGAAACTGCTCGAACACCTGCCGCAGGGCGGCGCCGAACACGCCAAGGCGCTCGACGCCGACGGCGCCAGCGCGCTGATCCTGGCCTGCCAGGCCGAGACCGCCTCGCCGCCGCTGGTGCTGCGCCTGCTTGAACTGGGTCTGGACGCCGAACTGCGCGACCGCCACGGCAAGCGCGCGGTCGACCGCGCCGCCGAGGCCGGGCGCTGGTCGCTGGTGGCCGCGCTCGACCGCGCCTATCCGCTGCCGGCCGCGGTCAGCGGCGAAGGCGACGCGGACGCGCCCGACGGCGAACGGGTGATCGTCGACCGCATGCCCGCCGCGCTGCTGCGCGACGGCCTGCGTGAGGGCCGCTCCAGCGAATTGACCGGCCTGGCCAAACTGCTGAGCCCGGCCGAGCTGGGCGCGCAGCTGCACGAAGAGGACGGCCAGGCGCCGACCGCCGAGCGCATCGACTGGCTGCTGGGGCAGGGCGCCGACGCCAACGTGCGCAACGCCGCCGGCGACACCGTGTTGTTCGCCCTGCTCGACCGCGCGCCCGGCTCGCTGCCGGCGCTGCATGCGCTGCTGCGCCGCGGCGTGTCGCCGGCCGGCCGCGGCGGCCTGGGCCGGTTCCTGGCCACCTGCTCGGCCGGCGAACAGGCCGCGCGCGGGCTGGAGCAGTTCGCCCTGGACCTGATCGAACGCGGCGCCGACGCGTTCGCGCGCACCCCGGCCGGCGACCCGCCGCTGGCGATCGCGGTGCGGCTGGGCTGGGCGCGCCTGCTCGAGCGCCTGCTCGCCGCCGGCGTCGACCTCAACGCGCGCGACAGCCACGGCATGAGCGCGCTGCACCTGGCCGCGGCGCTGGGCCGCGAGAACATGCTCAAGCGGCTGGTCGCCCACGGCGCCGCCCCGGATCTGCTCGCCGCCGACGGCCAGACCCCGCTCGGCGTGGCGCTGGCCTCGGGCCGGCGCGACCTCGCCGACTGGCTGGACTGGCGCGGCTGGCCGCTGCCCAAGCGTCCGCTGCGCGCCGGCGACGTGCCCGCCGCGGCCATCGTCGGCGACGCCGACGCGGTGCGGCGCCTGCTCGACCTCGGCCTGTCGGTCGACGCGCCCGACAGCCAGGGCTGCACCGCGCTGCTGCGCGCGGCCGGCGGCGGCCATCGCGCCGTGGTCGACCTGCTGCTGGCGCGCGGCGCCGATCCGGGCCGCGCGGCCAACTCCGGCGCCACCCCGCTGTCGGCGGCGGTGAGCATGCGCCACGCCGAGATCGTCGACCGCCTGGTCGCCGCCGGCGCCTCGCTGGAGCAACGCCTGCCGGGCGACCTGACCGTGCTGATGGTGGCCTGCGCGCTGGGCCTGACCGACCTGGCCGCGCGCCTGCTCGCCGCCGGAGCCGACGTCCAGGCGCGCGACGCGCAAGGTCGCATGGCCCTGCACTGCGCGGCGATGTACGGCTTCACCGCGCGCGAACGCAGCCGCCTGGTGGCCCTGTTCGACACCCTGCTGCTGGCCGGCGTCGACGCCGACCAGTCCGCCGCCGGCGCCACCCCGCTGCTGCTGTTGCTGGGCGCGCGCGCCGAACCGGGCACCGCCGCCGACGAAGACGTGCTGATCGCCGGCCTGGAGCTGCTGCTCGACCACGAGGCCTCGCTCGACGTGCAGGACCCCCGCGGCTTCGGTCCGCTGCACCTGGCCGCGCTGCACGGCCTGCTGCGGGTGGTCCAGCGCCTGCTGCGCCACGGCGCCAACCCGGACCTGCGCGACGCCCTCAACCGCACCCCGCGCGAAATCGCGGTGATGCGCGGCTTCGTCGACATCGCCGCCGAATTCGCCCCGGCGACCGCGGGCAACGGCAACAACGGCGGCGTATCGATGGCGCGGTTCCTGCGCGGCGGGCCGGGAAACTGAGCCGCCGCGCGGCGCTTGCGACACGGGCTTGAACCCCCGCGGTCGCAGCGTGCGCAGCGCCTACAGCCGGAAACGAAACTGCAGCCGCTGCCTGTAGGAGCGGCGCGAGCCGCGACCGCGCCACCGCGCTTGCGGCGCGAGCTTGAAGCCCCGCGGTCGCGACTTGCGTCGCTCCTACAGTCGGAAGCGAAGCGGCGGCCGCGATTGCGGCCCCGTTGTTCCGCGAACCGGCTTCAATGCCGCGTGGCGCTGTCGCTCGGCACCGTCGTCGCCTGCTTGTCCACCATCCCCGCCAGCAAGCCTTCGCCGCGGTCGGCGTCGAACAGTTCTTCCAGTTCCTTGCGCGCGTCGCGCGCGCTCTGCAGCAGCGCGTCTTCGTCGTCGTGGACCAGGTACTGGGCGTTGAGCATGCGTTCGTCGAGTTCGCGGAAGCGTTCGACGTGGTTGCGCGCGGTCGCCGGCTCGACGCCGAGTTCGACCAGCACCTCTTCGCCGAGCTTGAGGCTGGAGTGGAAGGTCTCGCGCATCGGTTCGGCGCTGAGGTCCATCAAGTCCCAGGCGTGGCGGCGGTCGCGCGCGCGGGCGAACACCTTGGCCTTCGGGTACAGCCGGCGGATCGTGCGCACGGTGCGGATGCAGGCGTCGCGGTCGTCGATGGCGATCACGAACACCTTCACCTGCGCCGCGCCGGCCGAACGCAGCAGTTCCGGCCGGGCCGGGTCGCCGTAATAGATCATGTTGCCGAAGCGGCGCATGAAGTCGACCTGCTCGGCGCTGTTCTCGATCGCGATGAACGGCGTGCGCTGCGCCACCAGCAGGCGCGCGACGATCTGGCCGAAGCGTCCCATGCCGGCCAGCAGCACCTGCGGGTGATGATCGTCGGTGATCTCGTCGTACGGCCGCTTGGGCTTGGGCGCGGGCTTGGCGTCGAGCACGCGCTGCGCGGCGATCATCAGCAACGGCGTCAGCGCCATCGACACGCCGACCGCGGCGATCAGGCGGTCGCGGGTCGGATCGTCGAGCAGCTTGGCCTTGAACGCTTCGTTGAACACCACGAACGCGAACTCGCCGCCGAGCGCCATCACCGTCGACAGCTGGAACGCGCCGCGCTTGTCCAGGCCGCCGGCGCTGACGCCGACCGCGAACAGCAGGGCGAACTTCACCGCCAGCAGGGTCACTACGATCGCGCCGATGGTCAGCGGCTCGTTCATCACCCGCTGCAGGTCGATGCTCATGCCCACGGCCATGAAGAACAGGCCGAGCAGCAGGCCCTTGAACGGCTCGATCTGCGATTCCAACTCGTGGCGGAATTCCGAATCGGCCAGCAGCACGCCGGCCAGGAACGCGCCCAGGCCGGCCGACAGGCCCGCGGTCTGCAGGATCCAGGCCGAGCCGAGCACGGTCAGCAGCGCCGCGCCGGTGAACACTTCCGGCATCTGCGTGCGCGCGACCACCCGGAACACCTGGCGCAGCAGCACCCGGCCGCCGAACACCACCGCGGCGATCGCGCCGACCGCCTTGGCCACCGAAATCCAGTTCAGGCCTTCCACGCCCGCGGCCTTGCCGAGCAGCGGGATCGCCGCCAGCAGCGGGATCGCGGCGAGGTCCTGGAACAGCAGGATCGCGAACGCGAGCTTGCCGTAGTCGGCGGTCAGGCCCTTGCGTTCGGACAACAACTGCAAGCACACCGCGGTCGAAGACAGGGCCAGGCCGAGGCCGACCACGGTCGCGGCCTTCCAGCCCAGGCCGCCGCCGAACATCGCCAGCGCGCCCAGGGCGATGCCGCTGAGGATCACCTGCAGGCCGCCGGCGCCGAACACCGGCTTGCGCATCACCCGCAGGCGCGAGGGCGACAGTTCCAGGCCGATCACGAACAACATCATCACCACGCCGATTTCCGACGCGGCCAACACCGGCTCGGCGTCGGCGATGACCTTGACGCCGTACGGCCCGAGCACCACGCCCGCGGCCAGATAGCCCAGCACCGCGCCCAGTCCGAACTTGCGGAACACCGGCACGGCGATGACCGCGGCCAGCAGGAACAACAACGCAAGTTCGAGACCGCCACCGTGCATAGGCACCTCCGGCTGGGATTATGGCGCCTGCTGGCGTCGGATGGGGGAGAGGGATGGGACGCTGCATCGCCGACAACGGCCCGCTGGGGCGATGGATGACGCAACCGGTTTGCTATGGTTGCCGGCTCGACGATTTTCAATCGTCGTTGTTGCAGCGTCGTTTTTCGTTTTCGTCGAGCAAGGGAATCATGCGGCAAATGAAGGCAATGAAAGGATGGGCGGCGCTCGTGCTGATCGCCGCGCTGGCGGCGCCGGCGCCGGCCATGGCGCAGGGGCGCGCCGAGGTGCGCAAGCAGGCCGAGATGAGCATGGTGGTGACCGGTACGGTGCGCATCGCCGCCGATGGCCGGGTCGAGGGCGTGAGCGTCGACCGCGAAGCGCAGGTGCCCGCGGACGTGGCGAAGCTGATCGGCGGCGCGGTGCCGCGTTGGCGCTTCGAGGCGCTGGCCGAACCCGCGCCGTCGGCCGACGTCGCGATGACGCTGCGCGTGGCGGTACGCCGCGATCCGCAGGCGCAGACCGACGACACGTACATCATGCGCATCGTCAGCGCGAGCTTCGGCGAGCCCGAGCCGCCGTTCGACCATTCCACGCCGCCGCCGACCTACCCGACCCGCGCGGCGATGCAGGGCGTGCCGGCCACGGTGTACGTGGTCGCGCGGTTCGGCCGCGACGGCAAGGTCCGGGAGTCCTTCGTCGAGCAGGTCAATCTGTACCGGGTCGGCACCCAGGCGCAGATGGAGTGGTTCCGCAAGTCCTTCGCCGAGGCCACCCTGGCCGCGGTGCGGCGCTGGAGCATCGTGCCGCCGAGCCAGGGCGAGGAGGCGGGCAACGACTCCTGGCTGGTGCGCGTGCCGGTCACGTTCGTGCTGCCCGGTCACCAGGACAAGGCTTACGGGCAATGGGACGTGTACGTGCCCGGCCCGCGCCAGCGCGCGCCGTGGGCGCGGCAGACCGCCGACGCCGGCGTCGACGCCATGGCCGGCAACGGCCCGCGCCTGCTCGGCGGTGGCCGGCGGTTGCTCGACGGGCTCGACGGCAACGGCTGAACCCGTCGCGCCCGCGCCGATGCCGAACCAGCGCCTCCCTCGCGGAGGCGCTTTTTTTTGCTTGCGGTCGCGGTGTCGAAAAGGCGCTCGCGCAGTCGCGATGCCTGCGAACGCAGGTAGCGAAAATTACGTGCGGCCGCCGCACGAAATGTGCCGGTTTTGCGCAGGACGCTCACGGCCGCGTACGCCCGTCGGATACGCCCGTATCCGGCCGACCCATATGGAGATTTCGATGAAGACCCTGACCTTGCTGTTCGCGGCGCTGTTGCTGAGCGCGTGCAATCCGACCTTCGACCGTCCGCCGCTGCTGCATGCCGACGGCGCCGTCGCCGGCAAGGCCAAGCAGGGCGAGGCCACGCCGCCGCGCGCAGCGGCGGTGCGGGTGGTCGGCTGACAGCGAAGGCGGCGGCCGCGAAGCGACGCGGCGCGGGCGGGCGGGATCGGCCGCGGCAGCCGGCCGGGCCGGGGCGCGTCGCCCCGGCCGACGGGCGGTAACGCTGAACGGGCACTCTTCAGGCCAAACCCGGGCGCCAACGTACGCTGACGAATTGCTGTCGTTCAGCTTCGAGGGCATCATGCGGGTTCGCCCGCCATCCCGGAGCTCCTCATCCCTAGTCGGGCTCGGCGACTCGTGAAGCAAATAGCACCGACATGGAGCCAGTGTCTATGAATGCCGCCGTAGTCGATTCACCCACCCCCGCCGGCGTCGCCGCGGCCGGGGACCCCGCCGCCCCGCGCTGGTACGCCGGACAGGGCGCACCGCTGAGCCAAGCCACCGCCTACACCGCATTGCTGCCCGCCGACGGCGAGTGGCCGCGCGCGACGGTGATGCGCGCCTTCGTCGCCGACGCCCTGCAACGCAACGGCCTGGTGGTGGACGAGGACACCCTCGACGCCACCGTCGCCGCCGCGTCCGCGCCCGGCGGCGCCTTCGCCGACGCCGGCTTCGCCTGGAAGCTGCAGCCCGGCGAGAGCCGCGGCGAAGGCCGCGTCGCCCCGCCGTTCCAGGGGTACTCGCTGCAGGTGCCGGCGTCCGCGCAGACCGCGCTGACCGCCTACGCCAAGGACTGGGCCGCGCAGCACGACCCGCACGCGCCCGGCAGCGAAGACGCTCCGCTGCACAAGCTCAAGGGCCTGGCCGCCGCCGCCGGCAAGCCCGACGTGCTGGAAACCCTGGAAGCGCTGGACGCGGCGATCAAGGCCGGTTCCGCCGCGCAGCAGGCCGGCAAGCCGCTGGACGCGGTCGCGTTGAGCGCGGTGCTGGAGTTCGCCACCCGCAGCGGCCACGAGCGCGAGGCGGCCAAGCTGCTGGAGCGCTACACCGCGGTCAAGGGCATCACCGGCGGCGCGCGCGAGATCAGCCACAACGCCGGCCGCGTGTTCAACGGCCGCGACCCGGTCACCGGCAAGGCGCTGACCACCGACGACCGGGTCAACTCCGCGTTCGACCTGCTCAACGGCGGCTTCAAGCTCGCCGGCAATGTCGGCAGCACCGCGCTGCTGATGGGCGCGAGCAATT
This sequence comes from Lysobacter enzymogenes, assembly GCF_023617245.1. NCBI lineage: Bacteria > Pseudomonadati > Pseudomonadota > Gammaproteobacteria > Lysobacterales > Lysobacteraceae > Lysobacter > Lysobacter enzymogenes. Next base: position 456,640 of record NZ_CP067396.1, read on the forward strand.
CGGGCCTGGTCGCCGGCCTGATCGGCGTCGCCCCGATCGGCATCGCCGTGGTCGCCTTCGCCGCCGGCGCCTACAGCCTGATCAAGCACATCCGCGAAGCCATCCTCAAGCCGCAGTGGGACGAGTTCCGCGAGCGCTTCCCCTTCGCCGAAGGCATGGAGCCCAAGCAGGCCATCAGCGGGGTGATGCGGCAGATCGCCGGCATGCCCACCGACGCCGGCAACGCCTTGTCGACCGCCACCCGCATCGTCGACGGCTTCGGCGGCAACGGCGAGACCCGCGAGCGTTTCCTCGCCTTCCTCAAGCAGAAGGTGCAGCCCGAGTCGCTGGTCGAGGCGCTGGCCAGCGGCCAGGGCCTGGAGAAGCTGACCCCGCAGCAGGCGATGCAGTTGGCGCAGGCGGCCAAGGGCGCGTCGAAGGAATTCCTCGACCTCGAGCTCAAGGACGTCAAGCGCTACGTCAAGGACCGCGACGGCGAACGCGAGCGCGGCACCTACCTGCTGCCCGACCCGCAGCGCGAGGTCGCCAACCGCAACACCAACAAGCTCGGCGGCGCGGTCGAGGAAGGCCTGCGCGTGGCCGGCATCCTGACCAGCGGCGCCAACGCGCTCAACGGCCAGTACCGCGACCTGCTCGACAAGGTCAAGGGCGTCGACCTGCCGAACAAGCTCGGCGAGCAGCAGCAGAAGAACCTCGCCGCGGCGCTGGTGCCGGCCGCGCGCGAGGCCGGCCTGAACCAGGTCGATCACCTGGTGCCGAGCAAGGACGGCAGCCGCGTGTTCGCGGTGCAGGGCGAGCTGGATTCGCCGACCCGGCGCATGGTCGCCATCGATGTGGCCAAGGGCGCCGACCAGAGCATCGAGACCAGCAGCAAGCTGGCCGCGCACCACGCCGCCAGCGGCGACGGCCAGAACGCGCAGCAGAACCAGGTCGCGGGCGGCCGCGGCTTGTAATCGGCGCGCCGGCGCTTCGGCGCCGGAGTCCTCAGGGGCTCCGGCGCGGGCGCCGGCAACCCACCACGGGGCCCGCCGGCCCGATGTTCTCCGTTCCGGTCGCGATGCGTACGACCGGAGTCCGATCGGAGAGCATCGGGCCGGCGGGCCCTGGCGTTTTCGCCGGTGTTTTCGTCGGTGTTTTCGCCGGCGTTCCGGCCCGACCGGGCCGACCCGCGTTGCGTGTCGCCGCCGCCTCGCCGTCAGCCCAACCGCGCCGTCGCCCCCAGCGCGATCCGCCGCAGCTTGTGCGGATTGCGCTGCACGTACACGCCGAGGATGCGTTCGCCGTCGCTGTGGTAGGCCTGCGCCGATTCCAGCGCGTCGCCGAAGTAGCGCAACACGCCCAGGCGGCCGTTGATCGTCGCCGCCTGCAGGCGCAGGCCGCGCTCGCGGCGCAAGGTCGAGGCGAACAGCAGCCGGGCGATGCGCGGGCCGCCGACCATCGGCGCGGGGAAGGTGGCGACGATGCCGCCGCCGTCGCCGATCAAGGTCGCCGAGTCGTCCATCAGCGCGCTCATCGCGCCGAGGTCGCCGGCGTTCCAGGCGTCGAGGAAGCGCTGCATCAGCCGTCGGTGCGCCTGCGCCGGCACCCGGTAGCGCGGCTGCTGCTCGCGCAGCTGCGCCTTGGCGCGATGCACGATCTGCCGGCACGCGGCTTCGCTCTTGTCGAGGACGCGGGCGATCTGCGCGTAGTCGGCGTCGAAGGCCTCGCGCAGCAGGAACGCCGCGCGCGCCTGCGGCGCGAGCCGTTCCAGCACCGTCAGGAACGCCACCGACAAATCGTTGGCGGCTTCGTGCAGGTCTTCCGGCGTGGCCGGCGCGTCCTGGGTGAGCACCGGCTCGGGCAGCCACAGGCCGACGTAGCGCGCGCGTTCGGCGCGCGCGCGGCGCAGGCGGTCGATCGCGCGGCGGCTGGTGGCGACCGCCAGCCAGGCCTCGGCGTCGTCGGCCTGCGCGGCGCCGGTCTCGTTCCAGCCCAGCCACACGTCCTGGACCACGTCCTCGGCTTCGGCCAGCGAGCCGAGCATGCGGTAGGCCAGCCCGAGCAGGCGCGGGCGCAGGCGGGTGAAGCAGTCGAGAGCGCCGTCCATACACCGCTGAGTCGGATCGGGATGCGCGATTGTGACCCAGGCGCATGCGCGCCGACCGTGGCGCGCGTCCGCGTCCGGTCGGCGCCTCAGGGCACCGGCATCAGCGCCGGCTTGCCGGCGTCCTTCAGCAGCACCACCACGAACTTGGCCGGGCGCTCGCCGCTGGCGTTGCGGCCGACCGTGTGCAGGTCGCCGGGCGCTTCGTAGAAGCTCTCGCCGGCCTTGAGTTCGACCTGCTTGCCGCCGGCCACGCCCATCACGATCGCGCCTTCGACCACGTAGACGAAGGCGTGCGCATCGTGGCGATGGACCGGATCGGCGCCGCCGGGCGGGTATTCGACCGAAAGCATCAGCGCTTCCTTGCCGGGATAGTCGGGCAGCGGTTTGCGCATGACCTCGGTCACGACCGGAGGGGGCGCGGCGTGGCCCGCGGCCGGCGCGGCGCCGGGGACGGCGGCCGCGACCGGGCACGCGGCGGCGAGGAGGAGGGCGAGGGCGGACAGGCGAGGGGACATGGGCGGCTCCGGGGACGGCGTTGCGGACGGGCGCGCGCGCTGGACGAACGCACCGGCGGATGCATCGAGCGGACCACGGCGGGCGCGCGCGGCGCCCGCCGTGCGCGGGCTCAGGCGAGCTGGGCCTTGTCCAGGCCGAAGGCCTTGTCGTGGCTGCCCGGGGTCGCGCGGAACGCGACGTTGATGCGGTTCCAGGCGTTGATCGTCATCACCGCATAAGTGAGCTCGACGATCTCCTGCTCCGACAGCTGGGTGCGCACGCGGTCGTAGAGCTCGTCCGGCACGCCCTGCGGCGAGAGCTGGGTCAGCGCCTCGGTCCAGGCCAGCGCGGCGCGTTCGCGCGGGGCGAACAGGGTCGATTCGCGCCAGATCGCGACATGGTGCAGGCGCAGCTGACGCTCGCCGCGGATCGTGGCTTCCTTGACGTGCATGTCCAGGCAGAACCCGCAGCCGTTGAGCTGCGAGGCGCGGATGTTGACCAGGTCCAGCAGGGTGTGGCCGAGCGAGGGCTTCTTGGTGGCCATGCTGAAGTCGACCAACTTCTTGAACAGTTCCGGGGACTGCTGCTGGTAATCCAGACGCTGGGTCATGACGCAAGCTCCGTGAGGTGAGGTGCGGCGCGGCGGAAGTGCCGGCGGTTGGCGGCCAATCTAGGCCGGCGGCCGCCGCCGCGGTAGGCCGCCGCGCGGACGCGCGGTGTTGAGCGCGACGCACCAATCGCCGGGATGTCACAAACCCCGACGCTGGTTCGACGTATCGGGTATGAACCCGCATCCATCCGTTCCGCCGCGCGCGCGAGAAGATCGGCGCGCGAACCTGTCCGCCGTCGCCCCGGCCGCGAGTCGCCGCGACCCGTCCGCGGGTGCGACACCGCCGCCGCTTGCCTGCGCCGCGCCCGCGCCCGTCGCGCTTTCGCCGCCAGCGCTGCCGCCGCCGTCGCCGCTTTCGCCGGCGTTCTCCGCCAGCTACGCGGGCGTGGTCGCCTTCATCGCCGTCGCCACCGAAGGCAGCTTCGCCCGCGCCGCCGACCGCCTCGGCATCGGCCGCTCGGCGGTGAGCCGCAGTGTGCAGAAGCTGGAAGGGCAGGTCGGCGCGCGGCTGTTCTCGCGCACCACCCGCTCGACCTCGCTCACCCCCGAAGGCGAATTGTTCTTCGACCAGTGCCGGCCCGGCATGGAGCGCATCGTGCAGGCGCTGGAAGACCTGCGCGAACTGCGCGACGGCCCGCCGCGCGGGCAGCTGCGCATCGGCGCCGCGCCCGGCTTCGGCCGCAAGGTGCTGGCGCCGTTGTTGGGCGAGTTCCGCCGCCGCCATCCCGGCGTGGCGATCGAACTGGTGCTGGACGAGCGCACGCCGGAACTGGCCGTGGACCGGCTCGACCTGGCCTTCCGCGACGGCCGCCTGGACGATAGCCAGGTCATCGCCAAGCGACTGATTCCGATGCAGTGGCTGGTGTGCGCCGCGCCCGATTACGCGCGCCGCCACGGCCTGCCGGCCTCGCCCGCGGAACTGGCGCGCCACGCCTGCCTCAACCGCCGCCTCGGCGGCGGTCGCCTGCGCGCCTGGGAGTTCAAGGTCGACGGCCGCGCGCAGGCGTTCGCGCCCGCGGCGGAGCTGGCGTTCAACGACGACGAACTGCTGCTGCACGCGGCCGTCGACGGCCAGGGCCTGGCGCAGCTGCCCGCGTACCTGGCCTGCGACGCGCTGCGCTCCGGCGCGCTGGTGCATTGCCTGGGCGGCTACGCGCCCGACGACGGCGGCCACTACCTGTGCTACCTCAGTCGCGAGCAACTGCCCAAGCGCGTGCGCGCCTTCATCGACTTCGCCACCGCGCGGGTGCGCGCGCTGGACCTGGACTGCGCGCTCGATCATGCCTGCGCCGCCGCGCCGCTGGCCGCCGCCGGCTGAGCCGCAGCGATTGGTGCGCGCAGGGCAACACCGCGCGGCCGCGGCGAGGGCTACTGCCGGCGCGGCCGGCTTCCTAGCATCGCTTGCGATCGGCCGGCGCCGCCCGCGCGCCGGCCGCCCTTATCGAACCTGCGGAGGCGATCCATGAAATTCCTGGTCATCGGCGGCACCGGACTGATCGGCGGCAAGGTGGTGGCGCGGCTGCGCGCGGCCGGACACGAGGCGCTGGCCGCTGCGCCCTCGACCGGCGTGGACATCCTCACCGGCGCCGGACTCGACGCGGCGATGGCCGGCGCCGACACCGTAATCGATCTGTCCAACTCGCCCTCGTTCGAGGACGCGGCGGTGCTCGAATTCTTCGCTACCGCCGGCCGCACCGTCCTCGCCGCCGAAGCGCGCGCTAGCGTCGGCCACCACCTCGCGCTGTCGGTGGTCGGCACGCACAAGCTCGCGCAAAGCGGCTACTTCCGCGCCAAGATCGAACAGGAACGGCTGATCCGCGAATCCGGCCGGCCCTACACCATCGTCCATTCGACCCAGTTCTTCGAGTTCCTGCCCGGCATCGTCCAGTCCGGCGCCGACGGCGAGCGCGTGCGCCTGCCGCAGGCGCAGATCCAGCCGATCGCCGCCGAGGACGTCGCCGCGGCGGTCGCGCGCCTGGCCCAGCAGCCGCCGGCCAACGGCATCGTCGAGATCGCCGGCCCCGAGCGCTTGCCGATGGCGCGCCTGGCACAGCGTTACCTGCGCGCGGTCGAGGACCCGCGCGAAGCCGTCGCCGACCCGCACGCGCGCTACTTCGGTGCCGAACTGGACGACGGCACGCTGGTGCCCGAGGGTGAGGCCTGGCTCGGCGCGTTGGATTTCGACGCTTGGCTGGCGCAGTCCGGGCACGCGCGTCCCGCGCCGCGGGCTTGAGCCGCCGTCCGCCGCCGCCCCGACGCGCGCCGCAACCGCGCGCCGGCCGCGCCCGCACCGCCCGCCTCAGGACCGCGGCCATGGCCCCGCTGCAAGCGCCGCCCGCCAGCCTGCTGGACAAGTACCGCGGCGACGCCAGCGTCGCGCTCTACACCGGGCGCGTCAGCGTGCGCGGCGGCGAAGCCGGGCATGCGCGCGCGTCGGGCAGCGCGCGTTCCGACGACGGCGCGCTGGCGTTGGAACTGCGTCTGCCGCCGGAACTCGGCGGCCCTGGCGGCGGCAGCAATCCCGAACAGTTGTTGGCCGCCGGTTACGCGGCCTGTTTCCATGGCGCGCTGATGTTGCTGGCGCAGCGCACCGGCGTCGCCTTGCCCGAGTTCGCGGTGGACGCGGCGGTGAGTTTCGCGCGCGACCCCGCCGACGGCCTGTTCCTGCTCTCGGCCGAAATCCGCGTGCGCCTGCCCGGGCTCGACCGCGCGCTGGCGGCGGAACTGGTGCGCAACACCGAACGCATCTGTCCTTACGCGAAGATGTTCCGCCAAGGCATCGAGCATGCAGTGACCGTCGATTGCGGTCCGGCCTGAGCCTCAAGCCGATCGCGAACCTGCGCCATCCCGCTGCAGGAGCGGCGCGAGCCGCGACCGCGAAACCTCGCTTGCGGCGCGAGCTTGAAGTGTCGCGGTCGCGGCTCGCGCCGCTCCTACAGTCGGAATCGAAACCGCGATGGGTTCCGGCGAGAGCGATCCCCAAAACGAAAAAGCCCTCGCGCGAGGCGAGGGCTTTTCGTGGCGAGCCGGACCGACTCAGCGCTTCATCGAGCTGAAGAACTCGTCGTTCGACTTGGTCGTCTTCATCTTGTCGAGCAGGAATTCCATCGCGCCGATCTCGTCCATGCCGTGCAGCAGCTTGCGCAGGATCCAGATCTTCTGCAGCAGTTCCGGCTCGATCAACAGGTCTTCGCGGCGGGTGCCCGAGCGGTTGATGTCGATCGCCGGGTACACGCGCTTTTCGGCGATGCGGCGGTTCAAGTGGACTTCCGAGTTGCCGGTGCCCTTGAACTCTTCGTAGATCACCTCGTCCATCTTGCTGCCGGTGTCGATCAGGGCGGTCGCGATGATCGTCAGCGAGCCGCCTTCTTCGACGTTGCGCGCGGCGCCGAAGAAGCGCTTGGGACGGTGCAGGGCGTTGGCGTCGACGCCGCCCGACAGCACCTTGCCCGAACTCGGCACGACGTTGTTGTAGGCGCGGGCCAGGCGGGTGATCGAGTCGAGCAGGATCACCACGTCCTTCTTGTGTTCGACCAGGCGCTTGGCGCGCTCGATCACCATCTCGGCGACCTGCACGTGGCGCGCGGCCGGTTCGTCGAAGGTCGAGGAGACCACTTCGCCGCGCACGGTGCGCTGCATTTCGGTCACTTCTTCCGGACGCTCGTCGACCAACAGCACGATCAGGTGCACGTCGGGATGGTTGTGGGTGATCGCGGTGGCGACCTGCTGCATCATCATGGTCTTGCCGGCCTTCGGCGGCGAGACGATCAGCGCGCGCTGGCCTTTGCCCTGCGGCGCCATCAGGTCGAGGATGCGGCCGGTGATGTCCTCGGTGGACCCGTCGCCGCGCTCCAGGCGGAAGCGCTTGCGCGGGAACAGCGGGGTCAGGTTCTCGAACAGGACCTTGTTCTTCGACGCTTCCAGCGGCTCGCCGTTGATGCTGTCGACCACCGACAGGGCGAAGTAGCGCTCGCCGTCCTTGGGGAAGCGGATGCGGCCGGACAGATGGTCGCCGGTGCGCAGGTTGAAGCGGCGGATCTGGCTCGGCGAGATGTAGGTGTCGTCCGGGCCGGCCAGGTAGCTGGCCTCGGCCGCGCGCAGGAAGCCGAAGCCGTCGGGCAGGATTTCCAGCACGCCGTCGGCGGCGACGCCCTCGCCGTGGCGGGTCAGCACCTTCAGCAGGGCGAAGATCACGTCCTGCTTGCGCGCGCGGGCGACGCCTTCCTGGATGCTGAGCTGGTCGGCCAGGTCGAGCAGCTTCGGCGCCGGCATGCGCTTGAGGTCGCCCAGCGAGTACTGCGGGAAGCCCTCGGGCACCTGCGGGTGCGGACGCGGGACGAAGTTCTCGCCGTTGTCGCCGAAATCCTCGCCGCCGTTGCCGCCGCGCTGCTGCTGGCGGTTGTTGCGCTCGCGGTCGCGGCGGTTGCGGAAGCGGTCGCGGCGGTTGTTGCCGCCGCGGTTGTCGAAGCCGCCGTCGCGCTGCTGGCCGCCCTGGTTCTGCTGGCCTTGCTGCTGCGACTGTTGCGGGTTGTTGTTGGCCGTGCCGCCGCCTTCGCCGGCCGGCTGGCCGTTGCCGGCGTGCTGCGGCGCGGCGGTCTCGGCGGCGCCGGAGGCGGCCGGAGCGGACTCGCCGGCGCTGGCGGCCGGGGCGGCGGCCTTGGCCGCGCGAGGCGTCGGCGCCGGAGCGGGTTCGCTCGCGGGCATCGGCGCGGGAATCAGGGGGCTGGCATCGGCGACGACGGCCGGAGCGGCTTCGGCGGCCTTGCTGGCGCGCGGCTTGCGCACGCGCTTCTCGGCGGTTTCGCCAGCGTCGGGGGTCTTATCGGACAAGCGGAGGTTCCTCGCTAAGCGGCGAGCGCTCGCATCGGGCGAGCGGGACGTCAGGGACGTGGATGGATGTGATGAGTTGCTAGACGGGGTGCGGCGCGGGGACGCGAAGTCCGACGCCGGGTACCGCGAAACTAGCATTGCTGCGGGGCTGCGGCAAGATTCCCCAATCCTGCCGTTCACCTGACCGGGGCGGCTCGCCGGCCGGTCGGGGAGGGTCCGCGCCCGTGGCGGGCGCGGACCGGTCGCTGCTCAGGTCGGCCGGCTCAGATGGCCTTGTCGATCATCTGGGTCAGCAGGGTCTTGATGTTCGGCGGCGCGCCCAACTGGGTCGAGTGGATCTGGCCGTCCTTGAACATCATCAGCATCGGGATGCTGCGGATGTTGAAACGCACGCCGAGCGCGGGATGTTCCTGCACGTCGACCTTGACCACCTTGGCGCGGCCGTCGTACTGGTCGGCCAGCTGCTCGACGATCGGGCCGATGGCCTTGCACGGGCCGCACCACGGCGCCCAGAAATCGACTAGGACGGGTTCGGACGACTGCAGCACGGTGGCATCGAAATCGGCGGCGCCAGCATGCAGAACTTTTTCGCTCACGGGGGTCTCCTGCGGGTGCTCTGACCATACGGAAAGAGCTAATTTGGAACGGAATGCCCAGGCGGGCCATGCCGGGCGGGGGCTTACGCTAAACTGGGGCGTTTCGTGGCGCCTTCAAGGCCCCTTCAAGGGCTGGGACACAGCGTATCGCGTGGCGCCACGGCCTCCTCGAACCGGTCTTCCCGACATATAAAACGGGGTCCGGCTCGGCCCCGGCAGTCTGCTTCGCCGACGCCACCCACGCAAGCGACACCCTACGGCGCCGAACCGGCGCGGATTCCGGAAACGCATGAGCGACAAGCCTTTAACCGATATCACGTTCTCGTCCTTCGACCTGCATCCGAGCCTGCTCGCGGGTCTGGAAGCGGCCGGGTTCTCCCGCTGCACGCCGATCCAGGCGCTGACCCTGCCGATCGCCCTGACCGGCCGCGACGTCGCCGGCCAGGCCCAGACCGGCACCGGCAAGACCCTGGCCTTCCTGGTCGCGGTCATCAACCGCCTGCTGACCCGCCCGGCCCTGGCCGAGCGCAAGCCCGAGGACCCGCGCGCGCTGATCCTGGCGCCGACCCGCGAGTTGGCGATCCAGATCCACAAGGACGCGGTCAAGTTCGGCTCCGAGCTGGGGCTGAAGTTCGCCCTGGTCTACGGCGGCGTCGACTACGACAAGCAGCGCGAGCTGCTGCAGAAGGGCGCCGACGTCATCATCGCCACGCCCGGCCGGCTGATCGACTACGTCAAGCAGCACAAGGTGGTCTCGCTGCACGCCTGCGAAGTGTGCGTGCTCGACGAAGCCGACCGCATGTTCGACCTGGGCTTCATCAAGGACATCCGCTTCCTGCTGCGGCGCATGCCGATCCGCACCGAGCGCCAGACCTTGCTGTTCTCCGCGACGCTGAGCCATCGCGTGCTGGAGCTGGCCTACGAGCACATGAACGAGCCCGAGAAGGTCGTGGTCGAGACCGAGTTCATCACCGCGGCCAAGGTCCGGCAGAAGGTCTACTTCCCCGCCGACGACGAGAAGATCCCGCTGCTGCTGGGCCTGCTGTCGCGCAGCGAGGGCGCGCGCACGATGGTGTTCGTCAACACCAAGGCCTTCGTCGAGCGCGTGGCGCGCGCGCTGGAGCGCGGCGGCTACCGCGTCGGCGTGCTGTCCGGCGACGTGCCGCAGAAGAAGCGCGAGTCGCTGCTGAACAAGTTCCAGAAGGGCCAGCTCGAGATCCTGGTCGCCACCGACGTGGCCGCGCGCGGCCTGCACATCGACGGCGTCAGCCACGTCTACAACTACGACCTGCCGTTCGACGCGGAGGACTACGTCCACCGCATCGGCCGCACCGCGCGCCTGGGCGCCGAGGGCGACGCGATCAGCTTCGCCTGCGAACGCTACGCGATGAGCCTGCCGGACATCGAGGCCTACATCGAGCAGAAGCTGCCGACCGCGCCGGTCGACGCCGAACTGCTGGTGGCGCTGCCGCGTCCGCAGCGCGAGCTGCCGGCGGCCGAGGACGGCGAGGAAGAGAACGAGAGCATCGGCGCGATCTTCAAGGAAGCGCGCGAGCAGCGCGCGGCCGACGAACAGCGTCGCGGCGGCGGCAGCGGCGGTCGTGGCCGCAGCGGCGGCGGTGGCCGTAGCGGCGGTCCCGGCGGCCGCAGCGAAGGCCGTCGCGACGGCGCGCCGCGCAAGCCGCGCAGCGAAGAAGGCGCGGCCGCGACGGCCGGCGCCGAGGCGGGCGCGCCGCGTCCGCCGCGCAAGCCGCGCGTCGAAGGCGCGCCGGTCCAGGACGCCGCCGCGCAGGCCGCGCATCCGGGCGCCAGCCCGGCCGCCGAGGGCGAGCGCGCGCCGCGCAAGCGCCGTCGCCGTCGCGGCGGTCGCCGCATCGACGGCGCCGAGGGTTCGGCCAACGCGCCGCAGGCCGCGCAAACCGCGCAGCCGGCGGCCGCCTCGACGCCCAAGGCGGTGCCCGCGCACAAGCCGGCCGCCGCCGCGCAGCCGGCCCAGCCGCAGGGCCAGCCCTCGCTGCTGAGCCGCCTCGGCCGCAAGCTGAAGTCGCTGGTGGCGCGTCCGCCGCGCACCCAGCACTGAGGCCGGCCGGCGAAGCGGCGCGCGCCGCTTCGTCGCGCTCGCGGGCGAGGCGGTCGTAAAGCGTCGGGGCTGAAGCCCCTCCCACAACAGCGCCCGCGCACGTCGGGGCCTGTCGTGGGAGGGGCTTCGTGTTTTTGTGGGAGAGCGCTCAGGCCCGACGCTTTCCGTTGCGATGTTCCGGTTCGAGCCGCGCGCGGCCGATCCCGGATGAGGCCACGCCGGCCGCAGCGCGAACGCAAACCGAACCGCCGCGCCGAACCCCGATGTCTTCCGGCGATTCGCTCTGCGATACTTCCGCCATGACCGTCCTGCGCTTCGACAACGTCAGCAAACGCTACAGCAGCGGCCACGAGGCACTCAGCGAAGTCAGCTTCGAGGTCGCCGCCGGCGAGATGCTGTTCGTCACCGGCCATTCCGGCGCCGGCAAGAGCACCCTGCTCAAGCTCATCCACCTCAGCGAGCGGCCCAGCCGCGGCGCGGTGGTGTTCGCCGACAAGAACCTGCTCAAGGTGCGCGGCCGCCGCATCGCCCTGCACCGGCGCGACGTCGGCGTGGTGTTCCAGGACCACCGCCTGCTCGCCGACCGCAGCGTCGCAGACAACGTCGCCCTGCCGCTGCTGCTGCGCGGCCTGCGCCGCGGCGACATCGGCCGGCGGGTGCGCTCGGCGCTGGAGAAGGTCGGCCTCGGTGCGCGCGCCACGGCGCTGCCGGGCGAACTCTCGGCCGGCGAGCAGCAGCGCGTCGGCATCGCCCGCGCGATCATCGGCGAGCCGCGCCTGCTGGTCGCCGACGAACCCACCGGCAACCTCGACCCGACCCTGTCGGCCGAGATCATGGCGCTGTTCCAGTCGCTGCCCGAACGCGGCACCAGCGTGCTGATCGCCAGCCACGACCTGGCCCTGGTCAAGCGCATGAAGAAGCGCGTGCTGGTGCTCAACCACGGCCGCTTGGTCGACGACATCGCCCCGGAGGACCTGGCCGAATGAGCGCTGAAGACTTCCGACCCGACGAGGATGGCGCAAGCGAGCGCGTGGCCGACAAGCGCGCCGACGCGAGCCGCGCCGACCTGCGCCCTTCCGAACTGCGCGCCGAACGCGCCGAGCCGGCGGTCGACGCCTCGGCGCAATCGCGCCTGGGCATGTGGCTGGACCATCATCTCTACAGCCTGGTCGCCAGTCTCGGCCGGCTGCTGCGCAAGCCTTGGGCGGCGCTGCTGACCATCGGCGTGATGGCGGTGGCGCTGGCGCTGCCGCTGGGCCTGTGGGCGGCGTTGAGCAACATCGAGCGCTTCGCCGGCGACGTCCAGCGCTCGCGCCAGATCAGCGTGTTCCTGAAGCCGCAGATCGAGGTCGAACGCGCCCGCGCGCTCGCCGAACAGCTGCGCGCGCGGCCGGACGTCGGCGCGGTGGACGTGCGCACGCCCGAGCAGGGCCTGGCCGAGTTGCGCGACAAGAGCGGCCTGGCCGAGGCGCTGGCCGCGGTCGAGAACAATCCGCTGCCGAGCCTGCTGGTGGTCACGCCCAAGGGCGACGAACTGGCCCTGGCGCAATCGCTGGAGCAGTTGGGCGAGGCCGACGTGGTCCAGCACGACGCCGGCTGGCGCCAGCGCCTGGACGGCTGGCTGCGCTTCGGCACCCGCCTGGCCTGGGTGCTGGCGGCGATGCTCGGCCTGGGCGCGCTGCTGGTGGTCGGCAACACCGTGCGCCTGGACATCCAGTCGCGGCGCGAGGAAATCGGCGTGCTGCAGCAACTCGGCGCCACCGACGGCTTCATCCGCCGGCCGTTCCTGTACCTGGGCGCCTGTTACGGCCTGGCCGCCGGCGCGGTCGCGCTGGCGCTGCTGACCGCGGCCGACCACAGCCTGCGCGAACCGCTGGGCGCGCTGGCGCAAAGCTACGGCAGCCGCTTCGCCCTGCGCGGCTTCGATCCGCTGCAGGCACTGGGCATCCTCGCCGGCGCCGCCGCGCTGGGCTGGCTTGGCGCCGGGGTGGTGACCGGGCATTACCTGCGCCAGACCCGCGGCGGGCAGGACTGATCGAAGGCCCGGCATGCCTCCTGTAGGAGCGGTGCGAGCCGCGACTACGGGGTAGCCGGTCGCGCCGTATCTGCGCTGCCGCAGTCGCGGCTTGCGCCGCCCAGCGGCGGGCGGCGACGACGAATGTGCATTCGTGCCGCGCAAGACTCGGAATCCGACCCCGCTTGCGCCTAGAATCGGACTCCCCCCGCACGACCTGCGCTCCTTCCGCCCCGGCCGCCCGCGCCGCCGGACGCGCGTCCGGAGACGGTACCGCCCCGCATGCAAAGCCAGAACCTGCGACATTTCGACAACACCGCGCCGCGGGTGATGGTGGTGGACGGCTCCAAGCTGGTGCGCAAGCTCATCGCCGACGTGCTCGCGCGCGAGCTGCCGAATGCGCGCATCGTCCAGTGCGGAACCATCATCGAGGCCAGGCTCGCGCTCGATCACGGCGAAGTCGATCTGGTCACCACCTCGCTGGTGCTGCCCGACGGCGACGGCATCGCCCTGGCGCGCGCGGTGCGCGAGGCCGCGGGCCAGGCCTACGTGCCGGTGATCGTGGTGTCCGGCGACGCCCAGGCCCATCTGGAGGCGCGCCGCTTCACCGAGGACGTCACCGATTACTTCGACAAATCGCTCGGCCAGAGCGCGCTGGCCGCGTTCATCCGCGGCTACGTGCAGCCGCAGCCGATTCCCGGCGCGCGCGTGCTCTACGTCGAGGACAGCCGGGTGGTGGCGGTGGCGACCAAGCGCATGCTCGAACGCCATGCGCTGCAGGTGCTGCACTTCATCGGCGTGGAGGAAGCGCTCGAACATCTGGAAGCGCACCGCGCCAGCGGCCGCGACGGCGGCGACGCCGGCGCCGACCTGGTGCTGACCGACGTGTATCTGAAGGGCGAGCTCGGCGGCAAGGACCTGCTCGCCCGGCTGCGCAACGACTTCGCTTACGGCAAGCGCCGCCTGCCGGTGTTGGTGATGACCGGCGACGCCAACCGCGACAACCAGAGCGAGTTGCTGCGCGCCGGCGCCAACGATCTGGTGCTCAAGCCGATCGAGGAGCGATTGCTGGTGACCAAGACCTTGTTCCAGTTGCGCCTGTCGCGGCTCGGCACGCCCGCGGCGGTGCCGGCATGAGCGACGCCGATCGCGACATCAAGCTCGATCCGTCGTGGAAGTCGCGCATCGGCGACTGGTTCGCGCGCGAGGACATGCAGTCGCTGTCGCGCTTCCTGCGCGAGCGCAAGGCCGCGGGCGCGCGGATCTTCCCGCCCGGCCCGCAGATCTTCTCCGCCTTCGACGCCACCGCGTTCGACCAGGTCAAGGTGGTGATCCTCGGCCAGGACCCGTACCACGGCCAGGGCCAGGCCCACGGCCTGTGCTTCTCGGTGCAGCCGGGCGTGGCGGTGCCGCCGTCGCTGGACAACATCTTCAAGGAAATCCACCGCGACCTCGGCATCGCCCGGCCCGACCACGGCTGTCTGCTGCCGTGGGCGCGCCAGGGCGTGCTGCTGCTCAACGCGGTGCTGACGGTCGAGGAAGGCCGCGCCGGCGCGCACCAGGGCAAGGGCTGGGAAGGCTTCACCGACCATGCCGTCGACGTGCTCAACCGCGAGCGCGAAGGATTGGTGTTCCTGCTGTGGGGCAGTTACGCCCAGGCCAAGGGCAAGGTGATCGACGCGCGCCGGCACCGCGTGCTCAAGGCGCCGCATCCCTCGCCGTTGTCGGCGCATCGCGGCTTCATCGGCTGCGGCCATTTCTCCGCCGCCAACGAATACCTGCAGCGCAACGGCCAGACGCCGATCGACTGGGCGTTGCCACCGCGCAGCGCGCTGTAGTCGTTATTCGCGCGAAGCGCCGGGCGGATCGGGAGTTCGCGGCGCGCGAATGCGGACCGCAACGGGCCGATCGCAGTCCGCAGTCCGCAGTCCCGAATTCCCGAATTCCCGAATTCCCGAATTCCCGAAGCGCTGCGCCGCCTGGCTCACTGCGCCGCCAGCGCATCCAGCAGCGGCTGTTCGTCGTCGCAGGCCGCCACCGCCAGCACCGTGGCCGAATCGCAGCCTTCGGCCAGGACGTAAGCGTGGCCCATGTCCGAGTCGATATAGCTGCTCTCGCCGGCGCGCAGCACGGTCGGATCGTAGAACTCGGTGTGCAGCGCCACCGCGCCGTCGAGCACGTAGACGAATTCTTCGCCGGGCGTGCGCACCAGTTCGCCGAACTCCTGCAGGCTGCGCGCGTGGATCCGGGTCAGCGCGGGGATCATCCGTTTGCGCCGCAGTTCCGCGCACAGCAGGTAGGCGTCGTAGTTGCGGCCGCCGATGTGCGGCGACTCGCGCAGCCGGCCGATGCTGCGGCGCGCCGTCACCCCGCGCTCGGCCGGCCGCGGCGCCGAGAACAGCTCGCCCATGCTCAGGTTCAAGCGCTGGCTCAACTGCACCAGCCGCTCGTAGCTCAGCGACAGGCGGTCGTGTTCGATCTTGGACAGCGTGGACAGCGGGATGCCGGAAAGCTCGCTCAACTGTTTCAGAGTCCATTGATTGCGGGCGCGCAGCGCGCGCAAAAGGCCGCCGAGGGTCGGCGGGTGTGGCGATTTCATTCCTTTGTCTCCGCACTGCGATCGGGGCGTGTGGCCGGGCCGGAGGCGCGGGCAGGCCGAGGCGCCAAAACTTCCAAGCATCGGACCCAGCATCCTTTAGTCAAGTTTTTTGTGCGCCAGCCTCGGAAACCTGGGTGACCGGCGACACGTTCGCTCCGCGTCATGACGGAGCCGGGTAGGTGGAGCGGGAGCAGGGCAGGCCGGACGACTTCTGGTCGCAACCGATGTAGAGACGCAGGACCGGGCCAGTCGAGGACACGGTGTGCTCGCAGGCACCTCCAAGGCTCTTGCAGTGAAGAAAAACGGCTCGGACTTGTCTGAAAATTTGCATGGCCCCCTGCCGAACAGATCGATCAATTTAGTGATGCATGTCACATTTATATTGACCTGACAGGTCATTTGTCGACGTCGCCGGTCGAAAAAAACGCACAAACCCCCTGCCTGCTGCCTTGCCCCCCGCTTTTCCGCTGCCGGGCGTCTGGTGCACGGTCAATCCACCGATGTCCTCGGCCCCCGGGTTTCTCCGATGGGACAGGTGTCGGAAGTCGAAGGGTGCCGGACGGCAGCGATTACGCGTCCACATCGGCCATAAGGGGGCGGCGGAGTGATCAATTCATCCATACAACGCGTCCGGCTTTCTGCCCTGGGCGTGCCTCAATGGGCAGTGAAAGTCACCCTCCGCATGCCTTTCGATTGCAGCGGCACAGCTAGGAGCGCAGCCGGTTCCCGTTCGCTCCGTACGCAGGCGGCCGACGCCGCGCGAACTCGCGGCCCACAGCCGCAGCCGCGGACGGCCCTGACGCCGTCCGCCCATCGCGCCGGTCCGCCGGCGCGGCTTCAACGCACCGCCACGGCTGCGCCGGCTCGCGCCGGCCGGTCCGGCGGCGCGATTGCGCCTTCGCCGTTTCGGGCGTCGGCGATTTGCAGTCACTGATGTCAGCGTGAATCCTCCCAGCCACAACGTAAGGTGATTTCATGAAAGAGACCCGGCGTCGTATGACCCTCAATCTGGCCGGCAGCGAGATGCAGTTCCTCGAAGAGCTGTGCGTCCGCAAGGGCGTCAGCAAGACCGCGGCGATCCGTCAGGCCCTGCGCCTGTATCAGGTGGTCGAGGACCGAGCCGACAAGGGCAAGAAGATGTTCTTCGTCGACAACAGCACCAAGGAACGCTCGGAGCTGATGCTGCTCTGACCCCACCGCGGAACCGCCGACTCGCCGCACGCCCGGGCTGCGGCGGGCGATTCTCCGGCCCGAAGCCATGCGCCGCCGCTCGCGGTCGCTTGGCCGCCGTCATAAATGCTGGATCCGCCGGGACGGGCGGCTTTCCAGCCGCAGGCTTCATCGGTGGGGTTCCAGCGCGCGCCTGGAACGCGCGCTTCAGGCGAAGAACGCGCGCACGATCGCCGCCGCTTCGTGCAGGTCCGCGGGCGCATCGGCCGGCGGCGCGAGCAAGGCGAACGCGCAGTCCGGCAAGGCGGGTAGTCGCGGCGATCGCGCGATCGCCAGGCCCGGCCCGATCGCCGAGGCATTGAGACAACCCACGCCCAGTCCCGCGCGCAGCGCCGCCTGCAGCCCGGCCACGCCGCTGGCTTGGTGGGCGATGCGATGGGCGCTGCGATGCGCGCGCAGGCGCTGCACGGCCAGGCCATGCAGGCGGCAGTCCGGCGGCAGCAGCACCAGCGGCAATTCGCTTTCCTCGCGCA
The DNA here is from genome assembly GCF_023617245.1 of Lysobacter enzymogenes. Taxonomy (NCBI): domain Bacteria; kingdom Pseudomonadati; phylum Pseudomonadota; class Gammaproteobacteria; order Lysobacterales; family Lysobacteraceae; genus Lysobacter; species Lysobacter enzymogenes. The sequence continues at coordinate 473,653 of NZ_CP067396.1, forward strand.
GGTCCAGGCCCGGCGCGGCCACCCAATGCAGGGCTTCGCGCCGCAGCGGCAGCGTCGCGGCGCGTTCGCGCGTGGCGCCGGTGCGCATGATCACCGCCAGATCGTGGCGGCCTTCGGCGTGGCCCTGGGCCAGCGCCGCGCTGAGTCCGACCTCGACCTGCAGCCGCAGCTGCGGGCAGCGCCGGCTCAGTTGCGCGAGCAGGCCGGCGATCTCGTCGCTGCGGAAGTAATCGCTGATCGCCAGCCGCGCCTGGGTGCGGCGCACTTCGTTTCGCACGTCGTGCAAGGCCAGTTCGCCCAGGGCCAGCAACTGGCGGGCGTGGCCGATCAGGCGCTGTCCGGCCGGAGTCAGGCCGACGCCCTGGCGCGAGCGCAGCAACAGGGTCGCGCCTGCGGCGGATTCGAGCTTCTGCAATTGTTCGCTGACCGCCGACTGCGAGCGGAACACGCGGCCGGCGCCGGCGGAGATGCTGCCGGCTTCGGCGACGGCGACGAAGGCGCGGAGCTGGTCGAGGTCGAGGCTGCGCATGGCGGCGTTACCGGGATAGCCGATGGATGAGCGCCGATCTTCCCGCTATTCCGATGGATGCGGCAAGCCTAGCCTGTACCTGCATCCCGGGGCCGAGTCATGCCGGCCCGCCGCAGAGAACCGCCGCCATGCCGCACCTGAACCTGCAGATTTCCGGCCCCGCCGATCCGGCGCTGGCGCGCCGCGCCAGCGCCCTGGTCGCCGACCTCACCGTCGAAACGTTGGGCAAGCCGCGCGAGCTGATCGCCATCGAGGTGCGTTTCGTCGATCGCGCGCTGTGGTTCGTCGACGGCCGCAGCCTGGAGGAGCTCGGGCGAAACTCGTTCTTTCTCGACATCAGCATCACCGACGAGACCAATACCAAGGACGAGAAGGCGCGCTTCATCGAACGCGCCTATGCGCAGTTGTCGGCGCTGATCGGCGAGGTCCACGAGGTGTCGTACATCCATGTCGTCGATGCGCGCGCCGCCGCCTACGGCTACGGCGGCGCGACTCAGGAACGGCGCTACCAGGCCGCGCGCATCGCCGCGCCGCGCTGAGTCCGCGGCGGCGGCCGGCCGTTGTGAAACTGTTGCCGTCGACAGGTCGCCATGAGCAGGCCGTCCCCGGCGTGCCGGCGGAAACGGCCCACCCGCGCGGCCGCGCTCAGCCCGCATCGGCCTGCGCGCGCAGCCACGCGCGCAGTGCCGCGAGGTCGGCGCGCTCCGCGCCCGGCGCCTGCACGAGCCAATGCGGGTAGCCGTCCAGCACCGGCCCGAACGGTTGCACCAGCGCGCCGGCGGCGAGGTCGTCGGCGACCAGGGCCAGGCTCAGCAGGGCCACGCCGTGGCCGGCGATGGCGGCCTGGATCGCATGGCTCTCGTCGGTGAAGCGCAGGCCGGCGTCGAAGTCGAGATCGCCGAAGTCGAGACCGTCGGCGCTCGCGCGTTCGCGCCAGCGCTGCCAGGTCGGCGTGTCGGCGGTGGGGTGGCGCCATTCCGAATGCAACAGCGCGTGCCGCTGCAGATCCTGCGGCACGCGCAGGCCCAGATGCGGACTGCACACCGGCGCGAAGCGGTTGTGGACCAGCGGTTCCGCGCTGAGCCCGGGCCAGGGGCCGCGACCGTAGCGGATCGCCGCGTCGGCGAGGCCGGCGTGCAGATCGACCGGGTCGTCGGATGCGTGCAGGCGCAGGTCGAGGTCCGGACACGCCTGACGGAACGACGCCATGCGCGGCACCAGCCACTTGGCGGTGAACGACAGCGTCGCCGACAGGGTCAGCGCGCGGCGCTGCGGCTGCGCGCGCAATGCATCGACCGCGGCGGCGAAGGCGTCGAAGCCGTCGCGCAGCACCGGGAACAGGCGCTCGGCGGCGGCGGTGGGGACGACGCGGCGGGTCTGGCGTTCGAACAGGCGCACGCCGATGTGTTCCTCCAGGCCGCGGATCTGGTGGCTGATCGCGGTCGGGGTGACCGACAGCTCCTGCGCGGCGCGCTTGAAGCTGCGCAGCCGCGCGGCGGCTTCGAACGCGCGCAGGGCGCTCAGCGGGGGCAGGCGGCGGCCGGGCATGGCTGAGATTGAATCATCTGTCGGTTGAGAAATCGGAGTTTGTCGCCCGGCGAAGCCGCTTTCAATATGGCCTTCATTCCGGCGCCGCGCTGCAGTGGCGCAACCGGACTCACCCATAGCCTGCGAGCCCCGCCATGACCCGACTGCTCCACATCGACTCCAGCGCCCGCCCCGGCGGGTCCGACACCCAAGCCCACGGCTCGCACAGCCGGCGTCTGAGCGCGCGCTTCGTGCGCCGTTGGCGCGAACTGCGCCCCGGCGACGACGTGATCGTTCGCGACGTCGGCCTGCACCCGCCCGCCCCGGTCACCGGCGGTTGGATCCATGCCGCCTTCACCCCGCCCGCGCAGCGCGAGCCGTGGATGCGCGAGGCGCTGGCCGAGAGCGACGCGCTGGTCGAGGAATTGCTGGCCGCCGACCTCGTCGTCGTCGGCGTGCCGATGTACAACTTCGGCATGCCGGCCCAGCTCAAGGCCTGGATCGACAACGTCGTGCGGGTCGGCCGCACCTTCGGCTTCGACCGCGCGCGCGAAGGCGAGCCGTACTGGCCGATGCTCGCCGACCAGGGACGGCAGCTGGTGCTGTTGAGTTCGCGCGGCGACTACGGCTACGGCCGCGGCGAGCGGCTGGAGGCGATCAACCACGTCGAGCCCGGCGTGCTGACCCCGCTGCGCTATATCGGCATCGACGACGCGCATTCGGTCGCGGTGGAATACGACGAATTCGGCGACGAACGCCTGCGTGCGTCGATCGAGCGCGCCGAACGCGATATCGACGCCTTGGTGCAGCGCCTGACGGCCGAGCGCGTGTTGCGCGAAGCGGCGTAAAGCTGCGAAGTCTGCGTGTAGCGATGCCGCGAGCCGCGAGCGCGCTATCGCGCTTGCGACGCGAGCTTGACGCCCCGCGGTCGCGACTTGCGTCGCTCCTACAGTCGGAAACGAAACTGTGGCCGCTCCCTGTAGGAGCGGCGCGAGCCGCGACCGGGCTACTGCGCTTGCGACGCGAGCTTGAAGTCGCACGGCCGCGACCCGCGCAGCCTCCGGCGGTCGGAAACGCAGCCACGGCCGCCCCCGGCCGGCGGAAACGGCGGGGAACGGCTGAACGGCGATTGCGGTGGCGGGCTTGTGGTGGCCGCCGCCGGCCCCTACCTTCGCAAGGCCGCGGGCGCGTTTCGCGGCGAGCCGCCATTCCGGCGCGACCAGGCGAGAGGCGATGACCCAGGACTCCGATCCGTTGCAGCACCCGGCCGATGCGGCCGATCTCAAGCGCGCGGTGGCGTTGTTGGAGACGCCGTCGATCACCGCGCGCATGGCCGCGCTGGCCGGCGCGCCGATCGAGTTCGGCATGTCCAAGCTGCCCAAGTTCGCGCACGAGCGCATCCACAAGATCGTGCATGCGGCCTTGCACCGGGCCGCGTCGGCGGCGCTGAGCACGGTCGGCGACGCGCCGAGCAAGGGCGCGTCGACCAAGACCCACAAGCTCGCCGCGGCGGTGTCCGGCGCGGCCGGCGGGTTTTTCGGCATGGCCGGGCTGGCGGTGGAGCTGCCGGTGACCACGGTGATCATGATGCGCTCGGTCGCCGACATCGCGCGCAGCGAGGGCTTTTCGGTGTCCGAGCCGTGGGTGCGCGCGGCCTGCGTGGAGGTGTTCGCGTTCGGCGGCAACAGCAAGAGCGACGATGCGGCCGAGTCGGGTTACTACGCCTCGCGCGGGATGCTGTCGGAGCTGACCAAGGGCGCCACCCGCGAGCTGGTGCACCTGGCCGGCCATCGCGGCGCGCACGAGCTGACCCAGGCGTACGCCAAGAAACAGACGGCGGCGTGGATGGCCAAGCTGATCGATACGGTGGCCACGCGCTTCGGCATCGTGATCACCGAGAAGACCGCGGCGCAGATCGTGCCGGTGCTCGGCGCGGCGACCGCGGCGACGATGAATGTGTTGTTCACCAACCACTACCAGGACATGGCGCGCGGGCATTTCATCGTCAAGCGGCTGGAGCTGAGGTACGGCGCGCAGGCGGTGGAGCGGGCTTATCGGCGGGTGCAGGCGGGCGAGGCGCTGGCGCTGCCGGAGCGGGTCGAGGGGTAGGGCGCGGGCTGGCTGAAACAACTGCGTCGGGCCTGAAGGCCCTCCCACGACAGCCTTGTGGCCTTCCACCGCGCAGCGGTTTGCATAGCGGGACGGCTTTACGCACGGCAGCGTTGCGCTTCGGCGGATGGCGCTGTCGTGGGAGGGCCTTCAGGCCCGACGCTTTCGTTCCCGATCGCGACGGCTACCCGGTCGCCTTCAGCGCCAGGGTCGTGCGCGTTCCGCGTTCGGCCTTGTCGAAGCGCAGGGTCCAGCCCAGGTGTTCGCACAGGCGCGAGATCAGGTCCAGGCCGATGCCGCCGCCTTCGCGGCCGCCGCGGGCGACGCGGGCGTAGATCGCGCTGATCTCTTCCGGCGTCATGCCGTGGCCCGGGTCGTCGATGGTCACGGTGGCGTCGGGGTGCAGGCGGATCGCGATCTCGCCGCGGTCGCTGTTTTCGATCGCATTGCGCAGCAGATTGCCGATTGCGGCCTGCACGATCGGCAGCGGCGCCAGGATCTCGCACGGCGGCAGCGGCGCCACCGCCAGGGTCAGGTCCTTGTCGCGGGTGAGGTGGCGGTGGTCCTCGACGATCTCCGGCAGCAGATGGTCCAGGGCGACGCGGTCGCTGCTGGCGCTCAGCCGCTTGGGGTCCTTGGCCAGCACCAGCAGCAGCGAGATCAGTTGTTCGACATCGCGCGAGGCGCGGCGGATGCGGTTGATCTGGTGGCGCGCGCCGGCCGGCAGTTCGTTCTGTTCCAGCGCGATCTCGGCCGCGCCGGCGATCACCGAGATCGGCGTGCGCAACTCGTGGCTGGCGCTGTCGATGAAGGCGCGCTCGCGTTCGACGAAACGGTCGTTGCGCTGCAGGTAGTCGTTGACCGCGTCGGCGATCACCACCAGCTCCGAGCTGGCCGATTCGGGCACGTCCACGCGCTGGCCCGAGCGGTCCGGGCGCAGGCCGCCGATGCGCTGGGCCATGTTGGTCAGCGGCCGCACCAGCCGGCGCACGCCCCAGCCGATCACCACGCCGAGCAGCAGCAGGGTGGTGACGGCGGAGCCGGCGATGGTCAACGCGAGGTCGAACTCGCGGTGCTCCATGTCGTCGATGTCCAGCGCCAGGGTCAGGCGGCGGCCGTCGATGTCGCGCACCAGGGTCACGTACTCGACGCCGGCGACGACGACTTCGTCGTGCACGCCCGGCGCCAGCGCCGCCAGTTCGCGCGGCGGCGGCCGGGTGGCGCTGTCGTACAGCGACAGCGCCTGGGTGTCGCTCCAGCGATAGTCCGGGTCGCTGCGGCTGCGCTCGACGAAGTAGTCCATCTCGGTGTTCATCAGCGAAGTCCACACCAGATGTTCGGCGTGTTCGTTGACGAAGAAGCCCTGCACCACCACCGCGATGGAGAGCAGCGCGGTGTAGCCGAACAGGCCGAGCAGGATGCGCTGGCGCAGGCTCGAGCGCGGACGGGCCGGCGCCGCGGGACGGTCAGGCGTCGCCATCGGCCTCGGCGTCCGCCGGCACGGCGAGGCGGTAGCCGACTCGCGGCAGGGTCTGGATCAGCTTGATCGGATACGGCCCGTCGACCGCGCGGCGCAGCTCGTAGATATGCGAGCGCAGCATGTCGCCATCGGGCGGGCTGTCGCCCCACAGCGCGTGCTCCAGGCGCTCGCGGGTGACCGCGCCGGGGCTGGACTGCAACAGCACTTCCAGCAGCTTGCGGCAGGCCGGGTACAGGTGCAGCGAGCGGCCGCCGCGGCTGACCTCCAGCGTGGTCAGGTCGAGCTTGAGGTCGGCGACCTGCAGCAGCTTGCTGCGGCCGCGGCCGGCGGCGCGCGCGGCCAGCGCTTCCAGCCGCACTTCCAGTTCGGGCAGGGCGAAGGGCTTGGTCAGGTAGTCGTCGGCGCCGGCGCGGAAGCCGGCGATCTTGTCGGGCAGTTCGTCGCGCGCGGTCAGCATCAGCACCGGCACGTCGGAGCCGGCTTCCTCGCGCAGGCTGCGCAGCACTTCGCGGCCGTCCAGGCGCGGCAGCATCCAGTCGAGCACGATCGCGTCGTAGCGCTGGGTCACCGCCAGGTGCAGGCCGGTCGGGCCATCCGGCGCGGCGTCGAGGGTGTAGCCGCGCGCTTCGAAGTAATCGAAGAGATTGGCGACCAGATTGCGATTGTCTTCGACTACCAACAGGCGCATGCGCCGGGTCTCCTGCCGCGGGGGCGGCGTGACGAGTGTGCCCCATTGCCGGGGCGTCGAGTGATGGGGCGCGCGGACGTCCCCGGTCCCGGCGCGGGCGGGCAGTGTGGATACGGTGGCGTCGGAACGCAGTCGGAACAAGCGCCGCGCCGGCGCAACGCCGGCCGAATCTGAACGCAATGCCGGCCGTTTGCTCGGCTTCGCGGCTTTTTTGCCTGTTTAACGCGCCGCCAACCCGGTTCCGACCGCTCTCCGACAGCGCGGTTTCGATCATCCCCGCAGCCCGAAGCGCCCTCGCACGGGTCTTCCACGCCCGTCTCCGAGCCCGCTGCCGTCGATGATCCGTTCCGCTTCCAGGCCGCTGCCGTCGGCCCTTCCGCGCCCCGCCGTCCTGCCCGGCATCTCCGCCGGCATGTCGCCGCGTCGGTTCCTGCTGCTGCATGCGTTGTGGCCCCTGCTGACGCTGGCGGCGCTGTCGGCGTCGACCATGGGCCTGGGCGGCGACTTCTGGCTGGCCGACCGCTTCTACGCGCTGGAAGGCGGGCGCTGGGCGCTGCAGAACGCCTACCTGACCGAGCAGGTGATCCATCGCTTCGGCCGCGACGCCAGCACCGCGGCGTGGCTGGGCGCGTTCGCGTTCTGGCTGTACGCGCGCTCGCGCCCGGCGCTGGCGCCGTGGCGGCGGCCGCTGGCCTATCTGTTGCTGGCGACGTTGCTGGCGGTGGCGCTGGCGTCGGGCCTGAAGTCGCTGACCAACATAGACTGCCCCTGGGACCTGACCCGCTACGGCGGCGAGGTTCCCTTCTTCGGCCTGTTCGACCGGCGGCCGCCGGGGCTGGATCGCGGCGTGTGCTTCCCCGCCGGCCACGCCAGCGGCGGCTACGCCTGGATCGCGCTGTACTTCTTCTTCCTGCAGGTGCGCCCGCGCCTGCGCTGGGCGGGCCTGGCGAGCGGGCTGGCAGTGGGGCTGCTGTTCGGCTTCTCGCAGCAGCTGCGCGGCGCGCATTTTCTTTCGCACGACGTGTGGACGCTGGCGATCTGCTGGTTCGTGGCATTGGCGCTGTATTTGGCGATGGCGCGGCGCGAGGCGCCGCTGGCGGCGGACAAGCGCGGGGCACCGGCCGAGCGCGTATCGCTGGAAGGAGCGGGCCGATGAACGCCATCGCCCGTCCGCAGCTGCGCTGGCCGGCGTGGCTGGCGTATCGCCCCGAGCTCAGCGTCGAGGCGATCGTCCTGATCGCGAGCGTGTTCTTCGCCGCCTTCGCCAACAACGCGTTCTGGCGCGCGGCCTCGGCCGCCGGCGCGTTCGCCAACGGCGGCGGCGCGTGGGTCGCGGCCTGCGTGTTCGTGGCCATCGTCGCGATCACTTCGCTGTTGCTGGGCGTGCTGTTGAACCGTTGGACGGTGAAGCCGCTGCTGACGGTGTTGCTGCTGGTCACCGCCGGCGCGGCGCACTTCATGAGCCAGTACGGGGTCTACCTGGACACCGGGATGATCCGCAACGTGCTGCAGTCCGACGGCAAGGAGTCGGCGGAGCTGTTCACCGGCGGGCTGGTGCTGCCGCTGCTGCTGTACGGCCTGCTGCCGGCGCTGTTGCTGTGGCGGGTGCGGTTGAAGCCGCGGCCGCTGGCCCGCGCGGTGCTGGTGCGGCTGGGGCTGTTGCTCGCGTCGCTGGCGCTGGCCGGGCTGGCGCTGATGGGCTCGTTCCAGGACATCTCGGCGCTGATGCGCAACCACAAGGAAATGCGCCACCTGGTGACGCCGGCCAATTACCTGGTGTCGCTGACGCGGGTGGCGCTGGACGATTCGGCCTCGCGCGTGCGCGGCCGCACCCCGATCGGCACCGACGCGCGCGTGGCCGCCGGCCGCGCCGCCGGCGCCAAGCCGCGCCTGCTGGTGCTGGTGGTGGGCGAAACGGTGCGCGCGCAGAACTGGGGGCTCAACGGCTACGAGCGCCAGACCACGCCGGAACTGGCGCGGATCGGGCCGATCAACTTCCCCGACACGACGGCCTGCGGCAGCAGCACCGAGGTCTCGGTGCCGTGCATGTTCTCGCCGTACGGCCGCGCCAATTACGACAAGGGCCGCATCCAGGGTTCGGAATCGCTGCTCAACGTGCTCGAGTACGCCGGCATCCAGACCCTGTGGCGCGACAACCAGACCGGCTGCAAGAACGTGTGCAAGGGACTGGCGTTCGAGACCTTCGAGCACGACACCGACCCGGCATACTGCGACAGCGAGCGCTGCTTCGACGAAGTGATGCTGCGCGGCCTGCGCGAGCGCATCGGCGCCAAGCCGGGCGACGCGGTGGTAGTGCTGCACCAGCTCGGCAACCACGGACCGGCCTATTTCCGCCGTTATCCCGACCGCCTGCGGCGCTGGACGCCGACCTGCGACACCAACGAACTGGGCAAGTGCGACCGGCAGCAGATCGTCAACGCCTACGACAACGCGGTGCTGGCGACCGACGAGTTCCTGGCCCGTACCATCCGCTACCTGGCCCAGGACACGTCGCGCGATACCGCGATGATCTACCTGTCCGATCACGGCGAATCGCTGGGCGAGAACGGGCTGTACCTGCACGGCGTGCCGTACGCGATCGCGCCCAAGACCCAGACCAAGGTGCCGATGACGATGTGGTTCTCGCCGGGCTTCGCCGCCTCGCGCGGGCTGGACCTGCAATGCCTGCGCGCGGAGTCGGCCAAGCCGGCGAGCCAGGACAACCTGTTCCACTCGGTGCTGGGGTTGATGCAGGTGGAGACCAGCGTGTACGAGAAGCGGATGGATTTGTTCGCGCCGTGCGTGCGCAAGGCGGTTTGAGGGTTTCGATGGTGGGTGTGCGGTTTAGGCGGATGATTTCGGTTGCGTTGAGGGCGGCCTCGTAGTTGTGTTGTTGCGGTCGCGGCTTGCGCCGCTCCTACAGTCGGATACGAACCAGCCGAAGCCCCTGTAGGAGCGGCGCAAGCCGCGACCGCGGCAACGTAACTGCGTCGCCCCTTCGCCGTGATTCCGGCGAACGTCGGAATCTAACCGAAGCGATGCAGCTCCGCCGGCGTTCCTTAAAGCAACGAACCTCCCAAGCCGTCATTCCGGCGGAAGCCGGAATCCAACCGAAGCGACGTAGCTCCGCCGATGATCCTTGAAGCAACGAACCTCCCAAGCCGTCATTCCGGCGGAAGCCGGAATCCAACCGAAGCGACGTGGCTCCGCCGATGATCCTTGAGGCAACGAATCTCCCAAGCCGTCATTCCGGCGGAAGCCGGAATCCAACCGAAGCGACGTAGCTCCGCCGATGATCCTTGAAGCAACGAACCTCCCAAGCCGTCATTCCGGCGGAAGCCGGAATCCAACCGAAGCGACGTAGCTCCGCCGATGATCCTTGAAGCAACGAACCTCCCAAGCCGTCATTCCGGCGGAAGCCGGAATCCAACCGAAGCGACGTAGCTGAGCCGATGATCCTTGAGGCAACGAACCTCCCAAACCGTCATTCCGGCGGAAGCCGGAATCCATTTTGACTCTGTTGTTGCTCTCACTTTTGTCGTCGCTACGAGTGATGACAAGCGACCATCAAGAGCTTCCGTCCGCAAGCGGCCGGGTCACTTTCTTTGTCTGAAGCCACAAAGAAAGTAACCAAAGAAAAGGCCTTATCTTTTTGGGATCAAGAGCCACTATGGCTCGAAAGGGGCGCGGGGCCGCGCCATAAGGGGCATCCATGCCCCATGGCGCGCGTGCGCATCCATGCGCACGCCCTCCGGGGCTGCGGGACGACTGCATCGCGCTCGGGGGCGAGCACGAGCAACGGCAACAGCAAAATGGATTCCGGCTTTCGCCGGAATGACGGTGTGGGGCGTTTTTTGCTTCTGTGAGCGGCGACAGCGCAACGCAACGTCGTCGCCCACCTCCGCCGGCGCTCAGCTCGCGCCCCACCAGCGCCGATGCAGCACCCGCGCGTGGCTGCGCCGCAGCCAGCGCCGCACCCGGCTTTCGTCGGCGCGATCGGGATAAGGCCAGACCGCCGGCGACGTCTCCGACACCCAGCCGTTTTGCCGCCATAGCGCATCGTGCGCGGCGAAGTAGCCGTGGTTGACCAGCACCTCGAATTCGACGTCGAGGAAGCGGTCCAGGTCGGTGCGCAGGCGCCCGAGCACTTCTCGCACCAGCGCCGGGCTGTAGCCGTCGGCGCCTTCGTCGCGATAGCCGGTCAGGCTCCAGTACACGCCGCTGAACGATCCGCTTTCGGCTTGGCCGAAGAACAACCGCTTGCGCAGCGCTTCGGCCTGGTTGCCGATGACCTGGGTGTAGCGCATCAGCCGCGACAGCCACCAGCGCTTGCTCTCGAACACGAACGGGCCGCCGGCGTCGGACACCAGCACTTCGCGATAACGGCGCAGGCTGGGTTCGGTGGCGAGGTTGTCGTAGACGCCGCCGTCGCTGAGTTCGATCCGCGCGCGCAGCGCGTCGCCGTCGTCGCCGCGGTAGTCGCCGCGCTGGTAGTCGCCCGGCGCGGCTTCGAAGCGCACCGGGCCGAACACCGGCGGGAAGCACGACGAGGCGGCGACCGCGCAGCTCAGCCGCACCCGCCGCGCGCCGTCGCGCAGGTAGCCGGCGAGGTAGTCGCCGACGCGGCGGCGCGAGAACTCCCAGTTCACGCCGAAGCTCAGGTCGGTCGCGCAGAACACGAACGAGGGACACTCGGGCAGTTCGTCCAGATGGCGTTCGCCGAAGGCGCGGATGTAGCCGCGTTCGAGCAGGCCGATGCGCCACGACGGCTTGAGCCAGTTGAACGGCAGCGTCGCCAGCACCGGCAGGGTGCGGATGTCGCGCGCGGCGACCGCTCGGAACGGTTCGACCACCTCGGCGCGGAAGTCGATGCGGTCGCTCCAGGCGGCGAAGCTCTCGTCGCGGTCGCGGCGGGTGTCGAGGTAGCGGCAGGCCAGCCAGGCCGAGACGATGCTGCCGCCGGAGACCGAACTGACCAGGCTCAGGCCGGCGAGCAGGCCGGCTTCGTGCAGGCGCAGCAAACCGCCGAGGTGGAACAGCGCGGCGCGGTAGCCGCCGCCGGACAGGCACAGGGCGCGGCCTTCGCGCTGGTTGACGCCGCTGCGCGCGGCCAGTTCGGCGCGGCGCGCCTCGCGGCGCACGCGCAGGCGCTCGAGTTCGACATCGGTGCTTTGCATGGGGGACGCCTCGGTGGCGGGCGGCGCGCGCGGGCGCCGCGGGGCGGTCCGCCATTGTGCGCGCGGCTCGTCTCCGAGGCTGTGACTGGGCGAGGGCTGTGACTGGGCGCGTCGCGGTCGCGCCATGGCGCGGCGCTGCGCGCTTGCGCACCGCGCCCCGGCCCTTGCCAGTGGGGGCAGGGGCCGGGGCGCCCGCGCTATCCCCTATCCGGATAGCGAACTCAGGCTACGCGCTCCAGCGCCGGCGCGGCCGTATCGCGCGCCAGCCGCGGCGGCGGCAACAGGCCCCATTCGGTGAGCGCGCGGACCGCGGAGGCGCCGCCGTTTTCGGCGCGGATCTTCTCGCCCAGTTCGGCCGCCGCGCGCACCCGCTCGGGTTGCAGCGCCTGCGCCACCGCCTGCGCCATCTGCTCGGCGGTGACGGTGCGCCGGTCCAGCGCCGGCGGCGCCGCGCCGAGCGCGTGCATGCGCCGCGCCCAGAACGGCTGGTCGCCGAAGAACGGTACGAACACCGACGGCACGCCGGCGCGCGCGGCGGCCACCGTGGTGCCGGCGCCGCCGTGCTGCACGGTGGCGGCCATGCGCGGGAACAGCCAGTCGTGCGGCGCGGCCTCGATCACATAGACCTGGTCGTTCAAGCGTCCCGGATCGCAGCGCAGTCCGCCCCAGCCGGTTGCCAGCACCGCGCGCCGGCCGCTCAGGCGCACCGCGTCGAGCACCACCTGGGTCAGCGCCTCGGCGTTGTTGGCCAGCATGCTGCCGAAGCCGAAATACACCGGCTTGTCGCCTTCGGCGAGGAAGTCGGCCAGCGCCTGCGGCGGCTGCCATACGTCGGCCTGGTCGAGGAACCAGCTCCCGGTGACCTTGACTTCGGCCGGCCAGTCGTCCGGCGGCGGCAGGATGTGGCGGCTGTAGCCGTACAGCACCCGCATGCGCTCGGGGTTCTTGTCGAAGAACGGCCCGTACCACGGAAACAGCGGCAGCTTGAGCTGCGGCCGGATCGCGCCGTTGACCGCGGGCTTGAGCGTGTACCAGGCCAGCAGCTTCATCACCGAGAACAGCGCCATGTTGACCGCGCCGGGGAACTCGCGCTCGGACCAGAACGACAGCGGCGAGAGCTTGCGCGACGGCGTGAACGGCTGCAGGTGGGCCTGGATGAAGGGAATGCCGTCGGCCTCGCCGATCGCCTTGGCCAGCTGGGTGACGATGCCGGTGCCGACCAGCAGCGCCGCGCCCTTGCACGCCGGGCGCGCCTCCTGCGCCCAGGTCGCCGCCCACTGCGCGAACTTGGCGCGGGTGTGCTGGACCAGGTACCAGGGGTTGAGCGCCTTGTCGACGGTCTCGGGATTGTTGGTCAGCAGGTCGCTGAAGTCGGCGCTGATCGCGGCGAATTCCAGTCCGGCCTCGCGCACCAGCGGCGCGAAGTTCTCGCTGGTGACGATGCGCACCGGATAGCCGGCGCGCTTGAGCGACTGGCCCAGGCCGATGCACGGGCGCGCGTCGCCCTGGGTGCCGACGGTGAAGATCACCACGGCGCCGGGCGTGGGATCGGCCGGTTGGGCGGCGATGGGAAGCGTTGCGGCGACGGCGGAAGCGGAAGCGGACACGTGCGTCTCCTTACGAATAGGCGGCGACCAGGGCCGCGGCCGCGGTCAGCGCGGCCGGCGGCGGCGCGTCGGCGCGCGCGGGCTGCGCGGGCGCGCCGTGCAGGCGCTCGCGCAACACCCGGCCGATATGCGCGGCGGCGCGCGGCTCGAGCATGGTCTGGTGGTGGCAATCGACTTCGTGCACCTCGAACCGTCCGGCCACGTGCGCCTGCCAGGCGTTGGCGCGGTAGTGCAGCAGGCCGTCCAGGTCGACCCGCTCCTTGCGCCGCGCGTCGAAGAACAGCACGTCGGCGTCGATGCGCTGCGGCGCGTAGCGGCGCGCCAGCGTCAGGTTGTTGCGGGTGACCGCGGCGACGTGCTCGATCAGCTTGGCGTCTTCCTTGAGCACCTGCTGCACCAGCGGGTTCGAGAACACCTCGTATTCCTGGCACAGCAGCTCGGTCAGCGCGCGCATGTCCTGCGGCGCCTCGCGCAGGCGGTGGTGGAAGCCGAGGAACTTGAGCACGGCCTGGGCCTGCTGGGCCTCGTCGGGCGTGGCCGGTTCGGTGGCGAAGGGATAGGAGTCCATCATCGCCAGCAATTCGACCCGCTCGCCTTCGCGCTGCAGCTGCGCCGCCACCGCGTGGCCGATCAGGCCGCCCAGCGACCAGCCGAGCAAGCGGTACGGGCCGTGCGGCTGGACCTTGCGCATCTGCGCGATGTAGTCGGCCGCGACTTCCTCGATGCTGCCCGGCAGCGCGCCGCCGCGCAGGCCGCGCGACTGCAGCGCGTACAGCGGCAACTCCAGCTGGCGCAGCATGCCGGTGAAGGCCCAGCCCACGCCGGTGACCGGATGGATGCAGAACAGCGGCCGCTCGGGATGGGCGTTGCGCTCCGCCGCGCCGCCGCGCAGCGCCAGCAGCGCGCCAAGCGGATCGTTGTCGCCGCCGCTGCGCTCCAGCGCCGCGGCCAGGCCGGCGATGGTCGAGCCTTCGAACAGCGCGCCCATCGACAGCTCGGAACCGAAATGGCGCGGCAGCGCCGCGACCAGCTCGGCCGCGGTCAGCGAATCGCCGCCGAGTTCGAAGAAGTTGTCGTGGATGCCGACGCGTTCGAGCTTGAAGATCCGCTGCCAGATCGTCGCCAGCTTGCGTTCGGCCTCGGTGCGCGGCGCCACGTACGCGCTCTGGCGGCTGCGCTCGGGCGGGCGCAGCGCCTTGCGGTCGAGCTTGCCGCTGGGCGTCATCGGCAACGCCGCCAGTTCGATCCACGCCGCCGGCACCATGTAGTCGGGCAGGCGCGCGGCCAGCGCGCGGCGCAGCGCGTCGGGCGCGGCGTCGGCGCCGGCGGCCGGCACCACGTAGGCGGTGAGCAGGGCGTTGCCGGCGGCGTCGCGATGAAGCGCGACCGCGGCCTCGGCGACCGCGTCGAATCCGCGCAGCTGGGTCTCGATCTCGCCGAGCTCGACCCGGTGGCCGCGGATCTTGACCTGCTGGTCGGCGCGGCCGAGGTATTCCAGCGTGCCGTCGTCGCGCCAGCGCGCCAGGTCGCCGGTGCGGTAGAGACGGCCGCCGGGGCGGAACGGATCGGGCAGGAAACGCTCGGCGTTGAGCCGGTCGCGATTGCGATAACCGCGCGCGACGCCGGCGCCGCCGATGTACAGCTCGCCGGCGCTGCCGGTCGGCATCGGCTGGCCGGCGGCGTCGAGCACGTAGACCTGGGTGTTGAGCAGCGGCCTGCCGATCGGCGGCGGCGCGCCGTTGCCGGCGGCGAGGACCTGCGCGTCGATCTCCATCGCGGTCGACCACACCGTGGTCTCGGTGGGGCCGTACAGATTGGTCAGGCGGCGCGCCTGCCGCACCAGCTGTTCGGCCAGTTCCGGCAACAGCGCTTCGCCGCCGATCAGCGCGTGCACGCGCTGCAGGCGCACGTCGGAATTGGCCAGCAGCATCCGCCACAGCGACGGCGTGGCCTGCATCACGTCGATGCGCTGTTCGTCGATCAGCCGCGCCAGCGCCAGCGGATTGCGCGCGACCTCGGCGGTGGTCAGCACGGCGGTGGCGCCGACGGTCAGCGGCAGGAACAGCTCCAGGCCGGCGATGTCGAAGGTGATCGTGGTCTGCGCCAGATAGCGCTGGCCCGGTTCGGGCCGCAGTTCGCGCTGCATCGCCTGGAGGAAGTTCCACAGGCTGCGCTGGCCGATTTCCACGCCCTTGGGCACGCCGGTCGAGCCGGAGGTGTAGATGACATAGGCGCCGTGGTCGCCGCCGACCTCGGGCAGCGCCGGCGCGTCGGGCGCGTCGTAGCGTTCGTCCTGGGCGTGCGCGAACAGCAGCGGCAGGCCGCGTCCGGCGAACGCGTCGGCGAACGCGGGCGCGGTCAGCAGCAGGCTCGGCGCGGCATCGTCCAGGGTCAGGGCGATGCGCTGCATCGGCGCGTCGGGATCCAGCGGCAGGTAGGCCGCGCCGGCCTTCCACACCGCCAGCAGCGCCGACAGCAGCACTTCGTCGCGCGGCAGCGCGATCGCCACGGTGTCGCCGGGGCGCACGCCGCGCGCGACCAGGCGCCGGGCCAGACGGGTGCTGGATTCGTCGAGTTCGCGATAGCTCAGCCGGGTCGTCCCGGCGATCAGCGCGACCGCGTCGGGGGTGGCATCGGCCTGGCGCCGGAACTCGGCCAGCGCGGTGGTGTCGCGCAGCGGCGCGTCGGTGTCGTTCCACTGCGTCAGCAGGCGCGCGCGCTCGTCCGCGCCGAGCACGTCGATCGCGCCCAGGGCGATGTCCGGCGTTTCCAGCACCGCGTCGATCAGGCGCATCAGCCGGCGCTTGTGTTCGTCGAGTTCGGCGGCCGGGTACAGGGTGGGATTGGCGTCGAAGTCGAAGCTCAGGCCCTGGCCGTCGAGGCGGTCGAACACGAACACGGTCAGGTCCTCGGCGGTGCCGTTGTGCAGGTTGCGCGCGCTGCCGCGGTGGCCGAGGAAGTTGTTGTAGTCGTAGGGCTCGATGTTGATGCCGAGCCAGGCCATGTGCTGGTCCGGGTTGACCAGGCCGAGGTCGCGGCGCAGTTCCTCGAAGCGGTACTGCTGGTGGCGCAGCGCCGACTTGACCGTGCGCGAGGTCTGCTGGAACAGCTCGCTCATGCTCATGTCCGCGCGCATCTGCAGGCGGATCGCGACGACGTTGGCGACCATGCCCGGGGTGCTGCGCAGCGCGTGGCTGGCGCGGCCGGTGACCGGCATGCCGAACACCAGGTCGTGGGCGCCGCTGGCGCGGTGGTAGTAGGCGGCGATCAGCGCGATCAGCACCTGCGGCAGGCTCACGCCGTTGTCGCGCGCGATCTGCGCCAGGCGCTCGCGTCCGGCCTCGGGCACGTGGCCGCTGGAACGGCGCAGGCCGCCGTTGTTGCGCACCCGCCGGCGCGCCAGGGTCACCGCTTCGGGCAGGCCGGCGAGTTGTTCCAGCCAGTATTCGCGGTCGCGGCGGTAGCGGTCGGAATCGCGATACGACGCCTCGGCTTCGATCAGCGACGCCAGCGTGCCGTAGCCGCAGGGCTCGGGTTCGACGCCGTCGCGGTAGGCGCAATACAGCTCGTTGAGGCGCTTGGCCGCCATGCCGCCGCTGTAGCCGTCGTAGACGGTGTGGTGGGCGCGTTGGTACCAGCAGTACAGGTCGTCGGCGAACTTGAAGATCGCGCCGACCCACAGCGGATCGTGTGCGAGGTCGACCGGGCGGTTGATCTCCGCCTGCATCCACGCGTCGGCGGCGGCGCGCGGGTCGGGTTCGGCGCTGAAATCGATGTAGGGCGTGTCGAACTCGTAGCGCTCGCGCACGATCTGGTACGGCAGGCCGTTGTGCTCGACGATGCGCGCGCGCACCGCTTGCGCTTCGTCGGCGAATTGGCGCAACGCGCGCTGGAACAGCGCCGGCTCGACCGGTCCGTGGATCTCCACTGCTTCGGCGATGTTCAAGGTCGCTTCGGCCGAGGCGAGCTTCTGTCCGACCCACAGACCGCGCTGGGCGGTGGTGAGCGGCAGGCCGTGGGCATGGAGTTCGTTCATGGCGCTTCCTCTGAGCCGGCGCCGGGACGCGCGCGCCCGCCGGCCGGCGGACGCGATGTCCGTCGGCGCGCGGTACCGGGTGCGCGCGGGCCTGCGGCCGACTCGTTCTTGCGAGTGGCCCCCTCTCCGTGTGTCAGCGAATGCAAAAAAGTACAGCACGGCCGCGGCGCAGCGCGCCTGGGCAGGGCCTCTATCCGTGTACATCCGGCGCGAGCGGCGGACGGTGGGCCTTAGTTCTTATCGGTGTGGCAAAGGGGGGACGGAACAAACGATGCGGCATTCCGCCGCGGCGGGCGGACGCGAACGCATCGAAAGGCGACGTTGCGCGGATGCGTTGTGCGGCGCCTTCGGGGTCAATATCCCCGAGCGCTCAAGTCATGTCCATCAAGGTGGATGAGAGGCATATCACAAGTCGAATATTTACGGGGGCGACGGTGAGAGACTTATCACAAGACGGATATGTGAAGGTTTTTCTACAGCGTCGGGGCTTGTCTTCGACTCCGACGGGGTTTGCGAAAAACGCGAAATTCCAGGGGAAAACGCCCATGTCGCGCGATGCCGCGGACTCGCGTTCAATCACGCGCGAGTTGTGATCGTGTCCGATTCGTTTCCGCTGAGCGCGAACGTGTTTTCGCGCGCGGCAATGGATTGGTTCGCATGCGAATGTCGATCGCGGTCGCAAGCGCGGGTGAGGATTGGTGAAAAATTATCCAGCCGGGAAAATGCGCGTCGGCGATGCGGCGGTTGCGTCCTCGCCGCTCGCGTTCGCGCCGGCGCCCGGCCCGACGCTCGGTTCGGCAATCGATCCGGCGGCCGATCCGGCGGCCGCCGACGGGGTTGGGTGGCGCCGCCCGGCGCGCGTCTGATGGAGTATGATGAGAACGGTTCTCATTTGGAGATTCGACCCATGGCCACCCTGCAGCCCGCGGTGGCGGGCGAAGCCGATGCGCGCGCGGCCGCCGCCGCATCGGCCTTCCTCGCGCTGACGCCGGACCCGGCGCTGGACGCGGCCGCGCGCCTGGTCGCCGCGTACGGCGTCGCGGCGCTGCGGCTGGAGCGGATCGCCACGGCGGCGGGCCTCGACGAAGCCCAATTGCGCGTCCGCTTCGGTTGCGAACGGCGCCTGCGCGCGGCGCTGGAGCAGCGCTTCGCCGACGGTTTCGTCGCGCGCGTGCGCCAGGCCATGGACCGGTGCCGCGACGGCGACTGGGGCGGGCGCCTGCGCGCCTGGGTGCAGACGGCGGTGAGCGCGTATCTGGAGCAGGTGGCGCTGCACGACGCGCTGTTCCACGACGCGCACACGCACAGCAAGGGTTACGACCGCCAGGCCTGGCAGGACAATCCGGTGATCGACCAGCTGGTGGAACTGCTCGAAGGCGGCATCGCCGCGCGGGTATGGGCGGCGCCGGATCCGCGCATGACCGCGGTGATCTTCTTCAGCGCCATGCACGGCGCGGTCGATCGCGCCATCGCCTGCGGCGACGCGCAGACGCGCCCGGCCGAGACCCGGCATCGCCTGGTCCAGACCTTGGTCGGCCATTTCGAGCGCAACGTGCAGTGGTGGTCGCGGTTCTGAGCGCGCGCCGCGCCGCCGCCGGGCGCGCGCGCCGCGCTCAGGCCGCGTCGCTGCGCAGCAGCCGCGCGGCCGCCGCGCGCAGGTCGAGGTCGATCGCGTCCCAGACCGCCTCCCCGCCGAGCGCGCGCGCCTCGCGCAGCGCCTGCAGCGCCGCCTCGCGCCGGCCCAGGCGCAGTTGCGCCTGGCCGAGCAGCAACGCGGCCAGCGGCGCGTGCTGCTGCCGGCTCCATTCCTGCGCCGCGCGCGCGGCGACGATGCAGGCGGCGTAGTCGCCGAGCCGGTACAGGGTTTCGGCCGCGCCGGCGCTGAGCCAGTGGCGGATGTCGTCGCTGCCCAGGCCGCTGTCGGCCAGGGCGATGGCGCGGCCCCAGTGCTTGGCGGCCTGGCGATGCTCGCCGGCGGCCTGGTGGGCGATGGCCTGGTTGGCGAGGTCGAGCACCCGCGATTCGAGATCGTCGGGCAGGGCGTTCATGTCCATATGGGTCGGGGTTCCTATCCTGGAGCCGGTCGCAGTGTGAACGAGCGTGCTTGCAACGGCGCGCGAAAACGCCGCCCGCGCTGTTGCCAACGCGGTGCGGGAGCGAAAGGGGTCATCGTGGCCGCGACCGCGGCCGCTCACTGCAGATGGAACGGGCGTTCCTGCGCGTCGCCAGGGCCGGCCCCGTCCTCGCCGGCGGCCGCGCCGTCGCGTTCGGACCACAGCCGCGGGCTTTGCGGCAGCCGCGCGACGAAGCGCGCGCCGCCCAACGGCGAGGGTTCGACGTGGACCGTGCCGCCGTGGCGTTCGATCACCTGGCGCACGATGCTCAGGCCCAGGCCGTAACCGCCGGTGGCGCGGTCGCGGCTGCGGTCGAGGCGGTAGAACGGCTCGAACACCCGGCGCCGGTCCTGGGCCGGGATGCCGACGCCGTCGTCTTCGACGATCAGCAGCCAGTCGTTGCCGGCCGGTTCGGCGGCGACGCGGATGGCGCTGTCGGCGTAGCGCACCGCGTTGCGCATCAGGTTGGAGAACGCGCGGCGCAGGCTGCGCGGTTCCACCGCCACTTCGTCGAGCTCCGCCGAGATCGCCCATTCGATCCGGGTGGCGCGGCTGCGCAGTTCGTCGGCCGACACGCCGGTGGAGGCGCGCAGGAACCCTTCCAGCTGCACCGGCTCCAGGCTCGGGCGCGGGCCGCTGCGTTCGAGCATGCCCAGGGTCAGCAGTTCGCCGACCAGCAGGTCGAGTTCCTCCACGTCGCAGCGCAGCGCGTGCACGCGGGCGCGCGCGACCCGATCGTCGAGGGTGTCGGCGAGGTTGGCCAGGCCGAACTCCAACCGCGTGATCGGCGTGCGCAGCTCGTGCGAGGCGGCGTTGACCATGTCGCGCTGGGACTGGATCAGGCGGCCGATCTGGTCGGCCATGTTGTTGAAGAACACGCACAACTGGCGGATCGACGAGCCGCCGCGCACCCGCGCGCGCGCGCCCAGGTCGCCGTCGCCGAACTGCGCGGCGGCGTCGCGCAGCCGCTCCAGGTCGCGCCAGTGCGGCTGCAGCCAGATCATCAGGCCCAGCAGCACCATCGCGAACACGGTCAGGTAGGCCACGTAGCGGATCGGAAAGTCGTTCTCGGTATAGACGATCTGCACCGTGTCGCCGGCCGGCAGACGCAGGAACAGGTGATGGCGTTCGCTGCCGACGTGGGTGCTGGCGCTGCCCAGGCGGGTCAGTTCGGCGCGGTTGCGCGCCGGCAGCGCGCGCAGTTCCTGCGCGGTGACCCGGCTGTAGCGCTCGGGCGTGCGCCGGTTGAGCTCGGCCAGGCGGCGGTCGAGCTCGGCGCCGGCGGCGTCGTCCAGGCGCTCGCGCAGCAGGGTCAGTTCGCCGACGAACTCGTGCCGCACCGAAGCCGAGTACTGGTCCGGGAACAGGTAGGGGAACACCTGCTGCACCAGCAGGATCGAGCACAGCAGCAGCCCCGCCACGGTGAGGTACAACCGCACCAGCATCGAGAGCATTCAGTCCTCCCAGGCGATCGGGCTGAACAGATAGCCCCGTCCCCACACGGTCTTGATCTTGCGCGGCTCGTGCGCGTCGTCGGCGAAGTGCCGGCGCAGGCGCGAGATGCTGACGTCGACGGTGCGGTCGACGCCGTCGAAGCCGATGCCGCGCCAGCGCCGCAGCAGTTCGTCGCGGCTGAGCACGCGGCCGGCGGCCTGGGCCAGGATCACGAACAGGTTGTAGTCGGCGGTCTTGAGGTCGATCTCTTCGCCCTTCCAGCGCACCTGGCGCGCGGTGAGGTCGATCTGCAGGCCGCCGTAACTGAGGATCGACGGCCCCGCCGCCTGCGGCTGGGCCTGGCTGCGGCGCAGCACCGCGCGCAGCCGCGCCAGCAGCAGGCGCGGCTCCACCGGCTTGAGCACGTAGTCGTCGGCGCCGACCTCCAGGCCGGTGACCTGGTCGAACAGGTCCGCGCGCGCGGTCAGCATCACGATCGGCAGGCTCGACTGCTTGCGGATCTGCCGGCACACGTCGAAGCCGTCCATGCCGGGCAGCATCAGGTCGAGCACGATCACGTCGGGCGGATCGTTCTCGATCGCGGGCAGCGCGAGGTCGCCGCGCAGCACCACCGAGGTCTGGAAGTCGTAACGTTGCAGGTACTCGGAGATCAGCCCGGCCAGACGGGCGTCGTCCTCGATCAGCAGGACTTTATTCATGGCCACCTCATGCGAGCCGGCATGGTAGCGCCGGGCGGTGTGGGCCGTGGAGGCGATACAAATAAACACATCTGCCGTTGAGGCTAGCGTCAGCCGGGTTTGCGTGTGTGAACATGGGGCACGAAAGGAGGCGGCGCGATGCGGAGCGGAACCACGGAGACGATGCGGTGCGGGCGCGGACGGTTGCGGTGCGATGCGCGCGCGGCGGCCGGCGGGACCGGCGCGAAGGCGGCCCGGTCGCCGCGGAAGCGGACGCGATGAGCGCGGGCGCCGGCGCGGCCGCGCGCAGGAATGCTATCGCAGTCGCCGCGGTGTGGGTCGCGGGGCTGGCGTGCACCGTCTGGATCAACCGCGGCGGCGTCGCCTGGGGCCTGCCCGCGATCGCGGCCGCGGCCTGCGCGTGCTGCCTGGCGCTGGAGTGGTGGCCGCGCGCGTGGCCGGCGCGCGCGGCGCAGTCGTTGCTGTGGATCGCGTTGTTCTGCCTGGCCCTGGTGCCGCCGCTGTATACCGTCATCGCCGACACCGCCCTCGCGCTGAACCCCAATCGCTTCATGTGCGACGTCGGCGACCGCATGGTGCGTTGCGGAATGATCGGCATCGAAGCCTTGGCGGTGCCGTGCGTGGTGTTGGCGGCCGCGGTGGTTTGCCGAATCCGGTGGCGCGACGCCGAGGTGGAGCGGATCGCGACCGCGGTCGCGCTGGCGATCGCGCTGGTATGGACGGCGCTCGCGGTGGCGTACTGAGCGCGGCGCGGCGAGCCGGGCGCGGGTGCGGAGGTTGGCGGCCTCGCGCCGGCGACTGAAAAAGCAACTTGACGGTTGCGTATTTGCGGTCCACTCTGGCCCGGCGATATGCATCCAAGAGGTTGCCCATGAACGCATCCACCGACCGCATCCAACGCCGCATCCTGCTCAAGGCCCCGCGCGCCAAGGTCTGGCGCGCGCTGGCCGACGCCGAGTCCTTCGGCCAATGGTTCGGAGTGAAGCTGCAAGGCCAGCGCTTCGCCCCCGGCGAGCCCGCGCAGGGCTACATCACCTACCCCGGCTACGAACACCTGCTGATGCGGGTGGTGGTGCAGGCGATGGAGCCCGAGCGCCGGTTCTCGTTCCACTGGCATCCCTATGCGGTCGATCCGGACCGCGACTACTCGCACGAGCCGCCGACGTTGGTCGAGTTCGCGCTCGAGGACGCCGACGGCGGCACCTGGCTGACGGTGACCGAGTCGGGCTTCGACCAAGTCCCGGCCGAACGCCGCGAGGAAGCGTTCCGCATGAACTCCGGCGGCTGGGACGCGCAGGTCGGGAACATCGCGCGCTATGTCGAGTAAGCCTGCCGCCGTCAAGCCGGCGGCCGCGTTCAAGGCGCCGGCGCTGCGGCGCTCGGCGCGGGTGTTCGACGCGCTCGGCGACGAGACCCGGCTGCGGTTGGTGGTGGCGCTGTGCGCCGGCGGCGCGCTGTCGATCGCCCAGCTCACCGCCGGCACCGACATCAGCCGCCAGGCGGTGACCAAGCACTTGCAGGTGCTGGCCGGCGCCGGGCTGGTGCGCGACCTCAAGGCCGGGCGCGAGCGCTTGTGGCAGTTCGAGCCGGCCGAGCTGGAACAGGCGCGGCAGTCGCTGCAGCGCATCGCCGAGCAGTGGGACCGGGCGCTGCTGCGGTTGCGGGCGTTCGTGGAGACCTGAGGCGCGGGCGCGCGCTCAGCGGTCGGTGAGGTCCAGCGCCGGCCGCCGTTGTTGGCGGCAATAGCGCTCGTACGCGGCGCGCTGGCTCTGCGCGGTGGCGCGCAGGCGCACCGTGCCGCCGGGGCCGAGGAACTCGACCGCGCCCATCACCACCACCAGCGCGATCATCGGTTCGTCGCCGACGATCTTCCACCAGTCGACGTTGCCGGGCGGTTCGTAGACGTAATCGCCCGGTCCGATCAGTTCGCCGGTGCACAGCTGACGGGTGCCGCTGAGGTTGTAGGCGTGGACCTCGCCGGTGTGGCGGTGCAGCGGCATCGCCAGGCCCGGGTCCATGCGCAACAGTTCGACGAAGCCGCGGTCGTCGGCGAAGAAGCGCAGCGGCTTGGAGTACTTGCCGGGCGTGTCGGCGGGAATCCACGGCAGTTGCGCGCGGGCGCCGATGCGCGCGGGCAGGTAGTCGTGCAGGGCGTCGAAGCCGGAAGCCATGGCGGTTCCTCGTGGGGCGTGGGCGGCCGGGCTCAGCCGGCGATCGCGTCGAAATAGCGCTGGAACGAGGCATCCACCGCGGCGCGGCCGCCGCCGAGGATGTTGCGGCCCAGGCTGTAGCCGTACACGTCCTCGAACGCGAAGCGGTCGATGCGTTCGCGCATCGCGCGCACGTCGGCCGGCTTCATCGGGATGTAGTTCGGATAGCTGTACATGAAGGTGGTGTGGCGGCGGTCGGAGACGACCTGCAGCGCGTCGCCGGGGAACAGCGCCGCGCCGCGCGCGCCGTCGCGGCGCCAGTGCAGCGCGGTGCTGCCGTCGAAGTGGCCGCCGCAGCGGATCAGCACGACATCGTCGGACAGCGCCAGTTCGTCGCCGCGCCACCAGCGGATCGCCGGCGAGGGCCGCTGCACCCATTCGCGGTCGGCCTCGTGCAGGTAGATCGGGACGTCGCCGAACGCGCGGCTCCATTCGACCATCGACGCGTAGAAGTGCGGGTGCGAGATCGCGATCAGGTCGACGCCGCCGAGCGCGCGCAGCGCCTGCACTGCCTCGTCGGTGACCAGCGACAGCGTCTCCCACAGGATGTTGCCGGCGCCGGTGGGCAGGAACATCGCGCGCTGGTCGATGGCGAAGCCGGGCGACATGCTCAGGCTGAGCACGCCGGCGTCGTCGTCGATGCGCAGGCGGTGACGCTGGGCCAGCGATTCCATCGTGGTCCAGCGCTGGCCGTTCCAGCCGACGTACTGGCGCTCGTCCTCGCAGACCGGGCAATGCACGGGCGGCGCGGCGGATTCGGCGAACTGGGTGCCGCAGGTTTCGCAGATGGGGCAGGGCATGGCGGGCCTCGCGACAGGACGGGGTATGCCTGGCTTGTGTGGGAGGGACTTCAGTCCCGACGCTTTCCTTTCCGGTCGCAGCGATCGGGCGCAAGAGCGTCGGGCCTGAAGGCCCTCCCACGACAGCGCGGCGTTCGGGGCTTGTCGCCCTGGCCGACTCGTGGCCGACTCGTGGCCGACCAGGGTTTGATGCTTGGCTTGGCTTGTGTGGGAGGGCCTTCAGTCCCGACGCTTTCCTTTCCGGTCGCGGCGATCGGGCACGAGAGTGTCGGGCCTGAAGGCCCTCCCACAAAAGCGCGGCGTTCGGGGTTTGTCGCCCTGGCCGACTCGTGGCCGATTAGGGTTTGATGCTTGGCTTGGCTTGTGTGGGAGGGACTTCAGTCCCGACGCTTTCCTTTCCGGTCGCCGCGATCGGGCACGACAGCGTCGGGACTGAAGTCCCTCCCACGACAGCGGCGCGTCAGCCTTGCGCGCCCTGGCCGAACAGCGTCTGCCGCTCGGCCTGGGTGAAGTTGGCCGGCTTCGCGTACGGGTCCTCGACGCCGGCATATGCGCGTTGCGTCGCCGGCCGCGCGCGGATGCGGTCGAACCAGCGCTGCAGGTCCGGCGTTGCGCTCAGGTCGTGGCCGAGCCCGGCATGCGGCACCACCCACGGATAGCAGGCGATGTCGGCGATGGACAGTTCGTCGCCGGCGACGAACTCGCGCCCGTGCAGACGCCGGTCGAGCACGCCGTACAGCCGCGCGGCTTCGCGGGTGTAGCGGTCGATCGCATACGGCACCGCTTCGGGCGCGTGCGCGCGGAAGTGCCCGGCCTGCCCGGCCATCGGCCCGAGCCCGGCCATCTGCCAGAACAGCCACTGCGTCGCTTGCAACTGCGCGCGTTCGCCCTGCGGCCACAGCAGCCCGGTCTTGCGCGCCAGGTACAGCAAGATCGCGCCGGATTCGAACACCGGCAGCGGCGCGCCGCCGTCGGCCGGCGCGTGGTCGAGGATCGCCGGGATCTTGTTGTTCGGCGAAATCGCCAGGAACTGCGGCGCGAACTGCTCGCCGGCGGAGAGCTTCACCGGCACGATCCGGTGCGCCAGCCCGGTCTCTTCCAGGTACAGGCGCAGCTTCAGGCCGTTGGGGGTGGCGGCGTAGTGGAGGTCGATCATCTCGGCGGCGTCCGCGGCGGCGAGGGGCCGCTTCCAGGGAGCCAGCTTAGGAGTACGCTGGCGCCCGCGTTGGTCCAAATCGGACGGAATCCATGGAACCAGTTTTCGACGCCGCCGCGTCCGCGGCCGGCGATCCGGACGGCCCGGTCTTCGAGTTCCCGCTGGACCTGCCGGCGCGCGGCCACGGCCAGCTGACCCACGAACTGCACCAGCAATTGCGCGCGGCCATCCTCGACGGCCGGCTCGCCGCGGGCGCGGCGCTGCCGGCCACGCGCCGGGTCGCCGCCGGCCTGGGCGTCGCCCGCAACACCGTGGTCGCCGCGTACGACCTGTTGATCGCCGAGGGCTACCTCGCGCCGCGCCGCGGCGCCAAGGCGGTGGTCGCCGACGTCGCCGCGCGCCGCGACCGGCGCGCGCCGCGGCGCCTGTCCGCCGGCCCGGAAGACCCGCGCCTGAACCCGCTCTGGCGCACGCCGTTCCTGCGCCCGGAGCCGCCGCGCGACCTGCCCGAGCGCTGCTTCCGCCTCGGCATTCCCGACCATCGCCACTTCCCGCACGAGATCTGGCGGCGGCTGTCGGCGCAAACGCTGCGGGCGTGGTCGCGGACCGGTTTCAGCTATCCGCCCTCGGAAGGCATCGCCGAACTGCGCGAGGCGATCGCCCAGCACGTGGCGTTCGCCCGCGCGGTCGCCTGCGGCGGCGAGGACGTGGTGGTGACCTCCGGCGCGCAGCAGGCCTTCGACCTGCTGGCGCGGCTGCTGGTGACGCCGGGCGAAACCCGGGTGGCGGTGGAGGAGCCCGGCTACCCGCCGGTGCGCGCCGCCTTCGCCGCGGCCGGCGCGCGGCTGCTGCCGATACCGGTGGACGAAGAAGGCTTGTGCGTGGACCTTCTGCCCGAGGACGCGCGGGTGATCAGCGTGACCCCCTCGCACCAGTCGCCGACCGGCGTGGCGCTGTCGCTGCGCCGGCGCCGCGCGCTGCTCGACTTCGCCCGCCGCCGCAACGCGCTGGTGATCGAGGACGACTACGACGGCGAGTTCCGTTTCGGCCACCGCCCGCTCGACGCGCTGCAGACGCTCGACCGCGACGGCCTGGTGTTCTACATCGGCACCTTCTCCAAGAGCCTGTTCCCGTCGTTGCGCAAGGGCTTCATCGTCGCCCCGCGCTGGGCGCGCGACGCGCTGGCGACGGTCAAGCACTGCGCCGATTCGCACAGCGACACGATCACCCAGTCGGTGCTCGCTGCCTTCATCCGCGACGGCCACCTGGCGCGCCACGTGCGGCGCATGCGCGCGGTGTACGCGCCGCGGCGCGAGGCGCTGCTGGCGGCGCTGGACGCCGAACTGGCGCCGTGGCTGCAGCCGATTCCGTGCGAAGCCGGCATGCACCTGGCCGCGCGCATCCGCGATCCGGCCCTGGCCCCGGCGATCCTGGCGCGGCTGCCGCGGCACCTGCCCGGGGCGCAGTCGATCGCCGAATACGCGATGAGCGCGCCGGCGCAACCGGCCATCGCGTTCGGCTACGGCGTCGCCGACGTCGAGCAGATCCGCCCGGCGACGCGCGCGTTCGCGCGTTCGTTGGCGGGCATCGGCGCGCAGTGAGCGCGATCCGCGCAGCCTGCGGTCGCTCCCTGTAGGAGCGGCGCAAGCCGCGACCGCGTTGCAGCCGTTCGCGCCGAAAGCATCGCCGCAGTCGCGTTGCTGCGGTCGCGGCGCGCGCCGCTTCTACATGGAGGCTTCGTGCAACGTCACCGGCACGAACCGCACCGGCCGCATCCGGCCGAAATCGCGGCGTTCGCCGCGGCGCACGCGCGGATTCGGATCGAGCACGCGCGGCGAGACCGGATCGTGCAGGTACACCACCCAATGCCAGGTGCCGTCCGCGCGCGCGTTGATCGCGACCAGGCCGTCGCCGTCGCAGTCGCGCCAGGCGCTCACCGCGCGTTCGCCGCCGCTGCCGATGCGCAGCACCGCCAGCATCCGCCGCAATTGCCGCGCATCGGTCAGCCAGCCCTCGCGCGCCGTGCGCAGGCCGCCGCCGGCGCGATAGCGATACGGCCGCGGACCGATCGCCAGCGCCCGCGCCAGGGTGCGCGCCTGGGCATAGCCGATCCCGGCCAGCATCGCCACGCAGGCCAGGCCGCAGCCGGTTCGATCGTGTTGGAGGCGGCGCTGGAGCATCAGGCGCGGGCGCGGGCGCGGGCAACGCCCGGCAGCCTAGCACCGCGTCGGCCCGGACGCGCCGCGTCCGGGCCGATGGCGGTATCGCCGGAGCAAGCGGGCCGGGCGGCTCGCCCCTGCATCAATCGAACCGGTACGTCACGCTCATGCTGTAGCGCCGGCCGAGGATGTCGTAGGTACCGACGCCGACCTCGCTCGGCGTGGTGCCCAGCGGCGGGTCCTTGTCGAGCAGGTTCTGCACCGCGAAGTTGACCCGCACGTTGTCGGTGAAGCGGTAGTTCACCCCGGCGCCGAGCAGCCAGTACGACGGCGCGCGCAGCACGTCGGAGGTCTCCACGGTGTTCTCGTTGTTGAACACCGAGGCGCTCAAGTAACGCGCGTTCAAGTTCAGGCCGAGCTTGTTCTTCTGGTAGTCCACGCCGAACTGGTACTGGCGCTCGGCCATGCCGATCTCGCCGACGTCGTCGTCGACGGTCACGCCGGTGGTCGAGCTCTCGAAGCGCTTGACCCACAGCGCGTTGGCGCTGAAGTCGAAACGGCCCCAGTCGCCGGCGTCCCAACGGTAGGCCAACTCGCCGGTGATGCCCTGGAAGTGGATGAAGTCGCCGTTGCGGTAGCGCACCGCGACGATGTCGAACTGGCCGTCGGGCCGGCGCTGGATTTGCTGGCAGTAATAGTTGGCGGTGTTGACGTTGCCGGCGGCGAAGTCGGGATTGTCGTAGCAGGCCGACAGCACGTCGTTGACGCTCTGGGCGAAGATCTGGTCCTTGAGCTTGACCTCGTTGTAGTCCACCGCCAGGCGCAGGCCCTTGACGAACTCCGGCTGCCAGACGAAGCCGGCGGTCCACGAATCGGCCGCCTCGTTGCGCAGGTTCGGCTCGCCCTGGCGCGCGGCGCGCGAGTTGGCGCTGTTCTGCTGGAAGTCGACCGGGTTGAGCCCGTACTGCTGGTAGAACGCGGCGCAGTTGCGCGCGCGCGCGGCCGGATTCGGGCCGCCGGTGACGTTGCGGCGGTCGCAGGGATCGGAGGTGGCCTGGAACAGCTCCACCTGCGGCAGGAACAACTCGGTGATCACCGGCGCGCGCAGCGAGCGGGTCTTGTTGCCGCGGATCTGCAGGCCCTCGATCGGCTCCCACTGCAGGCCGTAGGTGTAGGCGTTGAAGCCGCCGTTGACGCTGTTGTCGACGCGGCGGAACTTGCCGGTGATGTCGAACCGGCGCAGGCCCGGGATGCCGGCGTCGGGCGAGACCAGCGGCAGCATCGTTTCGACGTAGTACTCGTTGGTGTGGTACTTGCCGTTGAGCGGCGGGATCGCGACCGAACGGCCGAGACCGCGGCGGGTGAAGTCGTTGGGGGTGAAGCCGCCTTCCTCGATCCGGTGCTCGTAGCCCAGCGCGACGTTGAGCGGGCCGCTCCACAGTTCGGCGACCGGGCCGCTGACGAAGGCGCTGAACACCTTCTGCTTCTGCTCGAAGTCGGTGCGCGCGGTGCCGGTGACGTAGCGGATCGCCTCGGCCGAGGGCCGGCCCTGGCCGAACAGGTCCAGCGGCACGCAGTTGGGATCGGCGATGGGATTGGAGTTGGCGCCGGCGCTGGCGGCGTACAGCGCGTTGCCGGCGGTCGGGTCGCACACCAGGCGGCCGCCGACGTTGCGCACGTTGATGGCGTTGATGAAGTTCTGCTGGTTCAGCGCCGTCGACGAAGTGGTCGCCTGCATGCGCCCGTAGTTGGCCGAGATTTCCCAGTCGAACGGCTTCGACCACAGCTCGAAGTCGCCGCGCGCGCCGACCACGATGCGGTCGATGTCGGTCTCGGTGCGGTCCGGGGTCAGGCCCAGGTCGGCCGAGGTGCGGGCCAGGCGGAAGCTGCGGATGCCCAGCGCCGACAGCTGCTGGCGCGCCTGGTCGTTGAGCAGCGGGTGGGTCGACTGCACGATCAGCGCGCTGTTGAGGCGGGTGCCGGCGGTGGTGTTGCCGGTGGTGCCGATGTCGGTCGGCGAATAGGCGTCGGCGTGGTAGTGCATCGCCTCGACGAACAGGCGCGCGTTGTCGGCGACGTCGTAATGGCCGACCACGTTGACCGTCTGGCGCTTGAGGCTGGTCAGTAGCGCGGTGATGTCGGCGGTGTTGAGGCCCTGGCCGCCGGAGGCCGTGCTGGTGCCGAAGTTCACGCCCGGGTCGTAGGGCACGATGTTGCCGTTCGGCGCGAATTGCAGGTAGGTGCGCTCGCCCGGGCCGAAGCCGCGCAGCGCGCCGCCGGGCAGGGTGACCGCGCCGCTGACCGGCAGGATCAGGCCGCCGAAGGTGTTGGTGAAGGTGCGCGCGTCGCGGATCAGCACGGTGCCGGGGATGCCGTCGTTCGGGCCGGTGTCGAACGGGATGTTGCCGTGCACGCGGCCGTCGCTCTCGGGGTTGCGGCCGGGCTGGTTGGTCCGCATCTGCGCGGCGTTGGGATTGGCGGGGAAGGCGTAGGCGCGGGCGAAGTCGGTGCGGTCCGAGCGCAGCAGGCCCTGGCTGTCGTCGTAGGAGCCGCCGACCATGAGGTTGCCGCGGCCGTCGGCGAAATCGGCGCCGGCCAGGAAGCTGTAGCCCAGCCGCTCGTTGTCGCCGTGGTCGCTGATGCCGTAGTTGAAGTTGGCCTCCACGCCCTGGAAGCGGTCCTTGAGGATCACGTTGACCACGCCGGCGATGGCGTCGGAGCCGTAGGTCGGCGCGCCGCCGATGGCGACGTTCTCGACCCGGTCGATCATCTGCACCGGGATCGCGTTGAGGTCGACCTGGGCGCCGGCGGACGCGCCGAAGTTGGTCAACGCGCGCGAGGTCACCACGCGCCGGCCGTTGACCAGGGTCAGGGTGCGGTTGCTGCCCAGGCCGAAGCGGTTCACGAAATTGACGCCGCCGGCGAAGTTGGCCTGGCCGCCTTCCGGGGTTTGGCCGATGCCGAAGCCGACGGTCTGGTTGAGCGCGTCGGCGACGTTGGTCATGCCACGCTCGCGCACCGATTCGCTGGACACCACGCTGGCCGGTTCGAGGGTGTCGAAGCCCGAGCGCGGAATGCGCGAGGCGGTGACCTTGATCCCCTCCAGTTCGGTCGCCTTGCGCTCGGCCGGCGCCGGTGCGGGCGCCGGCGCGGCGGCGTCCTGGGCGAGCGCGGCGGGAGCGAAGGCCGGCGCGGCCAGGGCCACGGCCAGAGCGGTCAAAAGCGGGCGGCGCCGCAGGACGCGGCGGGTGGACGTGCTGATCATGAGAGCTCCCCGGGTCGGGCCGGCGCAGGCGGCCGGCGCACGCTCAGTACGCCCAATTCGGCAAAGCGGTCGCAAGCGCGAAAGCAACCGGAATCATTGCGAAACTGTGATGGAATGCTTGCTGTTACGTGCTGTTTCAGCCCAAAGGTGTCAACGCTTTCCCCGTTCAGGTGCCGGGCGCGCACGTCGTAGAGTCAGTCGGGCGATCAGGCGGTGCCTGTCCGGGACTGCCGGCACAGGGGTGGGCAGGCGAGAACGCCGGCTCCGCCGGCCTCAACCGAGAAGGCGCTCCGGTCGGGCGCGGGAACTTTCGCGGCCGTTTCAGGTCTCATGAGGGCTCGCGAAAACTGGCCGGGCTTGGGTTCGGCCAAACCCGTCCAGGCGCATCGCTGCCGAGCCAAGCCACTGATCCGAAAGGCTGTTTTTACGGCGTCGTCATCGCCTCACGACGACCCGGCCACGCCCGCTCCCGGACACTCCCGTCAGTCTGAACGCCAGCCGTTTTTCCGCCGTCCTGGCCGTTCCAAACGCGCAACACTGCGGAACTTCCCCACCCTTTAGCAGTCCGATAGGCCGACTGCTAAGATCGCCGACATGACCTCTATCGCCCAATCCTCCGCTCTTGTCGCCAACAACCTGCCTGTGCCCAGCGCGCTCGGTTCGCTGGACGCGTACATCGGCGCGGTGCACCAGATCCCGGTGCTGACCGCCGAGGACGAGCAGGCGTTGGCCCGCCGTTTCCGCGACGAGGAAGACCTCGACGCGGCCCGCGAACTCGTCCATTCCCATCTGCGCTTCGTGGTCCACGTGGCCCGCGGCTACAACGGCTACGGCCTGCAGATCGGCGACCTCATCCAGGAAGGCAACATCGGCCTGATGAAGGCTGTCAAGCGCTTCGACCCCGAACAGGGCGTGCGCCTGGTCTCCTTCGCGGTGCACTGGATCCGCGCCGAGATGCACGAGTTCATCCTCAAGAACTGGCGCATCGTCAAGGTCGCCACGACCAAGGCGCAGCGCAAGCTGTTCTTCAACCTGCGCAAGAGCAAGAAGCGCCTGGGTTGGATGAACGCCGAAGAAGTGAGCCAGGTCGCCAAGGACCTCAACGTCTCCGAGCGCGAAGTGCTGGAGATGGAGTCGCGCCTGTCCGGCCGCGACATCGGCTTCGACGCGCCCGCCGACGAGGACGACGACCACGCCCCGCCGTCGCCGGCCGCCTACCTGCGCGCCGCCGAGGAAGACCCCTCGCAGAGCTACGAGCGCGAGGACGAGGAAGACAACCAGCTCGCGCTGCTGCGCGAGGGCCTGGCCGGGCTGGACGCGCGCTCGCGCGACATCGTCAAGCGCCGCTGGCTGGATGCCGACAGCAAGGTCACGCTGCAGGAACTGGCCGACGAGTACGGCGTCAGCGCCGAGCGCATCCGCCAGATCGAGGCCAACGCGCTGAAGAAGATGCGCGGCCTGTTCGCGGCCTAAGCGCGCGGCGGATCGGAACGACGAACGGCCCGGGGCGACCCGGGCCGTTTTTGTTTGTGTGCGATCGGATCGGGCTTGGTTGTGGCTGGCTTGGCAGGCGCCGGCCTGGTTGGATCTGGCCTCGTTGAATCTAGCCTCGTTGAATCGGGCCTCGCGCTGCGGCGCTCGCCATCGCTTTCACCCAGGCAGCGACGCGCTCAGCCGCCGGGCTGGACGCCTTCTTTTTCCAGCACCGTGTCCAAGAGTCGATACAGCGCCTTGAGCTGCGAATGCGAACGCAGGCCGCCGCTGCGCACGCTCAGGTCCAGGGTGCGGGTCTCGGCCTGCAGGATGGGGGCGAGATCGGCGGCCGACGGATCGCCATCGCCGGCGCGGTCGGCCGCCGCCAGCATCGGATACAGCGGCGAATGCGGAAAGTCGCGCGCGGCCTGCGCCAGCATCGCGCGATAGGCCGGATCCTGCGTCTCGCCCGCGGTGGGGCCCGCGTGCTGGATGCGGCTGCGCGCGAAGCGTTCGTCGCGATAGCGCTTCCAGCCCAGTTCGTCGCTCTCGGCGAGGCCGGCGGCGTCGCCAGCGCTTTGTTGCAGATAGGCCAGCACGCGCAGCGCTTCCAGATCGCCGGCCTCGCTGCGGGCGCGTTCGCGCAGCGTGTCGCCGTGACGGGCGAGCAGGGCGGCGAAATCCGGCGGCTGCACGGCGCGCGCCACCGCGCGGCCCAGCGCGACCCGTCCCAGCGCCGAGCTGGCCGGGTACGGATGGGCCGACGGCGGATGACCGCCGACGATCACCCGGCACCGCTCGAGGTCGTCGTAGCCGAAGGCCTGCGCGCTGTCGCGCAGCTTGGGCCACAGGCAATCCCATTGC
This sequence comes from Lysobacter enzymogenes, assembly GCF_023617245.1. Classification (NCBI taxonomy): domain Bacteria; kingdom Pseudomonadati; phylum Pseudomonadota; class Gammaproteobacteria; order Lysobacterales; family Lysobacteraceae; genus Lysobacter; species Lysobacter enzymogenes. The sequence goes on from NZ_CP067396.1 coordinate 507,000, forward strand.
TGGCGCGCGCGTTGTTGCGGCCCCCATTGCGTGCGCGCCAGCGCGATCGCGGCGTCCTGCGCCGAGGCTTGCGGCGCGGCGTTCCACCAGTCGCCGTGCCAATCGAACGAGCGCGCGAGCAGGCGCTCGAGCGCGACCCGGTCGCCGCCCGCGGCCTGGCGGTAGTCGCGGTCGAAAAGGCTCAGTTCGCTGGGGCCGCCGAAGACTTCGTACGACATCTTCTCGGCGCCGACGTGGTGCGAATCGACGTCGCTGTCGCGCACGATCGCGACCGCGCCGCGCAGGTCGCCGCGTGCGAGATGGCAATACGCGGCGACATAGGTGGCCGTAGCCGGGATGCCGACGGGCCCGGCGCGCAGTCGCGCCCATAACGGCAATGCGGCGGCGCAGTCGTCCTTGCGGGTGTAGTGCAAGGCCAGCTCGAACAGGATTTCCGGTTGCTCCGGCTGCAGCGCGTCGGCGCCGCGGTGCAGGCTCAGCGAGGCGTCGGGCGCTATCGCCCACAGCATGTTGCCGATGGCGAAGCGGCGCGCGGCGCCGCCGCGTTCGGCGTAGGCGACCAGTTCGGCCACGGCCTGGTCGAGGCGGCCGGAGAACTGCAGCGGCAGGTGGCGCCGGCCGAAGTCGTCGGCGGCTTGCGATTCGGCGCCGACTTGGGCGAGGAAGTCCTCGGCCGACACACGGGTTGCCGCCGGTGTCGCGGCGGGCACGGGAGCCTGGAGTCCAGGCGGGGCCGCGTTCGCGCCGGCGCAGGCGGCCGCGGCCAGCGCCAGCAGCAACGCCGGCGTCGAACGGCGGCGCGGACGCGGGTACGTAGTCGGGGGCGGATTGCGCTGCGCGCTCATGCGGTCCTTCGTCGGCGAGTCGCGTCTTGCGCGCGGGCCGCCAGCCTAAACCAATGCCCGCGCCCCGCAAGACCCGGATATCGCCGCCGCCCCGGCCGGCCTAAGTTGGCACCGTCCCCACACGCCGGAACCCAGGCCATGCACGCTTATCGAATCGACGGTCTCGCCCCGCACGCTTTCGCGCCGTTGTTCGCGCTCGACGACGACGCGCTGCGCGCGCACGGCATGCGCCGGGTCGTGGCGGATTCGCCGACCGGGTATCCCTGCCGCGTTTCGCTGGCCGAGGCCGCGCCCGGCGAGCGGTTGTTGCTGTTGACCTTCGAGCACCACGATTGCGACGGTCCGTATCGCGCCAGCGGCCCGATCTTCGTGCGCGAGGGCGCGGTGCGCGCGCCGACGCTGCGCAATCGGCTGCCGTCGATCCTCGCCACCCGCCATCTGTCGCTGCGCGCTTACGACGCCGACGGCTGGATGTTGCAGGCGCGCGCGCTCGAAGGACGCGACGCCGAGGCGGCGGTGCAGGAACTCTTCGACGATCCGCGCGTGGCCCGGATCCATGCCCACAACGCGCGCTACGGCTGTTTCCTGTGCGCGATCGAGCGCGAGCCCGCGCAGGCATGAGCCGGCGCCATTCGCGGTTGCGCCGGCGCGCAACTTCGCCGCCGCCGCGCCGCGCGGACGGTTGAGAACTGCAAGCCGCGTCGCAGCAATGCGGCGTCCTCCTTGCCGGCGCCCGCGCGCCGGCTCAAGACTGCGGCGCCGGCCGCGCCATGCGCCGGTCTAAAACCAAAAGGAGGGGGTCATGGAAGTGAGCAAGATGCTGATCGCGGCAGGCTTCGCCGCGGCGTTGTCGTTGGTCGCGGTCGCGCCCGCGCGCGCGGGGGACCTGAGCGGCGCGCAACTGACGTGCTATGTCGACACCTTCGCCTTCGACGTGCCGCAGGCGCAGTGGTGCCACAGCACCTGGACGCCGGGCACGGCGACGAATCCGTCGGTGGCGATGTTCGAGGTGACCGGCCTGACGGCCGGCAACTACAGCTTCGCCTGGACCGATCTGGAAACCGGGCAGACGCCGTCGGGTTGCGGCAACGCGCAGTACTGCATCGTTCCGATCGCCACCGAGACCCGCGGCGACGGCGAGGCGCGCGCGCGCGTGGTGGTGACCGACACGGCCACCGGCGCGCAGCGTTCGCTCGATGCCACGGCGTGGTACTGGGACGGCTACAACTGATCGCGGCCGCCGCGCGCCGGCGGCGAACGCCGTAGCGCGCGGCGGATATCGAATCACGCATATCGGACAAGGAGAGTTTCATGCGCATCAATACAAGCATCGGCCTGGGCGCGGTCGCGCTGGCGCTGGCCATGGGCCACGTCGCGCCGGCGCAGGCCGGCAACGTTACCGGCGCCGGCATGGTGTGTTACGTCGACACCTTCCGTTACGACATCCCCACTCCCGACACCTGCAGTTCGTGGTGGGTGCCCAACGGCGCGCACCACACGTCGGTGGCGGTGTTCAGCGTGACCGGCCTGCCGGCCGGCAACTACGGTTTCGTCTGGCGCGATCTGGAGACCAATGCGATCGTCGCGTCCTGCGCCAACCAGAACGCGTGCGCGGTGCCGATCACGACCGACCTGGCCGGCGACGGCGTGGCGATCGTGCAGGCCACCGTGACCGACCTGGACACCGGCGCGAGCCAGCAGGTGCAGGCGACGGCTTACTACTACGACGGATACACCTGAGCGGGCGCTTGGCCACGAACGAAAAAGGGCGCCCTCGGGCGCCCTTTTTTTACCGTGGCCTGCGTCGCCGCCCGGCCTGGACTCAGTCCTCGTCGTCGTTGGCGGACTTGTCGTCCACGCCGCCGAGGATGATGCGGGCGTGGCGCTGGTAGGTGTAGTACGCCCACGACCAGTTGAGCAGCACGATCAGGCGGTTGCGGAAGCCGATCAGGAAGAACACGTGCGCGGCCAGCCAGAACGTCCACGCCAGCACGCCGGAGAAATGCCAGCCGTGCAGGTCCACCACCGCGGCGCGGCGGCCGATGGTGGCGAGGTTGCCGAAGTCGACGTAGCGGAACGGCGGCGGCGCGGGCTTGCCGGCCAAGCGCGCGCGGATGGTGCGGGCGACGTAGCTGCCCATCTGTTTGGCCGCCGGCGCCACGCCGGGCACCGGCTTGCCTTCGTCCTGCTGCAGGCTGGCGAGATCGCCGGCGACGAAGATCTCCGGCCGGCCGGGCACGCTGAGGTCGGGCAGCACCTGCACGCGGCCGGCGCGGTCGCGCGGGACGTCGAGCAGGGCGCCCAGCGGCGAGGCCGCCACGCCCGCGGCCCACAGCACCGTGCGCGCGGGAACGAACTCGGCGCCGAGGGTGTAGCCGTTGGCGTCGATCGAGCCCACCGGCGTGCCGGTGGAGACTTCCACGCCGAGCCGCTGCAACTGCGCGCGCGCCTTTTCCGACAGCGATTCGGGAAAGCTCGCCAGCACCCGCGGCCCGGCTTCGATCAGGCGCACCCGCGCCTGCGCCGGATCGATGCGGCGGAACTCGCGGCGCAGGGTCTTGTGCGCGATCTCGGCCAGGGTGCCGGCCAGCTCGACCCCGGTCGGGCCGCCGCCGACCACGGCGAAGTGCAGCCACGCCGCGCGTTCTTGCTCGGTCTGCGCCGCCTCGGCGCGCTCGAACGCGAGCAGCACCCGGCGGCGGATGTGCAGGGCGTCGTCGAGGGTCTTCAGGCCCGGCGCGTGCGCGGACCATTCGTCGTGGCCGAAGTAGGCGTGGGTGGCGCCGCTGGCGAGCAGCAGGAAGTCGTAGCCGATGCGCTCGCCGTCGGCGAGGACGACGCAGCGCGCGTCGGCGTCGAGGCCGACGACCTCGCCCAGGCGCACTTCCGCGTTGGCCTGCTTGCGCAGGATGTGGCGCAGCGGCGCGGCGATGTCCGGCGAGGACAGGCCGGCGGTGGCGACCTGGTACAGCAACGGTTGGAACAGGTGGTGGTTGCGGCGGTCGATCAGGGTGACGCGCACCGGCGCGGACGCCAGTGCGCGGGTCGCCCACAGTCCGCCGAAGCCGCCGCCGACGATGACGACATGCTTGCGGGTATCGGACATGGCGGCCTCCTCATCCGTTCAAGCGTTGCGCGAGCAGGTCTTCGAGCTTGCGCTGGTCGGCGGCGAAGCGGCGGATGCCGTCGGCGAGCTTGTCGGTGGCCATCGCGTCCTCGTTGTGCTGCCAGCGGAATGCGGCCTCGCCCAGGCGCTCGCCCGGCGCGGCGCGCGCGCCGTCGTCTTCGAGCGCGCGCGGCACGTCGCCGTCGCTGCCTTCCAGTTCGCCGAGCAGTTCCGGCGAGATGGTCAGGCGGTCGCAGCCGGCCAGCGCCAGCACCTGGCCGACGTTGCGGAAGCTGGCGCCCATGACCACGGTGTCGTAGCCGTGGCGCTTGTAGTAGTTCCAGATGCGGGCGACCGACTGCACGCCCGGGTCGTCCTGCGGCGTGGCCGGCTTGGCCGCGCCGTTGGCCAGGTGCCAGTCGAGGATGCGGCCGACGAAGGGCGAGATCAGGTACACGCCGGCTTCGGCGCAGGCCACCGCCTGGGCGAAGGAGAACAGCAGGGTGAGGTTGCAGTGGATGCCTTCGCGTTCGAGCTGCTCGGCGGCGCGGATGCCTTCCCAGGTCGAGGCGACCTTGATCAGCAGGCGGTCGCGGCCGATGCCGGCGGCGTCGTAGAGCTCGACGATGCGCCGCGCCTGGTCGAGGCTGGCCTGGGTGTCGAAGCTCAGGCGCGCGTCGACTTCGGTGGACACGCGGCCGGGGATCAGCTTGAGGATCTCGCTGCCGATGGCCACCGCCAGGCGCAGGCCGGCGTCGGCCACGCGCGCCTGCGCGTCGCCGCCGCGGGCCTGGGCGACGGCGGCGTCGATCAGCGGCGCATACGCGGGCAGGGACGCGGCCTTGAGCAGCAGCGAGGGATTGGTGGTGGCGTCGAGCGGGTGGAAGCGGGCGATGGCCTCGATGTCGCCGGTGTCGGCGACCACGGCGGAGAGTTGGCGCAGCTGTTCGAGTCGGTTGCTCATGGGCAGTGGGGTCTGTCGTTAGGTATCCGCGCCATTTTCGCCCATTGCGGTTAGCCCGTCATGAAACCGGCGCTATCTTCTGACTGGCGGCCGCGCGCATCGCCGCCCGCGCCGGCTTGCGCTAGGCTGGCGCGGACGGCCGCGCCGCGGCCGGGGAGCTGAGCGCATGGCCGTGGCCACGGAAGAAAAACGCATCGCCCTGTTGATCGACGCCGACAACGCGCCGGCGGCCAAGATCGAGGTGATCCTGGCCGAGGTCGCCCGCTACGGCGCGGCCAACGTGCGCCGCGCCTACGGCAACTGGAAAAGCCCGAACCTGAAAAGCTGGGAAGCGGTGCTGCACGAGTACGCGATCCGCCCGATCCAGCAATTCGCGTATTCCAAGGGCAAGAACGCCTCGGACATGGCGATGGTGATCGACGCCATGGACCTGCTGTACGCGCGCAACCTCGACGCCTTCGCGATCGTCTCCAGCGATGCCGACTTCACCCCGCTGGTGATGCGGCTGCTGACCGACGGGGTCAAGGTCTACGGCTTCGGCGAAAAGAAAACGCCCGAGCCCTTCGTCAACGCCTGCTCCAAGTTCACCTACGTCGAAGGGCTGGGCCAGCCGGCGGCGGAAGTGCAGGCCGACGAGACCGTGGCCACGGTGGCGCTGCGCAGCCCGCAGGACCTGCGCAGCGACACCCGCCTGGTGCGGATGCTGCGGCGCGCGGTGGAAGCGGCCAGCGGCGACGACGGGTGGTCGCACCTGGGCGCGGTCGGCAACCAGGTCGCCAACCAAGCGTCGTTCGACTCGCGCAATTATGGTTATCGCAAGCTCAGCGATCTGATCGAAGCTTCGGGGTTGTTCGAAACTCGCCGCAATAACAAAGTCGTGTGGGTCCGCGACAAGCCCAAGAGCAAGGCGGTCAAGGATGCGGCGAAGGACGCGGTCAAAGAACCGGGCAAAGAACCGGACAAGGCCGGCGCGGGCAAGCCCAAGGTCAAAGAGGAAACGAAGGCGTAATCGCATTTCGCAGCGAACGCGGCGGACGTATCGCCGGGGTCGCGGTGTCGCGGCGGACGGCCGCTGTAGGCGCGACGCGAGTCGCGACCGCGGGGTAGCCGTTTGCGTCGCAGGCGCGGTTTCGCGGTCGCGACTCGCGTCGCTCCTACAGGGGACGGGTGCGGCTCGGTAGAGATCGGTGGAGTCCACTTCGAGCGACCAGTGCACCTTGCGCGCTTCGGGTGCGGCGTCGAGCGCGGCGTGCTGTTCGAGCCGCTGCGCCGCCGCCGTCTCCCGCGAGCGTCCGGCTCAGAACGAAGCCGGACGCTCACCGAGCATCCCGGGTGCGGCCCTTGCCTCGCCAGTGGCCGGAACCTTCCTGCGTGTCAGCGGCCGCCACGCGAAGGCGCGGCCGGCGATTCGGCCGCCATTTCCGGTGCGGGCGCGGCCTGGGTCTGCGCGCGTTGCGCCGCCTCTTGCCGGTCGGCTTCGGCTACGGCCGACGCACGCAGGTCCTGTCCCGCCGGCTGCTCGCGCGCAGCGGCCAGGGCGGCGCGATCGCCGGCCAGCATGCCATCGAGCAGGCTCGACACCGCACTGGCGTTCGCGGTCGGCGTGGCAGCGGCAGGCGCGGCCGCCGCAGCCTGCTGGCGGGCCTCCTCCGGCTTGGCGCTGTCGGCAGCGGGCGCCGCGGCGGGCGGATTCTGCGACGGCGGGAACGTGTCCGTCTTCAAGCGATGCAGCACGTCCGCGACATCGGGCTTGGGCGCGTCCAGGATGGCCAGTTCGAGGTCGCCCTTGGGGCCGGTCAGCTTCCAGGAGTTTCCGTCCCGATACCCATCGCTGAGGTCCTTGGGATCGTTGATGCCGTTGTGCTTGGCGATCAGCAGGGCTTCGGCGACCGTCTCGTAGGACGTACCCGCCGGCGCCAGTACCCGCAGCTTGTTGAACAGCGCTTGATCGCCCGGCGGGATGCCTTCCTTGAGTTGCTTGAACACCGCTTCCTGCTGGACTTGCTCGGGCGTCTTGTCGCCCGTGGTCGCGCGCCCGTCGGTCCACGCCGGATTGACGAGGGCCTCGGCCATCTTTTTCGATTCGACTTCGACGTCCGCGCGCGTGACGGTGCCGTCCGGCCCGACCACCCGGGTTTCCACGATCGGCCCGAACTGGCCGGTGCGCGAAGTGCGCTGGGCATGCCCGGCCATGACGGCTTGGCCTTTCTCGTTGGTCTGGATCCAGGCGCCGTCCATGCCGGGACTCGGCCGCTTCAAACCCACCGTGACGCTGGCCTCGACGCCGATATCCCCGGCCTCGACGCCCACGCCGACGCCGACCTTGGTCTGGTTGGGATCCATGGGCAGCGCGCCGGGGCCGTGCCCGACCTTCGCTTCGACCCCGGGAATGGGCGTGGGCACCGAAACGCCGACCTCGCCGGTTTCCAGGTTCTTGGAAATGGGGCCGGCGCCCTGCGTGTAGCTGCCGTCGGTCAGGCTCACTTCCTGGCCGGCGCCGTTCTTGATCGAAATGTCCACATCGACTCCCGCCTCTTCCGGGGCGAAGGCCATGTTGCGGCCTTTGCGATGGGCATCGCGGTACTCGGCGAAGGGATCCGGCTTGGCCAGCGCGTTGCGCAGGTAACCGGCCTCTTCGGGCGGAATCATCTCGGAGATCTTCTGGGTGATCTCGGCCTGACGATCCTTCGGCATGAACCGGATGCTTTCGGTCAAGGTCTGGATATTGAGCATGCCGTCGGGCTCGACGCTGCGCGCGTACTCGATCATCTGGCGCGCGACGTTTTCAGTGGGCGCCCTGGCGATCCTTTCGGCGACATCGGCCGCTTCATCCATGCTTGCTGCTTCCTTCGCCATCGGGCCGCTCCTTGTCGTCTGGTGGATTTCGTTCGCGCGAATCGCCAGTGTGTCACGACGCACCCCGTTCATTATTCATCGCGCTGTACCTGTGGCTCGTTTCGCGGCATTCCGCGCAGAGTGTCGGTTCTTCATTTACCTAAATACCGAATGGTCGCTCGCGGCATCCGTCGCCGGCCAATACCAAGGCCGCGCATGAAGCGCAGGATTCGGCGCATCGCGCCGAGCGCGCGGCGCAGGCGGCGCGCAACGCGGCGGAAATCGCTGGCAATGCGACGCGGCGCGAACGCCTCAATCGCGGTATTGCAGTCGATCCGCCGGCGGCGCCGGGTGGGTTGATCTCGCTCAATGCGCTGAATCAGTTGGGCTCGATGCAGGTGGCGCCCAGCAGAGCGAACGAGACCGCGGCGCCCACGAATTACGCCGAGGTGGCCATGGGTCGTAACCGGATCTGAGCGCGAAGTCGGGGCGATCGCTCAGCGTTCCGCCCCATCGAGCGCGGCTTGCTCGCCGCCAGCAGGCCGCGCCGTGCAATCGTGCTCGCCCAGGCCCCAGTCGCGACAGCTGCTCCATCACCGGTCCAAAGGCCAGGCGGCCAAGGAACCGACCCACGATGGCGCGGGCAAGCCAGTGGCCAAAGGCAAGGGCGAAAAGGGCTGGGCGACGCGCAGAAATAGCTGCGCAATCGCTGCATGCCTGCATTGCGACTGCATGCGGACTGCCGATTCGGCGCAGTGCGGGCACGCGCTCGCAACGCGGCGAAAAAACTTCAACCCGCGCTCAGGCGCGTGCGGTAGATTCCGCGGTTCCTCCCTGTCGCCGAAGAGACCCGCATGCATTTTTCTCCTGCCCGTTTCGCTCGAATCGCGGTCCTCTCGCTGGCGCTCGCCACCGCCGCCGGCGCCGTCGGCGCGGCCGACAAAGTCGTCACCGTGCCGGTGAAGTTCGCCAAGGGAACCACCGGCGTCACGGTCAAGGGCGCCATCAAAGGCTACGACTCGGTGGAGTACCTCGTCGTCGCCCGCGCCGGTCAGACCCTGCGCCTGACGATCTCCGGCAGCACCAACGCCACCGTCAACGTCTTTCCGCCGCGCGCGAACGGAACGCCGGACCCGGACGCGGACGGCCTGGAACTGAGCAGCGACTATCAGAACGGGCGTTCGAGCGAGAGCGCGGTATTGCCGGCCAATGGCACCTATCGCATCCAGGTGTACCAGTTCCGCGCCATCGCGCGCCGCGGCACGGTGTCGAAGTTTTCGTTGAAGATCGATATTCGGTAAGGGGCGATTGGGGCGTGCGCGTATCGGCGTCTGATCGCAATCGAGCGTTCGCGGTCGCCGTTCGTGCAGCTCCTACAGTCTGAAGCGCAAGCGACCGGAGCCCCTGTGGGATTGGCGCAAGCCGCGACCGCGCCGTCGCTGCTGCGGCGCAAGTTTCGTCGTAGTCGCCGGTTCGCGGTCGCGACTCGCGTCGCTCCTACAGTCCGCGACGAAACCGGCCGGAGCCCCTGTAGGAGCGGCGCGAACCGCGACCGCGCCATTAGCGACTACGGCGCAAGCTTTGTGGAGGCTGCAGATCCGCGGCCGCAGCGCTTGAAGGAACAGCCGTGCCGGCGCGGCTCAGTACAGATCCGCCGGATCCACATCCAGCGACCAGCGCACCTTGCGCGCTTCCGGCGCGGCATAGATCGCCGGCAGCGCGGCGTCGAGCGCGGCGTGCAGTTCGCGCCGTTGCGGCGCCGACAGGATCAGTTGCGCGCGCAGGTAGCCGGCGCGGCGCGGCATCGGCGCGGGCACCGGGCCGTTGATCTCCAGCGCGCTGCGCTCGATGCCGTCGTGGCGCGCGCGCTGCGCGGCCGCTTGCTGCAGTTCGCGCCGCGCCATCGCCAGGAACGCGTTGGCCAGTTCCACCTGCTGCGCTTCGGCGCGGATCAGCGCCATGTGCGCGAACGGCGGGAAGCCGGCGGCTTCGCGCTGGGCCAGTTCGACTTCGGCGAAGGCGTGGTAGCCGCCGGACAACAGCGTGATCAGCAGTTCGTGTTCGGGATGATGGGTCTGCAGCACCACCTCGCCGGGCTTCTCGGCGCGGCCGGCGCGGCCGGCGACCTGGATCAGCAGCTGCGCGAGTTTTTCGCGCGCGCGGAAGTCGGCGCTGAACAAGCCTTCGTCGATGCCGACCACCGCGACGAGGGTCAGGTTGGCCAGGTCGTGGCCCTTGGCGAGCATTTGGGTGCCGACCAGCACGCCCGGCGCGGTGCCGAATTCGGCCAGCAGCTTCTCCAGCGCGTCGCGTTTCTGGGTGGTGCCGCGGTCGATGCGCAGCACCGGGAAATCCGGGAACCGCGCGGCCAGCGATTCCTCGATGCGCTCGGTGCCGGCGCCCTGCGATTGCAGGGCCAGGCCGCCGCAGTCGGGGCAGGCGTCGGGCGCGGGGCGGCGGGTGCCGCAGTGGTGGCATTGCAGCCGGCGGCCGCCGGCGTGCACGGTCATCGGGGTGGGCTTGAGCGGGGTGCTGCAGCGCGGGCAGTGCGCGGTCCAGCCGCAGTCGTGGCACAGCAGCACCGGGGCGTAGCCGCGCCGGTTCTTGAACACCAGCGCCTGGCCGCCGGCGCGCAGTTCGGCGTGGATGCGTTCGAGCAGTTCCGGCGACAAACCCGCCTGCAGCGGCCGCTTGCGCACGTCGAGCACGCGCACCCGCGGCGGCTGCGCCTGGCCGGCGCGGCGCAGCAGGCGCAGGTGGCCGTAACGGCCGGCCTGGGCGTTGCGCAGCGATTCCAGCGACGGCGTGGCGCTGCCGAGCAGCACCGGCACGTCCAGCGCCTTGGCCCGGACCAGGGCGAAGTCGCGGGCGTGGTAGCGGATGCCGTCGAGCTGCTTGAAGCTGCCGTCGTGTTCCTCGTCGATCACGATCAGGCCCGGCTCGGCCAGCGGCAGGAACACCGCCGAGCGCGTGCCGACCGCGACCCGCGCCTCGCCGCGCGCGAACGCGGCCCAGGTGCGCGCGCGTTCGCCGTCGGCCAGGCCGGAGTGCAGCGCGTGCACCGGCATGCCGAGGCGGGCGCGGAAGCGCGCCAGGGTCTGCGGGGTCAGACCGATCTCGGGCACCAGCACCAGCGCCTGCTTGCCGCGCGCCAGGCAGTCGGCGATCGCGCGCAGGTAGACCTCGGTCTTGCCGCTGCCGGTGACGCCGTCGAGCAGCAGGCCGGTGAAGCCGGGCGCGGCCAGGATCGAATCGACCGCGGCCTGTTGCTCGTCGTTGAGCGGCGGGCCGGGTTGCGGCGCGGGCGCATGGGCGACGGCCGGCACCGCGACGCGTTCGGCGTGGCCGCGCTTGGCCAGGGCGCGGGCGGCGCTGCGCCAGTCCTCGAGCAGGTCGTCGAGGCGGTCTTCGTCGAGTTCGCCATGTTCGTCGAGCAGGTCCGACAGCCGCCGCGGCTTGCCGGCGCGCAGGCCGGGCCGGGCGGTGGCGCCGGCCTCGGTCAGGCGCCAGGCCCAGGCGTGGGTGTCCGGCAGCGGCTCGCCGTGGCGCAGCGGGCCGGGCAGGGCGGTGGCGAGGACCTCGCCGAGCGGGGCGTGGGTGTAGCGGGCCAGCCAGCGCAGCGACTCCAGCAACTCGCCGTGCAGCAACGGCTCCGGATCGAGCCGGGCCAGCACCTGCTTGAGCGCGGCCGGGTCGGTGCCGGGCTCCGGCGCGCCGGTCTCGGCGACCAGCCCGACCAGCTCGCGCCGCCCGAACGGCACCCGCACCCGCGCGCCGACCGGGTCGCCGCCGGCGTCGCCGGCCGGCGGCAGGTAGTCGAACAGGCGCGGCAGCGGCACCGGCAGGGCGATGCGCCAGACGGTGGGCGATGGGAGCAACGGGGCCTCGGGCATCGCATCAGTCTAGCGAGCGCGCCGGCCTGGGCGGCAGGCGGGACTTTGCCGGCCATTGCTGCGGGGCGCCTGACAAAGCCCGCGCAAGTGGCTGCCTGTTAAAGGAAATCGCGCTTATCCACATGGGTTGTGGATAAATCTGTGCATGGTGTGTCGGCAGGGCTGCGCGAGGGCGTTGAATCAAGCCCTCGGGTTAGGTTGGTGAAAAAATCGCCAATTGAAGGTTTTTCTTATGAATCATGTACTTAGCCGTGAAACATCGCTGTAACAAGGGGGTTTGGTTCCGTGAAAGGGCGACGCATGACGGTTCCGTTACTGCTGTGCACAACCGGATTTTCGCGCAAGCCGCGTCCCGCCTCGCGCTGACGCGGTTTGGCGGTTTGTCAAGCAGTTTTGCGCACGTCCGGCATCGCTATGATGCGCCGTATGGTGAAGTCGTTCCGATGAGTTCCACACCCCCCGCCCCGGGGCCGTCCACCCCCCGAACGGACGCGCCCGCCGCCCCTGCCGCGCTGTCGGCGTTCCTGCGCGGGATCGAGCGCCGCGGCGCGGTGCTGGCCGAGTTGCAGGCCGGCGACGCCGCCGCCGGCGACGCCGCGCTGGTCGCCGCCATGGCCGGGTTCCGCTCACTCGCCGCCGAGACCGCGCTCAACGAATGGCCGGCGCGCTTCTGGTCGTTGCTGCTGACCCAGCCCGGCCTGCGCCAGCGCACCGCGGTGGCGATCGCCCTGGACGCCACCGACCGGCTCGGCGAACTCGGCAGCGGCCCGCGCGCGGCGCTGCTGCTGCGGCTGGCCGCCGGCCTGGCCGAACCCGAGGCAGCGGCGGTATTGCACGTCGCCCCGGCGACCTACCGCATGGCCCTGCAGCGGGCGCTGCCGCGGCATGCCGACGGCCGCGCCGATCCGCAGGCCTGGCAGCAACTGCGCGAGCAGATCCATCGCCGGATCAAGACCTTGCCGCCGGAACGCCTGCAGCGTCTGGCGCAGGCGCGCGACGCCGCGCTGCGCAACGCCGCGCCGGGCGCCGTGCCGCCGGGACGGCGCGCGCCGGCGCCGGCGCGCCCGCGTCCGCGCTGGCTGATGCCGCTGCTGTGGAGCCTGCTGGCGCTGTGCGCGCTGGCCTTCGCCGCGACCTTCTGGTGGCCGGCCGGGCTGCCCGGCGGCTGGCTCAGCGACGGCCCCGACGGCGTCACGGTGGCGCCGCTGGCCGAGGGCAGCGGCCCGGCCGAGCGCTACAGCCGCGACGCCGGCCTGATCGCCGACGGCGACTTCGGGCTGCTCGCCGACCCGCAAGGCGAGGCGGCGTCGGCGGCGGTCGACTTCGACAGCTGGCTGGCCGCGCGCGACGCCGGGACGATCCCGGCGGTCGCCGCGCCGCCGGCCGAACCGGCGGCGACGCCGGCCCCGGCGGGCAACGACCGCGCGGGCCTGGAAACCGATGCGCAGGAGGGCGAATGAGCCGGACCACGGTCGCGCGCACGTTCTGCTCCGGCGCGCGTTTCGGCGCGGCCTGGAGTCGCATGCCCTGGTTCGGTGTCGTGGCGCTGGCCACGACGCTGGCGCTGAGCGCGCCGGCGCGCGCGCTGCCGCCGGAACTCGAACGCAGCCTGGCCCGGCTGCCGGCGCCGGTGCAGGCGCGCATCCGCGCCAACGGCGCGCGCTGGGACGGCTGGAGCGAGGCGCAACGGCACGAATTCGCCCAGCGCGCGGCACAGTGGAACCAACTCGACACGACCGAACGCGGCGCCCGCCGCGAACGCTACCTGGCCTGGCAGGCGCTGAGCGCCGACGAACGCGCGCAGGCCCAGGCCGCCGCCGCGCGCCATGCCGCGCTGCCGCCGGAGCAGCGACAGGCGCTGCGCGCGCAATTCGACGCGCTCGACCGCAGCGAACGCCGCGGCTGGCTGCTCGGCCCGGCGCTCGGCGCGGACTACCCGGCGTTGCAGCCGCTGCTGGCGCAGTTGCCGCAGGAACAGCACGCGACCTTGCTGGCGGCGCTGCGCGGGCTCAGCGCGGCGCAGCGCAAGGACCTCGCGGTGCTGGTGCAACGCACCCCGCCGCAGGAGCGCGAGCGCCTGCGCGCGGGATTGCTGGCGACGCCGGCGGCGCAACGCGGAACCTGGTTGCACGACGCATTGGCGCGCTAGACGCGGGTCGTTCGCGCGGTTGCGCGGACAAGCCCTCTATTGCAACGGCCGACCTCGACTGGAATCCGTCGTCGTTGCGTTGTCGCGGTCGCGGCTTGCGCCGCTCCTACAGTCGCAAACGAAACCCACCGCAGACCGCGTAGGAGCGGCGCAAGCCGCGACCGCGCCACCGCAACCACGCCGAAACCCACCGCAGCCCCTGTAGGAGCGGCGCAAGCCGCGACCGCGCCAATGCGATTACGACGAAACCGCGCGCCCGCGCCTCAACGCGGCAACACCCGCATCACCCGCCGGCTCGCGTCGAAGCGTCCGCCGAAGCGGGCCAGGCCTTCGCCGCGCATGCGCGGCGCGTGGTCGCGCAGGTAGGTCTCCAGCGCCGCCGCATCGCGCAGCCGGTAGCGCACGCACAGCGCCAGCCGCCCCGGCGCGGGCGCCGGATCGGCGAGTTCGTGCAGGTCCGCGCCGAGGAACCCCGGCAGCGCGCAGATTTCGTCGATGTGCCCGCGCAGCCAGGCGAGGAAGTCCGCGGCGACCGCCGCGTCCACGTCCAGCGATACCTCGTAGATGGTTTCGTCCGCGGTCGCGTGCATGGTCTGGATCTCCGAATCGTCGTCGTCCGTATGCGTCGCGCCCGACGGCGCTCGCCGTCGCCGCGCCTTACATCCGCACGATCGCCGCAGCCATGATCCCGGCCGTGGCCAGACTCATCAGGAAGAAGTAGGCGCCGCCGATCAGGGTGTAGCGCAGCAACGTCAGCGCCCAGCCGTTGGCGTAGACGCGCTTTTCCATCAGCAGCAGGTAGATCGGCATCCACAGCCACAGCAGGCCGATGCCCAGGCCCTTGATCCAGGCGAAACCGGCCCAGTGCGGCGCGATCGCGTCGCCCAGCAGCATCAGCACGAACATCGCCAGCAAGGCCAGGCACAGGTAGGTGTGGCTGTACAACGCCACCACCAGGTGTTCGAGGTAGCCGCGGCCCGAGCCGAGGTAGGCGATCTTCAGCAGCAGGGCGAAGATCGGCACCATCAGGAACAGCGCCGAGGGGATCGCGCCGATCAGCGCGTGGATGTACAGCGCCGGGTCCTTGGTCGCGCGCTGGAAATTGGCCTCGCCCTTGCCGACCTGGCGGTTGAGCCAGTCGTTGGCGAACCGCGGCCACCACGTCACCGTCAGCGGATTGGTCTTGGCGTCCCAGGGCTTGCCGTTGAACGAGATCGGATCGTCCATGCCGTCGCAGTCGGTCTCGCCGTAGCGCGCGCGGTCCTTGTCGTGGGCGCGGGCGCCTTCGCTGGATGCGGCGTGGCCGATCTGCAACTGGGCGATGCGGCAGCCGGCTTCGGCGTTGGCCACGCGGATCTGCGCGGCCAGGGTCGAGGCGCCGCGCAAGCCGGCGGCCTGCGCGGCGTGTTCGTCGCGCAAGCGGGCGATGCGCGCGTCGCGCAGGCGCTCGACCTCGGCCAGGTCCTTCGCCGCTTCCATGCTGCCGGGCTTGGGCGCGGCGGCGAGGCGGTCGCCTTCGGCGCGTTGCGAGGCCACGTCCTGCGCGCTCAGCCCCTGCTCGGCGCGCAGCGCTTCGATGCGCTTGTCGGCCTGGCGCTGGACCCCGGCGATCGAGGCTTCGATGGTGCTGCGCGCCACCGGCGCGGCGGCGGCCGCGACGCGCAGCTCGCCGACGATGCGCGCGCGCAGTTCCTCGACCTCGACCACGCTCTGCGCGGCGCGCATCTGCTTCTTGACGTTGCCCAGGCGCACCGTGGTGCTCTGCGCGGTGTCGATGTCGAAATGGGTGGCGGTCTCGACGTGGATCGCGAACTGGGCGACGAAGAAGGTCAGCACCGAGGCGATCACGAACAGCCGCAGCGGCGGCAGGTAACGCACGCGGTGGCCGGCGAGGTAGTCGCGCGCGACTTTGCCCGGAGACAGCAGATCGCGCAAAGTCCGGAACACGCGCCCGTCCAGGTGCCAGAACGACTCGAACACCTCCTCGACCGCATGGCCGAAGTTGCGCACCGGGTTGTGCACCGACTGGCCGCATTCGTGGCAGTAATGCCCGTGCAGGTCGGCCCGGCAGTTCTCGCAGTGGCTCGGGCGGTCGTGGCCGTGGCCGGCCGACGCGGCCGTGGCTTCAGTGGTTGCGCTCATGTATCGAGAAACGAGGCTCCCCGGCCTTCACTTTCGAGCGGGTAAGATAGCCGTCCGCCGCGACCCGGCGCCAGCGCCCCGACCGGATGCGCGGCCGCAGTCGCCGTTGGTTTCCCCCCATGTCTGCGTCGTCCCCCTCCGTCTCGAGCCCCGGCCTGGCCCGGGAAATCCGTACTACCTTGGTTCTGGCCGCGCCGCTGGTCGCCGGCCACGTCTCCACCGGCCTGATCGGCTTCGTCGACAACACCCTGGCCGGCCACCACAGCACCACCACGCTGGCCTCGGTGACCATCGGCACCGCGTTGTGGTGGCTGCCGATGATGGTCCCGATCGGCACCCTGCTGTCGGTGCCGCCGTCGGTGTCGCAACTCGAAGGCGCCGGCCGCCGCGGCGAGATCGGCGCGCTGTTCCGCCAGGCGCTGTGGATGGCGCTGCTGTTGAGCGTGTTCCTGTTCGCGTTCCTGACCCTGATTCCGTACGCGTTGCCGGCGATGGGCATCGCCCCGGAAATCATTCCCGGCACGCGCGAGTTCCTGCACGGCATCCGCTGGGGCGTGCCGGCGCTGACCCTGTTCTTCTGCATGCGCTATCTCAGCGAGGGCCTGCACTGGACCTTGCCGACCATGCTGCTCAGCGCCGGCGGCCTGCTGGTGCTGCTGCCGCTGGGTTATGTGCTGACCTTCGGCAAGTTCGGCCTGCCCGAGATGGGCGCCGGCGGCCTCGGCATCGCCTCGGCGGCGATGCTGTGGGTGCAGGCGATCGGCTTCTTCCTGGTCCTGCGCGCGGCCAAGCGCTTCGCCGACCTGCGCCTGTTCGAGCGCTTCGACAAGCCGCACTGGCCGACCATCCGCGGCCTGCTCGCCACCGGCCTGCCGATCGGGGTGACCGTGCTGATGGAAGGCAGCTTGTTCATCGTCACCGCGCTGCTGATCGGGCGGCTCGGCGAGGTGCCGGCGTCGGCGCACCAGATCGCGATCAATCTCTCGGCGCTGTGCTTCATGGTGCCGATGGGCTTGGCCGAGGCGACCACGGTACGGGTCGGCCATGCCCTGGGCCGGCGCGACTACGCCGGCGTGCGCCGCGCCGGTTTCGCCGGCTACGCCATCGTCATCGGCACGCAGTTGTTCTCCGGCATCCTGCTGCTGAGCGCGAACGAGGTGCTGGTGAGCTTCTACACCACCGACGTCGCGGTCGCCTCGCTGGCCGCCTCGCTGCTGCTGTACTCGGCGATGTTCCAGTTCCCCGACGGCATCCAGGTGCTGTCGGCCGGCGCGCTGCGCGGGCTCAAGGACACCCGCGTGCCGATGGTCCTGGCGGCGCTGGCGTACTGGGGCGTGGGCATGCCGATCGGCGCCGGGCTCGGGCTGGGCCTGGGCTGGGGGCCGAAGGGCATGTGGATCGGCCTGATCGCCGGCCTGACCGTGGCCTCGGTCCTGCTGTGCGCGCGCTTCCTGCGCTCCAGCCAGCCGCAGCGGCTGGCCGAGCGGATGGCGCGCGAGGCGCCGCACGAGGTCGATCCGCACGAGACCGGCTGCACCTGAGAGCGCCCGGACGGCGGCCGCCCCGGACCGGGCCGGCCGCCGCCGAGCGTTGCGCAGATGAACGGATTGCGGCCGAATCGCAACTTTTCCACCACCCTACGTTACGAATGGCGGGTGAAACCCCGCCCCGCGCCGGGTTAGTCTGAGCGCGTACACACGGAGCCTGTGCAAATGAACGAGACCCTCCCACGTCGCGGGCCGCTGGCCCGTTTCTTCGTAGGCGCCTGGGACGCGATGAACTTCACCCGCCGGTTGGTCTTCAACCTGGTGTTCTTCGGTTTCATGCTGATCGTGGTGCTGGCGATGCTGTTCGGCGGCAACACCAAGCCGTTCCAGGACCGCACCACCCTGGTGATCGCGCCGGAAGGCAATCTGGTCGAGCAGTACAGCTCCGACCCGGCCTCGCGCGCGCTCAACCGCGCCCTCGGCGACAAGAATCCGGAAGTGCAGCTGCGCGACGTCGTGCGCGCGCTGGACGCGGCCAAGAACGACAAGCGCATCGAGCGCGTGGTGCTGCGCCTGGACAAGCTCCAGTCCGGCGGCATGGCCGGCCTGCGCGAGGTCGCCGCCGCGGTGGCGCGGGTGCGCGCGGCCAAGAAGGAAGTGATCGCCTTCTCCGAGAGCATGGACCAGAAGCAGTACCTGGTCGCCGCGCAGGCCAACGAGGTCTATCTCGACCCGATGGGCGCGATGATGCTCGAGGGCCTGGGCCGTTACCGCCTGTACTACCGCCAGCTGCTGCAGGACAAGCTCGGCGTGGACGTGCACCTGTTCCGGGTCGGCGAGTTCAAGTCGGCCGCCGAGCCCTACATCCTCGACGCCGCCTCGGAAGAGTCCAAGACCGCCGACCTGTTCTGGATGAACGACCTGTGGCAGCGCTATCTAGATGACGTGGCCAAGGCGCGCAAGCTGCAGCCGGCCGCGCTGAGCGCGGCGATCGACGAACTGCCGGCGCGCCTGGACGCGGTCCAGGGCGACCTGGGCAAGTACGCGCTCGGCCTGAAGCTGGTCGACGGGCTGAAGACGCGCGAGGAAGTGGACCAGATCCTGACCAAGCGCGGCGTCGCCGACGAGGACGCCGACGGCGGCTTCCGCCAGATCGCGATGGACGCCTATCTGTTCAACCTCGACCGCGTGGTCAACCCGGCCGACAGCCGCCCGCAGGTCGCCATCGTCGTGGCCGAGGGCGAGATCACCGGCGGCGAGCAGCCGCCGGGCACGATCGGCGGCGTCTCCACCGCCGCGCTGCTGCGCGAGGCGCGCGACGACGACAACGTCAAGGCGCTGGTGCTGCGGGTCAACTCGCCCGGCGGCGAAGTGTTCGCCTCCGAGCAGATCCGCCGCGAGATCGTCGGCCTGAAGGCCGCCGGCAAGCCGGTGGTGGTGTCGATGGGCAACCTGGCGGCGTCGGGCGGTTACTGGATCTCGATGAACGCCGACCGCATCTATGCCGATCCCTCGACCATCACCGGTTCGATCGGCATCTTCGGCCTGATCCCGACCGTGCCGCGCGCGCTGGAGAAGATCGGCGTGCATTCCGATGGCGTCGGCACCACGCGTTTCGCCGGCTCCTACGACATCACCCGGCCGCTGGCGCCGGAAGTCGGCCAGGTGATCCAGACCATCATCAACAAGGGCTATGCCGACTTCACCGGCCGCGTCGCGCAGGCGCGCAAGAAGCCGGTGGCCGACATCGACGCCATCGCCCGCGGCCGCGTGTGGAGCGGCGCGCAGGCCAAGGAACGCGGTCTGGTCGACGAGCTGGGCGGCCTGCAGGCCGCGGTCGACGACGTCGCCAAGCGCGCCAAGCTCGGCAAGGCCGAGGACTTCCGCGTGCGCTACGTGGAGAAGACCCCGAGCCCGTTCGAGCGCTTCTTCGCCGGCTTCGCCGGCAGCGGCGCCGGCGCGGCGGTGCTGGGCCGGTCCGAGTTCGCCCACAGCCTGCTGATCAAGGCCGTGCCGCAGGCGGCGGCGGACCTGCGCTTCGTCGAGAACGCGACCAAGTCCGGCAACGGCGCGCCGGTGAAGGCGCTGGCGTACTGCTTCTGCACGCTGTGAGTTGATCGTGCCTCGCGGCCGGCGTCTTGCGCCGGCCGCGCAAACGAAAACGCCGCATCGTTCGCGATGCGGCGTTTTCGTTATGGGGGTTCGTCGCGGCGGAACGAAGAGCGTCGGGCCTGAAGGCCCTCCCACAACACCCGGGCCCTGGCCTGCGCGGCTGTGGTGGGAGGGCCTTCAGGCCCGACGCCTTCCGCTCAGATCGCCCGGACCTTTACCCGCCCGCCGCGTCGATCGCATCGCGGGTGTTCTGCGCGCCCTGCTGGACGTCGCCTTCCACGGCCTTGGCCTTTTCGATGGGCTTCTGGATCGCGTCGCGCATCTGCGTGGCCTGCGGGTCCACCGGATGCTCCTTCTCGGGCGGCTGCGGCTTGGAGCACGCCGCCAGCAGCGCGGCGCAGGTCAGGGCGATAACGGCAAGGCTGGGCTTCATCGCGGCATCCTCTCGACGGTCTGGCCGGTATGCTACGCCGGTCGCGCGCCGCGCGCGCGGCGGCGAACGACCGCAAGCAACGACCGTGACGGAGGCAACGATGGACCCCAAGCGTTGGCGATTGGACGGACAGCTCGCGCTGATCACCGGCGGCAGCGCCGGCATCGGCCGGGCGATCGCGCGCGAACTGCTGGGCTTCGGCGCCGACGTGCTGCTGGCCGCGCGCGATGCGGCCGCGCTGGAGTCGGCGCGCGCCGAACTGGTCGAGGACTTTCCCGAGCGCGAGGTCCAGGCCTTCGTCGCCGACGTCGCCGACGACGAGCAGCGGCGCGAGCTGCTGGAT
Source organism: Lysobacter enzymogenes (assembly GCF_023617245.1). NCBI lineage: Bacteria > Pseudomonadati > Pseudomonadota > Gammaproteobacteria > Lysobacterales > Lysobacteraceae > Lysobacter > Lysobacter enzymogenes. The sequence continues at coordinate 527,309 of NZ_CP067396.1, forward strand.
TGGGTCGAGGATTTCGGCGAAGGCCTGCACATCCTGGTCAACAACGCCGGCGGCAACCTCAGCAAGGCCACCAACGACTACACCGAGGACGAGTGGCGGCAGGTGTTCGAGATCAACCTGTTCTCGGCGTTCGAGCTGTCGCGCTATGCGCACGCGCTGCTGACCCGGCATGCGGCCTCGAGCATCGTCAACGTCGGCAGCGTGTCGGGTTCGACCCACGTGCGCACCGGCTCGCCGTACGGCATGAGCAAGGCGGCGATGCACCAGATGACCCGCAACCTCGCGGTGGAATGGGCCGAGGACGGCATCCGGGTCAACGCGGTGGCGCCGTGGTACATCCGCACCCGCCGCACCTCCGACAAGCTGGCCGATCCGGACTATCTCGACGAAGTGCTGCTGCGCACCCCGGCCGGGCGCATCGGCGAGCCGGAGGAAGTGGCCGCGGCGGTCGCGTTCCTGTGCCTGCCGGCGGCGGCCTACATCACCGGCGAATGCATCGCGGTGGACGGCGGGTTCCTGCGTTACGGGTTCTGAGCCGCGGGCGCCGCGCGGAAGCTTTGGATGGCGATGCCGTAGGGCGAGGCCGTGGCGGCGATTTCGATCCGCTTGCTCGCGGTCAACTGCTCGTACATGGCGCGATCGCGCACGCACAGGCGCAGGCCGCGCAGCGGCGTGTCGCCCTGGATCCAGACGCGCCGCTTGCAGTTGCGGCTCCAGCTGGAATAGCGCGGATCGGCCGAGGCGACCGCGGTCAGCGGTTGCGGGTCGGCCCCACGGTGCAGCGCGATCGGCACGATGTCGAGCAGCGCGTACAGGCCGATCGCGACCATCATCGTCAGGATCAGGTTGATGCCGGTGAGCGGGCGGTCCGGCGCGAGCCGGGGCTGCCAGCGCTGCAGGGCGGCGAAGCATCCCAGCGACAGCGCCACGAGCAGCGCGTGCGAGGCCCATCGCATCCACGCGGCATCGCGCGAGTACTGGAAGGTTTCGGCGTATTCGCCGGACCAGACGATGCTCGCGCACAGCCCGGCCCAGGCCAGGATCAGTTCGATCCAGTACAGGCGGTTGATGCGGCGGACTTCGGCGGGGGCGGGATTCGACAAGGGCGCGCCGGGCTCAGGGCGATCCGCGGACTTTGCCGGCGCAGGCCGGGTTTGGCAAACGCGACGGGCGCGGCGGCGCCGCCGCCGTCACTGCTTGCCGCAGGTGCTCTCGACCACGATGCGCTGGATCCGCGCGTACTCGCCGGCGGAGGCGTCGCGGTCGTCGGCGCGGCCGAAGCGCAGCGCCGATTCGGCTTCGCGCAGGCGCTGCTTCCAGTTCTCGCACAGGCGCTCGTCGGGGATGCGCTGGCACTGGTCGTCGACCATCTGGCAGGCCACGCCGGCGCCGTTGCCGACGTTGCCCAGGCCGGTGGTCTGCAGCGGCGCGCAGCGCTGCGGCGGCGCGTCGGTGTCGCTGAGGTAGCGGCCGTTGTCGTAGGTGCGGCACTCGTACAGCGCCGGCGGCGGCAGCCGGTCGGCGTCGGCGATGTCGGCCTTGGGCAGCGGCGCGGGAGGCGTCGGCGCGGTCGGCGCCGGACGCTGCGGCGGCCGCGCCACTTGCGGCAGTTGCGAGGACACCGGCGGGTGCATCGGCGGCGCCGGCTGCGCCGGCGGCGGATACTGGCCGGGGCCGGTGATCACCGTCGGCGGCGCCGACGACACCGGCGCGTCCTCGATCACGCGCTTTTCCTGGGTGCTGCCCTTGGGGCAGGGCACGTTGTTCTGCACGGTGAGCTGGCCGATCGCGTCGGTGCAGCGGTAGATCACCACCTTGCCCTGGGCCTGCGCGCCGGAAACGGCCAGCAGCAACATCCACAACCCCCACACGCGCATCAGTAAGCTCCGCAATCGGCGTTCAGGCGCGCGTCGATGACGCGCTGTTCCTCGGTGATCCTGGCGCGCTCGCTCTGCAGCGCGCTGTTGTAGCGGCGGTCGCCGGCCCAGCGCTGGTCGCGCAGCTGCGCGCAGACTTCCTGCTGCGGCAGCGGGTGGCATTCGTCGCGTACCAGCTGGCTGCCGTAGTAGGCGCCGTAGCCGTAATCGTAACCGCCGGGCACGACATAGCCGTTGTTGCGCGAATACGAGACGTGGCCGTGGCGGCCGCCGATGGCGATGCGGGTGGACGAGTCGGCCACCCGCACGCCGGCTTGCGGCGGCGGCAGGCCGGTGCCGAGCGAACTGTGCGAGGAAATGCCGCCGGAGTACTCGCTGCGCGAGTACGAACCGCTCGAATAGGAACCGTTCGGGTAGATCGGCAGGCCGTAGCCGAGGTCGACCAGCGGCATCATCCGCGGATTGCCGTCGCCGTTGTCGCTGACGTAGCGGCTGCCGTCGGGGCGCACGCAGTCGTACATCGGCAGCGGCGCGCGCAGCACCACGACCTGGGTCGCCGGCGCCGGCGCGCGCGCGGCGGCCGGGGCGGGCGCCGGCGTCGGCGCGGTGGGACGCGGCGGCGGGTCCACCGGCCGGACCATGCTGACGGTTTGCTGGCGCTCGCCGCCGGCGCAGGGCGTATCGCGCAGGCTCAGCTGGCCGCGCGCGTCGGTGCAGCGGTAGATCAGCACTTCGCCGCTGGGCTTGCCCGCGGCGGCGGCCTGCGCCGCGGTCGGCCGGGCCGGGGTGTCGGCGGCCGGTGGCGCCGGCGCGCCCGTGGCCTGCGCCGCGCCCGCGGCGAGGCAGGCGAGGACGGCGGCGGCGGCGATGCGGTGGCGCGGCGCGGAGGGCATGTGCCCATCTTGCGCCACCGAGGGGTTACGGAAAAGTCGAACCGGCGCCGTCCGGCGGCGGTTCAGCGCCGCCAGGCCAGTACCAGCACGCCGCCGCCGACCAGCAGCAGGCCCAACCAGTCGCGCGGCGACGGCCGCTCGCCGAGGAAGGCCACCGCGAACAGCGCCGCCAGCACCACGCTGAGCTTGTCCACCGGCGCCACTTGCGCGACCTCGCCGAGCTGCAGCGCGCGGTAGTAGCACAGCCACGAGGCGCCGGTGGCGAGCCCGGACAGGGCCAGGAACAGCAGCGAGCGCGCCGGCAGGCTGCGCGGGTCCACCCACTGCCCGCTCAGCGGCACCAGCAGGGCCAGCACGCACAGGATCACCACCGTGCGCACGAGCGTCGCATAGTCGGCCGAGATGCCTTGCACGCCGACCTTGGCCAGCACCGCGGTCAGCGCCGCGAACACGGCCGAAAGCAGGGCCCATATCGCCCAGGCGGGGAAGGAGGTCATGACGGCGGCTCCGTTGCGCGATGCCGCGAACCTAGCGCCACGGCGGTCGCGGCGGTGTCGGAGCGGCGTGCGTCGATGCGCGCAAGCCGTCGTACGGATGCCGCAGCGCCCGCGCCTGGGCTATGACGCCGTCGCGCCCAGTCGCGCGCGCCGATGGGCTGTCGCCGCGCGCCGCTCAGCCGCGCAGCACCTCGCCGCTCAGCGCCACCCGGATCGGCGTCGGCGCGGCCAGTCCGCCGGTCTCGCCTTCGCACACGCCGTCGGCCAGCGCCAGCACGGCGCGGTCGAGCTGCTCGCGGCGGAACGCCGGCGGCTGGCCGGCGAGGTTGGCGCTGGTCGACACCAGCGGCCCGCCGTGGGCGCGGCACAGCGCGGCGGCCTGCGGATGCGCGCTGACCCGCAGCGCGACGCTGCGGTGTTCGCCGCTGATCCATGCCGGCACCGCCGGCGTCGCCGGCAGCGCCCAGGTATGCGGACCGGGCCAGCTCGCGCGCACCGCCTGCGCGCGTTCGGGCGGCAGCGCGTCCCAATCGATCAACGCGTCGAACTGCGCGACCGACGCGGCGATCAGGATCACGCCCTTGTCCACCGGCCGCTGCTTGATCGCCAGCAACCGCAGCACCGCGGCGCGGTCGAACGGATCGCAGCCGATGCCCCACACCGCTTCGGTCGGATACACCAGCACGCCGCCGCGGGCGAGCGCGGCGGCGGCTTGTTCGATGCTCAGCGAAGAGGCGGTCATGCGCGGGGCCCGGCGGCAAAAGCCGAGTGTCGCATGGTCCCGCCCCGGCGCTTCGCATCGGGCGCGTCGTTGCCCGCCCGATACGGCCGTTTCAGTACGCGATCCAGGCGTCCTGCCAGGCGTAACCGCTGCCCGGGCGATAGGCGTCGTGGTCGATGTTGCACCAGCCGCCTTGCGGGAACGGCCGGCACGCGTAGCGCTTGCCGTCGCGACCGAGCACCACGGTCTCGCCGGGCCGGTAGCGGCCGATGCCGTCGGGATAGGCGTAGTCGTAGCGGTCGCCGGGTTGCGGCGCGGGTGTCCGCGTTTCCAGGGCGAAGCGACGGGCGACGCCGCCGAGGTAGACGCGGTTGGCCTCGGCCGGGGCGCGCGGCGTCACCACGCCGCCTTCGAGCACGCCGACGCGCGCGTAGCGCGATTGCGCGTTGACCCGCTCGGCCAGGCGCAGCGGCCACGCTTCGGCGCCGGTCTGGCCGGCGCCGAGCGCGACCTCGATCCGTTCGGCGTCGCGCCCGTCGGCCTGGAACAGGCGCAAGGTCAGCACCGTGCCGACCGCCAGTTCGCCGCGCAGACCCAGCGCGCCGGCGTCGTTCCACTGCGGGCCCGGCCGGGTCGGCGGCGTGCCGGGTTCGCCGCCCGGCGGCGGGCTGGAGCCGGCGCCGAAGCGCACGTCCATGCAGGTGTAGAACGCTTCGGTCGAATCCGAGCGCTGCCAGGTGTTGTAGATCACGTGGCGGCCGCTGCGCTTGGGCAGCGGGCAGTCCAGGCGGTAGTTGCCGTCGCTGCCGAGCGGCACGTTGCCGAGCGTGCAGAACGGCTCCAGGTCGCTCCAGTGCAGCGGCCGCTCCGGGTTCCAGCCGTCGCGGGTGATGTAGAAAGTCCACGCGCGCGTGGCGTGCGGCGCGGTGCCCTTGAACAGGAACGCGAAGCGGCCGTTGGCGTCGGCCGCGATGGGCTGCGCCTGCCAGTCCGCGCGAGCGAGGTCGAGGCCGGCGAACGTCGGGTTGCCGCCGCTGCACAACTGGCCGTCGGGCACGACGGCGCGGTGGCGGCCGTCGGCGTCGGCCCGGTTGATGCTCATCCAGTCGTAGAACATCGCCGAGCCCGACACCTGCCAGGCCGCGCGGCAGGCCGGATCGGACGGATTCTCCGCATCGCCTTGCTTGCAGGCATAGATGCGGCTTTTGGGGTGGACCATGGAACCGTGCGCGCGAACGTCGCCAGCGGGGCACAGGAACGACAAGGCGAACAGCGCCAGCAGCGAAGGCGCAAGAGGAGCGGGGCGGGGCATGGAAGTCTCCGGGTGACGGGATGCGGCGCGGGGGCGCCGGCGCGGAAGTCTGGCGGCGGAGCGCGCACCGGCGATGCGGTCCGCGCTCCGGATCCATGCTGGAAGATCGGTCGCCGTCGCGTAATCGGGCGATGGTCGAATAGGGTGAAAACGGCGCCTGCAACGAATGCGGATCGAGTGTGTTTCGATTGCGTGCGTACGGCATCGAGCGCGTGTGCATTGAACGCGCTGTGCGTACTGGCGGCCGTGGAAATGCGAACACGCCAACGGCGGCGCGGTTGCCCGCGCCGCCGTTGGCGTGGTGAAACCGTCGCGCGTTCGCTCAGTGGCCGTGATGGGCGTGATCGGCCGGCGGCTGCGCAGACGCCGGCAGGCGTACGTCGAAGGCGTAGGAACGGTTGCCGCTGACGTAGACGCGGTTGTCGGTGCCGGCCTGCGCCTGCACCTGGCCGCCGCGCTGCTGGCCGATGCGGGCGAACTTGGCGCGCGCGTTGACCTGCGCGGCGACGCGCTGCGGCCACTGCGCGGTGGAGGTCTCGCCGGCGCGCAGCACGGTCTCGATCTTCTCCGCGTCGCTGCCGTCGGCGTTGAATACGCGCAGGGTCACCGCGGTGCCGGCCGGGTAGTCGTTGATCACGTTGAGCGGGCCGACCTCGCGCCACGGCGAGCGCGCGTCGGCGAGCGAGCTGGTGAAGTTGACGTCCATGCAGGTGTAGAACGCCTCGGTCGAATCCGAGCGCTGCCAGGTGTTGTAGATCACATGGCGGCCGGTGCGCGCCGGCAGGGTGCAGGTGATGTGGTAGTTGTTGCCGGCCGACAACGGGATCGGCCCGGTCTTGCAGAACTGCTGCAGGTCGCCCCAGCGCAGGGTCGAGTTCGGGTTCCAGCCCTGCGGCGTCACGTAGAACGTCCAGTCCTTGGTCGCGTGCGGCGCGGTGGCGTAGAAGGTGAAGGTGTAGCTGCTGCCGGAGCGCACGGTGCTGGTCTGCCAATCGCTGCGCACGATGTCCAGGCCGCGGAAGGTCGGGTTGTTGCCGCTGCACAGCTTGCCGTCGGGCACCACCGCGCGGTGGTTGCTGTTGGCGTTGGCCTGGTTGATGCCGTTCCAGTCGTAGAACAGCTGCGAGCCGGCCACGGCCCAGGCGGCGCGGCAGGCCGGATCGGAGGGATTTTCCTTGTTGCCCAGGTAGCACTTGTAGATCCGGCTTTGCGGATTGACGAACGTGCCGTGGGCGAAGGCGGTGGAGGCGGGCAGCGCGGCCGCGCACAGGGCGACGGCGGCGGACAGCAGGGTGCAACGCTGGATGCGGGTCATGGCGACTCCTGTCGATGGGCAATGGTGACGGGCCCCCCAACAGCTTCGCGATGGCGTGCTTCCGGCGCGATTGCGATCGCGTCTCGGGACGGGTGCGGCCGCGCGGCGGCGCCCCGGCGTTTATGCGGCCCGATCCTAGTGACCGTGGCCGGGCGATTCTGTGCGGGCGGTCGCCTGGAGGGACATGCGCGGGCGTGTGGCGGCGGTCGCGATGCGCGAAACGGGGGGTGCGTCACGGATGGCGGGGCGGGCTGCGACGACGCGTCGCTGGTGCGGAGCGAGCTTGTCTACGACGTTTCGCGCGGTTGCGACCGCGAGGCGATGCCGAGCCGTCATTGCGGCGAAAGCCGGAGTCCTTTTTGATCTTGCTGTAGCTGTAGCTGTAGCTGTAGCTGTAGCTGTAGCTGTTGCTTGTGCTCGCCCCCCAGCGCGATGCAGTCGTCCCGAAGCCCCGGAGGGCGTGCGCATGGATGCGCACGCGCGCCATGGGGCAGGATGCCCCTTATGGCGCGGCCCCGCGCCGCGATGAGCCCTAGTGGCCCTTGATCCGAAAAAGAAGAGGCCTTTTCTTTGGTTGGCGGAGTCAAGTTCCAAGTGCATCACCCTGCACCTGTAGGGTTTTGAGCTCTTCATACAGCACCTCAACCGGTGAGCGCACACCCAGGCTGCGACGGGGGCGGTTGTTCATTTCCCACGCCACCTCCTTGAGCCGCTGCGCAGAATGCACCGACAAATCGGTTCCCTTGGGGAAGTATTGCCGCAACAAACCGTTGGTGTTTTCGCAAATGCCGCGTTGCCAAGGACTATGCGGGTCGGCGAAATAGATCGATAAACCGGTGCGTTCGCTCAACTGCCGATGCAACGCCATTTCCTTGCCCTGGTCGTAGGTCAAGGTCTGGCGCAGCTGCGGCGTCACGCCCTCGAACGCCGAGCCGAAGGCCTCCAGCACCGTGCGCGCGGTCGCGTCTTCGAGCTTGACCAGCTTGACGTACAAGGTGCGGCGGCAGACCAACACGCCGATCGCCGAGCGGTTGTGCGCGCCGACGATCAGATCGCCCTCCCAATGCCCCGGCATCAAGCGCTCATGCGCCGCCGGCGGCCGCAGGCGGATGTTGGGCAGATCCGGCAAATGCCCGCGGGCATCGCCTCCCTGACGCGTGCGGCGGCCGGATTTGCGCCCTTGCCGCAACAGCCGGGTCACCTGGCGGCGCAGTTCGCCGCGCGGCATCGCGTAGATCGCGGTATAGATCGTTTCGTGCGACACGTGCAGCCAGGGCCGGTCGGGATACAGATCTCGCAGTTTGTCGGCAATCTGTTGCGGCGACCAGCACCGCTCCAGCCAGTAGCGAACGCGCCGCCACAGCGGAGTATCGCGTTGCAGCTTGCGGCGCACCCGTGCTCGCCGACGCAATCGTTGCGCCCGTCGGCCCGCCCGGGTTGCGTCGTAGCCCGGTTCCAGGCGAGGGCGCCCTCTCAGCGGCGCCGCCAAATCGGACCGGTATCCGTTGCGGCGCAGTTCGCGAGCGATGGTGCTTTGCGCGCGGCCCAGCACCTGAGCGATCCGGCGGCCGCTCGCCCCTTGGGCGATCAGGACCATGATGGCGCCACGCTCTTCGGCGCTCAGATGTGAATATGCCTGGCCCATTCGCAGTGCCTCATTGGGGTGATGCACTTGAGGTTAGAGACCGCCAGCCAAAGAAAAACGCTTGTTTTAAGTCAAAATCCACTATGTCCAGCACCCGACGCGGGGCTGCGCCATAAGGGACATCCTGTCCCATGGCGCACGCGCGCATCCATGCGCGCGCCCTCCGGGGCTGGGCGACGTGGGCCTCAGGCGAGGGTGCGTCAAAGCGAACAGCCACAGCAACACCACCACCAACAACAGCAGCGACAGCAACAGCAATCAAAGCCGCGATGCTCATGCTTCATCCTGAGCACGCCCCGCTCCGTCCCAACGCCATCGCCGCGCCGCGCGCGCCCTCGACAACCGCGCCGCCGCATTCCCTCAAGGCGAAGCCCGCGCCGCCTCGCGCGCCCGCTGCGCAGCGCCACCACCGCGCCGGCGACGATCAGCGCCGCGCCGAACAGCGCCATCGGCGCGGCGACGCGGCCGAACAGCAGCCAGTCGAGCGCGGCGCTGACCGGCACCGCCACGTACATCAACGGCGCCAGGGTCGAGGCGTTGTCCATGCCGCGGTATGCCAGGTCGCGCAGCGACTGGTTGCCCAGGCTGCACGCGGTCATGCCGAGCAAGGCCAGGGTCAGCACCCACACCGGCTCGGACGCGGCGCCGCCGCCCAGCACCGTGGCCCAGGGCGTGTGCGCCGCGCCGAGCAGGGCCAGCGGCAGGCTCAGCAGCGAGGCCTGGGTGTACAGCTTGAACTGGTTGCGCAGCGGCGGTTGGCGCTGCGCGCTGCGATAGAACAGCACCTGCGACACCGCCATGGCGACGCCGCCGGTCAGCGCGACCAGGGCCAGCGGGTCCGGCGCGCGGCCGCCCGGGCGCAGCACCGCGAGCACGCCGAGAAAGCCCAGCGCCAGCCCGGCCACGGTCGCCGGCCGCAGCGGTTCGCGCAGCCACAGCCACGCCACCAGCGGGATGAACAAGGGGCCGGTGTTGTACAGCAGCACCGCCTGCAACAGGTCGCCCTGGGTCGCGGCGAACACGAAGCAGATCTGCGCGATCACCGCGCACAGCGCGCGCAGCCAGCCCAGGCGGTCGGCCAGCGACCACGCCGCACGCCAGTCCGGTCCGCGCGCGAACGCGGTCAGCACCAGCACCGGCAGGACGAAGCGGCCCCAGGTGACCAGCTCCGGCGCCAGGCCGCGGGTGTAGCGGCTGAGCACGGCGAGCAGGGCCAGGGAGACCGACGCGGCCGCCATCAGGCCGGCGCGCAGGGGCAGGGAGCGGGAGGGCGGGGCGGCCGTGGCGGTCAGCTGGGCGGAAGACATGTGGTAAATCTATCCGCAGGTTCGCTATTGAAAAATCTCGTTTATCGAGAAAGGTGGTAAGTAAAAATGACCACAGGCATCGACGCTCCGGAACCCCGCGACGCCCCGCCCGCGCGCCGGCTGCCGCCGCTGCGCGCCTTGCAGGCCTTCGCCGCGGTGGTCCGCCACGACGGCATGCGCCGCGCCGCCGAGCACCTGCACCTGAGCCACGCCGCGCTGAGCCAGCACGTCCAGCACCTGGAGGAGGCCTTCGGCCTGCGCCTGCTCGACCGCAGCGGCGGCCGCGCGCGGCCGACCCCGCTGGGGCGCGAGTTCGGCGAGGCGCTGATCGACGGCTTCGCCCGGATCGAGGCGGCGAGCGCGCGCCTGCGCCTGCGCGGCGACGAAAGCCGGCGCCTGCTGCTGGGTGCGCCGACCAGCCTCAGCGTGAGCGTGCTGTTGCCGCGGATCGAGGAGTTCTCCGCCCGCGCCGGATTCGAGTTGCAATTGATCTGCCCGGCCGGCGCCGCCGACCTCGCCCAAGCGCGCGTGCATGCGTTGCTGATGCATCGCGATCCCGGCGAACAAGGGCTGCGCGGCGAGCTGCTGTTCGAGCAGGCGCTGGTGCCGGTCGTCTCGCCCGCGCTGCACGCGCGGCTGGACCCGCAGCGCTGGTGGCTGGACCCGGTGCCCGGCGCGCGCCTGCTGCACGTGGTCAGCGAGGGCTGGCGCGAAGACTGGCCGGCCTGGTTCGGCGACGACGTCGCGGCCTGGCCGCTGCCGCAGCTGAGCCTGTCCTCGCCGATGCCGGCGATCAGCGCGGCGCTGGCCGGGCAGGGCATCGCCTTGCTGTATCCGCGGCTGATCGCGCAGCGGTTGCAACAGGGCGAGTTGAAGGCCTTGCCGCTGCCGCGCGCCGCGCCGGCCAAGCGCTTGTACCTGGCGTGGCTGCCGGAAGCCGAAGGCGCGGCGCGGCTGGGATGGGTGCGCGATTGGGTGGTGGCGTTGTTGCGCGGCGAGGAGGCGGTGTAGCGCGGCGATCGGGTGCAAGAGCGTCGGGACTGAAGTCCCTCCCACAAGAGCGTGCGGTCGTGGGAGGGACCTCAGCCCCGACGCTTTCGTTTCAGCCGGCCGCGCTCACATCGCCTGCGCGCGCTTGTCCAGTTCCTTGAGCTTGTCCAGGTCCGGCTTGTGCATCTTGCGCGCATACGCCGGCAGGCGCCGCGCCTTGGCCTGCACCTGTTCGCACAGTTCGCGCGCGCGGCCGAGTTCGCCCCAGCCGATCAGGCACTCGGCGTAGCGCGCATGCGCCTCGAAGCCGCTGCTGTAGCCGACCAGGGCTTCGAACTCTTCCTTCGCCTTGGCCCGGTCGCCCTGCGCGGCGACCGCGCGCGCATAGGCCAGGTGGCCTTCGGGCGAGCGGAAGTCGGGGCGCTTGGCGATCAGCTCGTCGAGCAACTGCCGCGCCTGCGCCGGTTCGCCGGCTTCCAGCAGCGCGTGGGCGAGCTTGACCTGGATCTGCGGATCGTCGCGATGCACGCCGCCGAGCGCGGCGCGGTACAGCGGCAGCGCGTCGCCGGCGCGGCCGGCGCCGAGCAGCGCGTCGGCCAGGCGCAGGCGGTTGTCGGTGGTGGCCGAGGTGTCGAACGCGTCCTGCGCCTCGCGCAGTTCGCGGCCCGGGTCGAGCATGCGCCGCACGTTGCCGACCAGGGCGCGGCCGTGGCGGCTGTGGCGCTGTTCCGGCAGCCAGATGGCGAAGGCGTAGACCACGCTGCCGAGCAGCGGGAACATGAACAGGATCATCAGCCAATAGCGGTCCTGGCCGCTGCGCACGGCGTGGACGGCGAAACACAGGGCGACGAGCACGTGCAGTCCGAGGCCGAAGTACGGCATGACGCGATCCTTGCGAGGCGGGCGGCGGAAAGGGCGCAAGTGTCCGGGTTTTGCGCGACCGGCGCCAGCGCCGCGGCGACGGTCGCGGACGAGCGGTCAGCGCAGGCGTTCGAAGCGGCGCACCGAGCCGTCGATACCGAACTCGATCTGGTAGCCGACGCCGCCCTGGCCGGAAATCGGGCCGGTGGACCACTGGCCGCGCTCGCCGTCGTCGCGCTCGCCGGGGCCCGGCGCGACGCGGTCGCGCTGGTCGCTGCCGGGCTCGTCGCTGCCGCGCCCGCCGCCGGGCGGCGCATCGCTGTCCGCCGCGCCATCGTCGCCGCGCCCGACGCTCCGGCGGTGGTCGCGGGTGTAGAACCACACGCCGCTGAGCCGGTCGTAGTCGGGATCGGCGAGCGCGCCGGGGACGCCGCGCGCGCGCTCGTACCAGTTCGCGCGCACCCGCGCCGCGGTGGCGAAATCGATCCGTTGCAGCGCAAGGTCGTCGTTGTTTTCGCCCAACGCGTCGCGCCACTGCGCGCAGCTGTGGCCCATCGCGTCCTCGCGCCGCCAGCGGCCCTGCCGATAACGGTAGGTGTGCAGCGTGCGCGCATCGCCCGGGTCGACGATCGCGATCTCGATGTCATCGTCGTGAAACAACGCGGCCGCATGCACTTGCGGCGCGCGCCCGGCGAACTCCGGCAACGCCGCCAGCGCGCGCTGGGCCTGGGTCAGCGCCGCGGCGTCGGCCAGCAACGGCGGCGGGCGCGAACAGCCGATCGCGACCAGCGCGAGCGCCGCGGCGACGGCGGGGCGGCAGCGGGCGAGCGCGGACGGGTGCATGGAACGGCTCCAATGCGGTTGCGGCCCAGCATGCCCGATGCCGCCGCGGCATTGGTTACCGCGGCAACTAACGCGCCCTCGCGCGGTTTGAACGGCGGCATGCTGCAATGCACAAGCCTCTGCGCTAGCCTTGGACGAATGAACGTCATGACCGACAGCAACGACGAATCCTTGCGCGCGGCCGACCCGGCCGCCGACCGCGCGGCCGATTTCGCGCCCACCGACGCCCTGCTGCGCGAGGACGTCAAAACGCTCGGCGCCCTGGTCGGCGAGATCCTCGCCGAGCAACGCGGCCAGGGCTTCCTCGACGATGTCGAGCGGCTGCGCCGCGCCGCGATCCGCCGCCGCGAGGCCGGCGAGCCGGTCGACGCGCTGGCCGCGGCGCTGGCCGATATCGACCTGGATCAGGCCGCCGATCTGGTGCGCGCGTTCGCCACGTATTTCCAGGCGGTCAACCTGGCCGAGCGCGTGCACCGCATCCGCCGCCGCCGCGATTACGAGCGCAGCGGCGCCGGCGCCCAGCCCGGCGGCCTGCGCGATTCGCTGGCGGCGCTGGCGCGGCAGGGCGTCAGCGCCGAGGAAGTGGCGGCGCTGCTGCCGCGGCTGCGGATCGAGCCGGTGTTCACCGCCCATCCCACCGAAGCGGTGCGGCGCGCGTTGCTGGAGAAGGAGCGCACCATCGTCGAATGCCTGGTCGCCGACATCGACCGCGGCCGCACCCCGGCCGAGCGCCGCGCCGACCGCGAGCGCATCCGCCTCGCGCTGACCGCGAGTTGGCAGACCGCCGAGGCGCCGGCGGCCAAGCCCAGCGTCGCCGACGAGTTCGAGCACGTCGGCTTCTATCTGTCCGACGTGCTCTACCGGGTGCTGCCGGTCTACTACGAAGTGTTCGAGGAGGCGCTGCGCGAAACCTACGGCGCGGCGCCGGCGCTGCCGGACGTGCTCGGTTTCGGCACCTGGGTCGGCGGCGACATGGACGGCAATCCCAATGTCGGCGCCGACACCGTCGCCGCCACGCTCGCCGGCCAGCGCGCGCTGGTGCTGGGCGCGTACCGGCGCGATCTGGCTTCGCTGGAAGAACTGCTGAGCCAGTCGGTGCATCGCGTACGCGTCGACGACGCGGTGCTGGCCAAGGTCGAGGACTATCGCTACCTGTTGCCCAAGGCCGCCGCGCTGCTCAAGCCGCGCCACGCCGATATGCCTTACCGCAACCTGCTGGGGCTGATGTCGGCGCGGCTGCAGGCGACGCTGGACGAAAGCGTGCACGGCTATCCCGACGCGGCCGCGTTCCTGGCCGACATCGATCTGATCGAACGCAGCCTGGCCGCGCACCAGGGCGCGCACGCCGGCGGCTTCGCGGTGCGGCGCCTGCGCCGGCGCGCGGAATGTTTCGGTTTCCACCTGGCCGGGCTCGACCTGCGCCAGGATTCGGCCACCCACGACGCCGCGTTGGCGGCGTTGCTGGACCAGCCCGAGTGGGCCGAGCTCGACGTCGCCGCGCGCGCCGCGCGCCTGCATCGCCTGCTCGACGGCGAGGCGCCGCCGGCGCGTCCGGCCGCGCCCGCGGCGCAGTCGACGCTGGAGGTGTTCCGCGCGGTCGCGCGCCTGCGCCCGCGCTTCGGCGCGCGCGCGTTCGGCCCTTACATCGTCAGCATGAGCCGCAGCGCCGCCGACGCGCTGGCGGTGCTGGCGCTGGCGCGTACCGCCGGCTGCGCCGACGACCAGGGCCGGGTGCCGCTGGACGTGGCGCCGCTGTTCGAGACCGTCGACGACCTCGACGCCGCCGCCGACACCTTGCGCGCGTTGTTCGCCGATCCGGTCTACCGCGGCCACCTGCGTGCGCGCGGCGACCGCCAGGTGGTGATGCTGGGCTATTCCGACAGCGCCAAGGACGGCGGCATGGTCGCCTCGCGCTGGGCCCTGCAGCAGACCCAGATCGCGCTGACCGCGCTGGCCGCCGACAGCGGGGTGCGCATCGCGTTCTTCCACGGTCGCGGCGGCTCGATCAGCCGCGGCGGCGGCAAGACCGAGCGCGCGGTGATCGCCGCGCCGCGCGGTTCGGTCGACGGCTACCTGCGGTTGACCGAGCAGGGCGAGGTGATCCATCGCAAGTACGGCATCCGCGCGCTGGCCCTGCGCAACCTGGAACAGACCAGCGGCGCGGTGCTGCGCGCGACCCTGCGCCCGCGCGCGCCGGAGCCGCGCGAGGCCGGCTGGCGCGGCATCGCCGGCCGGCTCGCGCTCGACGCGCGCGAACACTACCGCGCGCTGGTGCACGAAGACCCGCAGTTCCCGGCCTACTTCCGCGCCGCCACGCCGATCGACGTGATCGAACGCCTGCGCATCGGCTCGCGTCCGGCCAAGCGCGCCGGCACCGGCGACATCTCCTCGCTGCGCGCGATCCCGTGGGTGTTCGCGTGGTCGCAGAACCGCGCCGGACTGACCGCCTGGTACGGCGTCGGCACCGGCCTGGAACGCGCCCTGGCGCAGCACGGCCGCGACGCGCTGGCGGAGATGGCGCGCGACTGGCCGTTCTTCGGCACCTTGATCGACGACCTGGAAATGGTCCTGGCCAAGTCCGACCCGGCGATCTTCGAGCGCTACTCGCGCCTGGCCGAAGCGCTGCCCGAAGGCGACCTGCACGCGCGTTTCCACCCAGGCATCGCCGCCGAATTCGAACGCACCCGCGCCGCGGTGCTGGCGATCAAGGGCAGCGACGAACTGCTGCGCGGCGACCATCGCCTGCGCCAGTCGATCCGGCTGCGCAATCCGTATGTCGATCCGATCAGCCTGCTGCAGGTCGATCTGCTCGCACGCTGGCGCGCCGCCGACCGCCCCGACGATGCGTTGTTGCAGGCGTTGGTGGCGACGGTCAACGGCATTGCGGCGGGGGTGCAGAACACCGGTTGAGGGCGGCGGCCCGTGCTGCTTGGAAACGGCGCGCCTCGGCGCGCCGTTTTCGTATCCGAAGTCCCTGTAGGAGCGGCGCGAGCCGCGACCGCGAATCCGCGAGCGCCGGCGCGACCGATTGCCGGGCGTGTTGTAGCCGGGTTGCGCTGGGTGTCGCCGGCGTATGTGGTGCCGCGGTCGCGGCTTGCGCCGCTCCTACAGGAAGGCCATGCGCGATGGCGCGATCTGATACTATCCCCCAGTATCCAGCGACGCCCCACCGAAGCCCGCCATGCCGCACTCCCCCGCAGAGAAAAAACTCGTCCTCGCCCGCGTGCGCCGGATCAAGGGCCAGGCCGAGGCGCTCGAGCGCGCGCTCGAGGCCGGCAGCGAGTGCGCGGCGGTGCTGCAGCAGATCGCCGCGATCCGCGGCGCGGTCAACGGTTTGATGTCGCAGGTGCTGGAAAGCCATATCCGCGAGGAGCTCGGCCAGGCCGTGGCCGATCGCGGGCGCGAGGCCAGCATCGACGAGATCGCCGCGCTGGTGCGCTCGTACCTGAAATAACGCTTCACCACGATTTGCGCGACGCTAGCCGCGCGCTTCCGCTTCCACCTCCCGCCACCAGGAGACCATCGCCCATGAGCCGGGTCATCAAAAGCCGCGCCGCCGTCGCCTTCGCCGCCGGCGAACCGTTGAAGATCGTCGAGATCGACGTGCAGCCGCCCAAGGCCGGCGAAGTGCTGGTGCGCATCCACGCCACCGGCGTGTGCCACACCGACGCGTTCACCCTCAGCGGCGACGATCCCGAGGGCCTGTTCCCGGCCGTGCTCGGCCACGAGGGCGGCGGCGTGGTGGTCGAGGTCGGCGAGGGCGTGACCAGCCTCAAGCCGGGCGATCACGTGATCCCGCTGTACACGGCCGAATGCCGCCAGTGCAAGTTCTGCCTGTCGGGCAAGACCAACCTGTGCCAGGCGGTGCGCGCGACCCAGGGCAAGGGCCTGATGCCCGACGGCACCACCCGCTTCAGCTACGAAGGCCAGCCGATCCACCACTACATGGGCTGCAGCACCTTCAGCGAGTACACCGTGGTGCCGGAGATCTCGCTGGCCGTGGTCAATCCCGAGGCGCCGCTGGAGAAGGTCTGCCTGCTCGGTTGCGGCGTCACCACCGGCATCGGCGCGGTCCACAACACCGCCAAGGTCCAGCCCGGCGACACCGTCGCGGTGTTCGGCCTCGGCGGCATCGGCCTGGCGGTGATCCAGGGCGCGGTGCAGGCCAAGGCCGGGCGCATCATCGGCGTGGACACCAACGCGTCGAAGTTCGAACTGGCGAAGAAGATGGGCGCGACCGATTGCGTCAATCCGAAGGACCACGCGCGCCCGATCCAGGACGTGCTGGTCGAGATGACCGACGGCGGCGTCGATTTCAGCTTCGAATGCATCGGCAACGTCGAGGTGATGCGTTCGGCGCTGGAGTGCTGCCACAAGGGCTGGGGCGAGTCGGTCATCATCGGCGTGGCCGGCGCGGGCCAGGAGATCAAGACCCGTCCGTTCCAGCTGGTGACCGGGCGGGTGTGGCGCGGCACCGCGTTCGGCGGGGTCAAGGGCCGCACCCAGCTGCCGGGCATGGTCGAGCAGGCGATGAGCGGCGAGATCGACCTGGACCCGTTCATCACCCACACCCTGCCGCTGGAGCGGATCAACGAGGCCTTCGACCTGATGCACGAAGGCAAGTCGATCCGCACGGTGATCCACTTCTGAGGCGGCGATGAAGAACGTCCAGGTCGTCGACGGCGCGATCAACTGCGTCTACGACGTGTTCGCGCTCGACGATGCGGATTTCGCGTTGCTGTTCCCGCCGGGCCAGGACGTCGCCTTCATCGACGAAGTCCTCGCGCGGCATCCGCCGGCCGCGCTCGAACCGGTGTTCGAGCGTTTGTGGCGCAACCGCGTGCCCAAGCGCGAGGTCGTCGGCCTGCATGGCCTGCTGTTCTACCAACTCGACGAAAAGAAGCCGTTCTATCCGCAGCGCGTGGACGAACTGGCGGTCAATCCGAACGGATCCACGCTGCGCCGCTGAGAGAGCGAACATGGAAAAAATCGAATCCCACGGCTGCTTCGGCGGCCGCCAGCAAGTCTGGAGCCACACCGCCACCACCCTGGGCTGCACGATGCGTTTCGGCGTCTACCTGCCGCCGCAGGCCGAGAGCGCCGATTGCCCGGTGCTGTACTGGCTGTCGGGCCTGACCTGCAGCGAACAGAACTTCATCACCAAGGCCGGCGCGCAGCGGTATGCGGCCGAGCACGGGGTGATCCTGGTCGCGCCCGACACCAGTCCGCGCGGCGAGGGCATTCCCGATGCCGAGGGTTACGACCTGGGCATCGGCGCGGGCTTCTACCTCAACGCGACCCGGCCGAAGTGGGCGCAGCACTACCGCATGTACGACTACGTGGTCGACGAACTGCCGGCGCTGGTCGATGCGCATTTCCCGACCACCAGCGCGCGCGCGATCAGCGGCCATTCGATGGGCGGGCACGGCGCGTTGGTCATCGCGCTGAAGAATCCGGGGCGCTACCGCAGCGTGTCGGCGTTCTCGCCGATCGCCGCGCCGTCGCAGTCGCCGTGGGGCGAGAAGGCGTTTTCGGCGTATCTGGGCGAGGATCGCGAGGCATGGCTGGCGTGGGACGCGACCGCGCTGGTGCCGGGCGCGCAGGAGCGGTTGCCGCTGCTGATCGATCAGGGCGGCGACGATGAATTCCTGGCGAACCAGCTCAAGCCGGAGCTGTTGCGAGCGGCGTGCGAAGCGGCCGGGCATCCGCTGCAGTTGCGGCTGCGACCGGGGTACGACCACAGCTATTACTTCATCTCGAGCTTCATCGGCGAGCACCTCGCGCATCACGCCAAGGCCTTGCGCGGCTGATGCGGACGGGGTTTGCGGCTGGCCGCGACGAGCGGACACAAGAGCGTCGGGCCTGAAGGCCCTCCCACAAACGCATCGTCCCCGCGCAGGCGGGGACGAGGGTGGGGCGCGAGGCCTGTGCCGTTGTGGGTGGGCGTCCAGGCCCGATGCCTTTGGCTCGGATCGCGACGATCCGAAACGAAAGCATCGGGCTTGAAGGCCCTCCCACCGATCAGGACTTCTTGGCCGGCGGCGGCAGCGCCTTCGCGCTGACCTTGTTGCCCTCGGCCAACAACGCATTCGGCGCCAGCACCACGGTGTCGCCCGGGGCGATGCCGGTCAGCACTTCGATCTCGTTGCCGAGGTTGCGGCCCACGGTCACGTCGCGATACGTCAGCGTCGAACCCGGCGTCACCGTCGCCACCTGGGTGCCGGCGGCGCGCTGCACGACGGTCGAGACCGGCAACACCACCGCCGTCGCCGCGCGCGGCAGGTGCAGGCGGGCGCTGCCGACCATGCCCGCGGGGATGCGGCCGTCGGGGTTGGGCAGGCGCAGTTCGGTGCGCATCACACCGGCGTCGCGCGACAGCGCGCGGGCGCTGCGTGCGACTTCGGCCTGGAACACCTGACCCGGCAGTTCGGGGAAGCTCACTTCGGCCTGCAGGCCGTTGCTGATCTGCAGCGACACGTTCTGCGGCACGTCCACGACCACGCGCAGCGGGTCGAGCACCGCGACTTCGAACATCGGCACGGTGGCGGTGGCCGAATCGCCGACCACGCGGTCGCCGCGCTCGATGTTGCGCGCCACCACCACGCCGGCGAACGGCGCGCGCACCGCGGTGAAGGACTGCCGCTCCAGCGCCGAGGTCAGCCGCGCCTGGGCGGCGTTGCGCGCGGCCACGGCGACATCGAAGTTGCCCTTGCGGTCGCTGAAGTATTCCTTCGACACCGCGCCCGAGCCGATCAGTTGCTGCGCGCGCTGGTAGTTGACCTTGGCCAGTTCTTCGTCGGCGTTGGCCTGGGCGAGCACCGCGCGCGCCTCGCGCACGGCCTGGTCGATTTCCGGCGCGGAGATCGTCGCCAGCACCTGGCCGGCGCCGACCTTGTCGCCGAGCTCGGCCTTGCGTTCGCTGACGAAGCCGGTCGCGCGCGCGTACAGCGCCGCCGATTCGCCGGCCTGGGCGCGCGCCGGCAGGCTCAGGTCGTAGACCGGCTCGGCGGCCTTGGCCTTGACCGTGAGCACTTCGGGCGTGGCCGGCGCCTGCGCGGTCTCGGCTTCGCTGCGGCCGCAGCCGGTGGCGGCGAACAGCACGAGGCCGGCGACCGCGGCGCTCAGCGCGGCGCGCGGCAGGGGAGCGAGGGTACGGAGGGTGCGGTTCATGCGTTGACTCCAGCGGGGGCGCCGTCGCCCGGGGCGGCGGCGGGGAGGTTCGTGGCGGCGGCGTCTTCGTCGCCGGCCGGCTTGCGGCGGCGGCCGACGACGGCGAGGATCGAGGGCACCAGGATCAGCGTGGCCGGGGTGCCGAACAGCAGGCCGCCGATCACCGCGCGGCCCAGCGGCGCGTTCTGCTCGCCGCCGTCGCCCAGGCCGATCGCCATCGGGACGATGCCCAGGATCATCGCGCTGGCGGTCATCAGTACCGGGCGCAGGCGCACCGCGGCCGATTCGTACGCGGCCAGTTCCGGATCGTGGCCGTCGGCGATCAATCCGCGCGCGAAGCTGGTCACCAGCACCGAATTCGCGGTCGACACGCCGATCACCATCATCACGCCCATCAGCGCCGGCACGCTCAGCGGGGTGCCGGTGACGAACAGGCCGATGGCGGCGCCGGCGATGGCGATCGGCAGGCCGGACATGGCCACGGCCGGCTGGATCCACGACTGGAAGTTCACCACGAGTACCAGGAATACCAGGATCGCGGACATCACCAGGCCCGCGGCGAGTTCGCCGTAGGCGTTCTGCATCTCGCCGGCCTGGCCGACGATCTCGATGCGGTTGCCGGGCTTGAGCTGGCCATTGAGTTCCTGGGTGATCGCGCTGAGCTTGTCGTAGACCGAACCCAGGTCGGTGCCTTCGACATTGGCGATGACGCTGATGGTCGGCGCCAGCGTGGTGCGGGCGATGCTGGCCGGGACCTTGCGCGGCACCACCGTGGCGATGTTGCGCAGCAGGACCGCTTCGCCATTGGCGCCGATGCGCAGCGGCGAATTCATCAGCTGGTCGATGTCCTGCATCTGGGTCAGCGGCGCCTGCACCTGCACGGTGTAGGCGATGGCGTTGACGGTGTCGGTCCAGTACACCGGCGAGACCGTGCCGGCCGAGCCGAGTACCGCCAGCACTGCGCGCGCGGCCTGCTGCGGGTCCAGGCCGAGCTGGGCGGCGCGGGTGCGGTCGATCTTGACCTGATATTCGGGCAGATCGAGCACCTGGCGCAGCGAGATGTCGACCGCGCCGGGCACCTGATGCAGGCGCTTTTCGATCTCGCGCGCCAGCGCCATGTTGCCGGGCACGTCGCGGCCGATCAGGCGCACTTCGAACGCGGCCGCGGCGGAGCCGGCAAGGGTGCGGCTGGTCGCGTCCGGCGGACGCTCGAACAGCTTGACCTCGGGGAAACGCTCGGCGATGCGCTTGCGGATCTTGACCAGGTAGTCGTGGCTGTTGGCGTGCGGCGAGCGCAGCTGCAGCATGATCTCGGCTTCGAACGAACCGACCACGGTGCTGTCGACCAGCGACAGGTTGATCGCGTCGGGCACGCCGATCTGCTCGTACACCGTCTGCAGTTCGTTCGGCGGGATGATCGCGCGGATCTCGCGCTGGATCTCGCTGAGCTTGGCCGCGGTCTCCTCCAGGCGGGTGCCGGTCGGCAGGCGCACCTGCAGGCGCAGCTGGCCGGCGTCGACCTGCGGGAAGTATTCGCGGCCCAGCGACATCGCCGCGCCGGCGCCGAGCGCGAACACCAGCAGCGCGGCCAGGGCCAGCACGCCGCCGTGGTGGCCGAGCTTGACCAGCAGCGCGTGGTGCTTGTCGCGCAGCGAGTCGAGGCGGTGTTCGACCTTGTGGTTGACGTTGAGCAGCAGCTTTTCCGGCGCCCAGCGCGGGTTGGCGCGGCTGCGGATGTCGGCCGGCAGCAGCAGGTAGCACAGCACCGGGATCAGCGTGCGCGAGAGCAGGAACGAGGCCAGCATGGCGAAGATCACCGCCAGCGCCAGCGGAGTGAACACCCAGGCCGACAGGCCGGTCATCAGCAGGATCGGGGTGAGCACGATGCAGATGGAGATGGTCGAGACCATTTCCGGGAACACCACTTCCTTGGCGCTGTCGATGATCGCGATGCGCACGTCCTTGCCGAGCGCGATGTTGCGGTTGGTGTTCTCGACGTCGACCACCGCGTTGTCGACCAGGATGCCGATCGCCAGCGCGAGGCCGCCGAGGGTCATCACGTTGAAGGTGTAGCCGAGCAGATGCAGCATCGCGACGGACGCCAGCAGCGCCAGCGGGATCGCCGACAGCACGATCAGGCTGGAGCGCCACGAGCCGATGAACACCAGCACCACCAGCGCCACCAGCAGGCCGACCAGCACCGCTTCGTGCTCGATCGAGCCGATCGCGTTGTCGACGAACACCGACTGGTCGAAGATCGCGTGGATGCGCGTGCCCGGCGGCGCCGAGGCTTCGATCTCGGGCAGGCGCTCGCGCACCGCGCGCACGATCTCGACCGCCGAGGCGCCGCCGAGCTTGATCAGCGCCACCGACACCGCGCTGGAGCCGTCCATGCGCGCCACATTGGTCTGCAGCGCACCGCCGTCGCGGACCGAGGCGACGTCGCGCACGTAGATCACGGTGCCGGCGCGCGAGGCCACCGGGATGTCGAGGAACTCGCTGGCGGTGGCCGGGCTGGTGTCGATCGAGATCTGCATCTCGCGCGCGCCCTCGCGGATCGAACCCGACGGCAGGGTCGGGCTGCCGCGCTCCAGCGCTGCGGTCACGTCGGCCGGAGTCAGGCCGTAGGTCTGCAGCCGCGAGGGATCGAGGTCGACCATGATCTGCCGCGGCGCGCCGCCGTAGGGCAGGGTCATGCGGATGCCGGGGATGGTCTGGATCTGCGAGCGCAGCTGCAGGCGCGCGTAGTCGTAGAGTTGGGCCTCGGTCAGCGAGTCCGACGACAGCACCAACTGCAGCACCGGCGTGGAGGAGACGTTGTTGCGCACCACCAGCGGCGGCGAGGTGCCCGGCGGCATGCGCCGCAGGATCGTCTGCGAGACCGAGGTGATCTGCACCAGCGCACGGTCGAGGCTGACCGTGGGCTGGAAGTCGATGCGCACGATGCTGGCGCCGTTGAGCGTCTCCGAACGGACTTCTTTCAGGTCGTCGACGGTGTTGAGGATCGCCGCCTCGGAAAACGAGGTCATCTTGGCGGCGACGTCGGCGGCCGGCAGGCCGCTATAGGTCCACACCAGGTTGACCGAGGGGATGCCGACTTCCGGCAGGATGTCGGTCGGCATCTTGCGCGCCGACAGCACGCCGAACAGCAGGATCAGGATCGCCAGGACGCCGATGGTGTAGCGGCGGCTCAGGGCGTATTGGACTATCCACATCGTGTCAGGTTCCGACGGCTGGATGAGTGGTGCGAAGTCTCCACGCAGCGCGGCCGTCGCGCAGCCGTACCGCGTGGAATGATTCGTATGCGTGCCGCAACGCTGCGGCGGATGCGTGGCCGGCAGCCGCGGCTTCGGCGCGCGCCGACGTCGCAACTGTAGGCGGCGCGTACATACGCGAGGCTGTCGCCGCGCTGACAAATTCGTCAGGCGCGCCGCGCCGGCGATGTCGGCGGGCGGCGGCGGATCGAACGCGTGGGGGCTGGCGTGCCTCGCTGGCTGGGCGGATCGGCGGCGCTCGCGCGCCGGCCCGCCGGCGGCTCCGGGCCGGCGCGCGGGCCGCGGCCGCCGCCGTCGCGCGCGACGGGACACCGGGCCGCCGCCCACCGGACCGCCTGCGCGGGGCGCAGCTCGAACCGCTGGGGGAGCGCGATTAAGGTAGGCCCGAAAGCGCGGACGCGTTAGTACATTACTGCCGCATCCTTGCACGATCCTGCAATTCGGCCGAAGCGGCACAGTGTCAGGACAGATTCATACCGATAATCGTGTCACCCCGACCGCCCACGGGAAGCCATGAGCGCCAGCACTTCCGCCGATACCATCGCACAGCGCGGGCATTGCGCCCAGCAGGCCGAGTTGGTCGACCGGATTGCCCGATTGACGGTCGCCGGCGACGGCGTCCACGGCACCGACGTGCGCCAGCTGCACCTGATCCGGATGGACCGGCCGACCGAGTGCTCGCCGTCGGTGTACGAACCGCGGCTGTGCGTGGTCGCGCAGGGACGCAAGGTGGTGACGCTGTCCGATCGCGTCTATCACTACGACCCGCTCAACTATCTGGTGGTGTCGGTGACCTTGCCGATGATAGGGCAGGTGGTCGAGGCGACGCCGGACAAGCCTTACCTGTGCCTGCGCATCGACATCGATCCGGCCGAGATCGCGCGCCTGATCGTCGATGCCGGCCAATCGCCGCCGGGCGAGCGCTCGCGCGAGGCGCGCGACGGCGTCGGCATGGACCTGGGCCTGTACGCGGCGCGGGTCAACGCGACGCTGATGGACGCGGTGCTGCGGTTGATGCGCCTGCTCGATACGCCGCAAGACCTGCCGGTGCTGGCGCCGATGGCGCTGCGCGAGATCTTCTACCGCGTGCTGATGGGCGACCTCGGCCATCGCCTGCGCGCGCTGGCGCTCAACGACAGCCGCTCGCACCGCATCGCCAAGGCGGTGACGATGCTGCGCCAGCGTTACCTGCTGCCGCTGTGCATCGAAGACCTCGCCGACGAACTGCACATGAGCACTTCGTCGCTGCACCATCAGTTCAAGGCGGTGACCACGATGTCGCCGTTGCAGTTCCAAAAGCATCTGCGCCTGCACGAGGCGCGCCGGCTGATGATGATCGACGGCATGGAGGCGGTGGCCGCGGCGCACCGCGTCGGCTATGAGAGCCCGTCGCAGTTCTCGCGCGAATACAAGCGCCTGTTCGGCGCGCCGCCGCGCGCGGAAGTGAGCCTGGCGCGCGGCTTGCCGCTGGGCTGAAGGCGGCGCGGCGCCGAAGCCGGCGCGATCGTTTCCGACGAAACCGTTTCGTCCGCCGCGCGGTCGGCGTCGCCTGGGTTTCTTCGCGCGCGGCATGGCCGCGGCGCACGCGGCGAGCGCTGTGCTTGCAACGCACCGCCGCGCGATCACCCCAGTGCCGATTTCATGGCGATTCGTTCTTAGCGAAATTCCACCCGTGAGTGGGGGGATTTCGCATGACGCGCGTTTGACTAAGGGAGCGCGCAACAAAGCCACGGAAAGCCGAAGTTTCAGGCGCTCGAACTCCACCTACATCCTTTCTTTCGCAGGCGCGCGGCCCTGAGGCCGGACGCTGCGAGGCGGACGGCTGCGCGCAGACGCAAGGCGCGGCCGTTCGTCCCATCGAACTCGGGAACGGTCCATGAAGAAGCTTTCTCCGAACAAGTTCGCCGTGCTCGGCCTGGCCGCGGCCTGCGCCTCGGTGCTGGTGTGGTCGCGCCAGGCGCCCGCGCCGCAGGCCTCGTCGCAGGCGCCGGTGGCGGGCGATTCGAGCCGCGCGCTGGCCGCGGCGCCGCCGTCCGCGGCCGCCAGCCTGC
The DNA here is from genome assembly GCF_023617245.1 of Lysobacter enzymogenes. Taxonomy (NCBI): domain Bacteria; kingdom Pseudomonadati; phylum Pseudomonadota; class Gammaproteobacteria; order Lysobacterales; family Lysobacteraceae; genus Lysobacter; species Lysobacter enzymogenes. Next base: position 552,066 of record NZ_CP067396.1, read on the forward strand.
GTCCGGTCGCCTATGCCGCGCCGACGCCGCGCAACCCCGCGCAGGCCAAGCTCGGCGGCGGCCAGTTGCTCGAAGCGGTGCAGTCCTTCGCCGCCAGTCCGGCCGCGCGCAGCGCCGGTGCGGGCGCGGGCGGTCCCGCCTCGGGCAGCGCCGCGCGCAGCGCCGCGACCGCGGCGGCGCAGATCGCCGCTCTGGAGCGCGCCGGCATCCCCGGGCGCTGGCGCGAGGGCGAGAAGGTCAAGGTCAGCGTCGGCCTGGCGCTGAGCTTCGACGAACTGCAGAACCCCAGCCTGCTCGAACGCGCCAGCCACGCGCTACGCGACACCTTGCTCGCCCAGGGCGTGCGGGCCGCCGCGATCAACGGCTCGCCCGCGCTGGAAGCGCTGGTGCCGCTGGACAAGCTGGAATGGGTCGCGGGCCTGAGCGAGGTCGCGACGGTGGGCCTGAAGGCGATCGCCGAGCCGGTCGCCTACACCGAAGGCGCGAACGCCAGCGCGCTCGATACGCTGCGCGCGTTCGGCAACTCGGCGGTGGTCGCGCAGGCGCTGCGCCGCGAACTGCGCGGCGACGGCCTGACCATCGCGATCATGGACCAGTTCGGCGACAACAACGGCCAGGTCGCGGCGCTGCAGGCCGGCGGCAACTGGCCGGCGGCGGCGCGCCTGACCAAGATCGCCAGCCCGGCCGGCGCGTTCGGCTACACGGGCGAGTCGCACGGCAACGCGGTGACCGAGATCGTCTACGACATCGCGCCGAACGCCAGCTTCCGCGCCTACGACGTCTCCGGCAGCGACGCGGCCTGGGTGTCGGGCGTGCAGAACGCGGCCAACCTCAACGCCCAGAACGTGCCGCAGGGCGAGCCGCGCGCGCAGGTGATCACCGCCTCGCTGGGCTTCAACTATCCGTTCTCGCCGGGCGACGGCAGCACCAGCAACAGCGAGTTCAAGGGGTTGTACGACGCCATCGCCGCCGCCGCGGCCAACGGCGCGATCGTGCTCAACGCCGCCGGCAACCACGGCCAGCATTACTGGGACGGCGACAGCACCGCCGGCGCCGGCGCCAACGTCTATCAGAACTTCGGCGCCGCCAACCTCAATCCCGACGGCACCGCCCGGCCGTCCAACGTGATGGTGTTGCTGCCGACCAGCGGCGTGCTGGGCCAGCCCGCGGCGCAGGCGCAGTGCACGCCGGTGGGGTTAAGCGAACCGAGCGCGTCGACCTGGTCGCTGTTCGCCGCCATGGGTTGGAACGACTGGCAGAGCGCGACCAACGCCACCGACGCCGACTACCGACTGGAGCTGGTGCGCTGGCGCGACGCGGTGACCCAGCGCGTGTTCGATTGGTCGACCTGGACCTGGATCAACCCGACGCCGGCCGGTTGGGTGCAGGTGGCCTCGTCGGACGCCGCGCAGAACGGCGGCGCCGGCCAGCGCCCGATCGAACTGGTCAACTACAAGCCGCCGCAGGCCGACTCGACCGCGCTGTGCAACAACGCGTTCGCGGGCGCGCCGAACATCCGCGGCGGCATCTTCGGCGTGCGCATCCTGCGCAAGACCGCCGGCGCGGCCAACTTCCTGCGCATCATGGGCAGCAAGGCGATCGATCCGGAGTTCCGCTCCAACGAACGCTCGCTGTTGCCGCCGTCGGATTCGGCCAGCGCGATCACGGTGGCGGCGATCAACGCCGCGACTTCGGCGCTGGAGGCCTACAGCTCGCGCGGCCCGGTGCTCGCCGCCGGCGGCGCGCGTCCGGCCGGACAGGCCGCGGGCAACGCCAAGCCCGACCTGGCCAGCTTCGCGGTGGTCAGCACCGAGTCCAGCGCCGGCTTCAACGGCACCTCGGCGGCGGCGCCGCACGCCGCGGCGCTGGCCTTGCTCGGCCTGCAGCACCAGCGCCAGCTCACCGACGCGACCGTGCCCGCGGCGTTGCCGGCCAACGCCACCGCGGCGCAGAAGGCGCAGCGCGAGACCGAACTGCGCCAGCGCCGCGTCGATCTCGCCGACCTGACCTACGACTCGCTGGTCAGGGTCGCCGCAACCGGCGGCAACGACCTCGGCGCGGCCGGCTTCGACAGCAGCTTCGGCAACGGCCGGCTCAAGTTCCACGCCCAGTCGGCGGCCTGCCTGCTGGCGTCGACCTACGACGCCCGCTACCGCGCCTTGCTGCCGGTGCAGGCGCAGGGCCAGAAGAGCTACGACACGCTGGCGCAGGAGAACAGCGTGGCCTGCGCGGCGGCAGCGGCGGCGGCCGTCGCGCGCTGAGCACCGCAGCGGCGCGGACCCGTGCCGGGGCCGCGCCGTAGGGTCGGCGGCCCGCATCGTGCGCATGCGGCGCGGGTCGCACCCGGGGCGCCGGACTTCGGTCCGGCGCTTTTTTCGTTCGGCGTGGAGGTGGCGTCGGGCCGCGCATGAGCGGCCACGCCGAATCCGCGAGTCGGCGTCGCGAACCTCTGCGCGCTCCCGCCTGGTTCGGACGGGCATCGCCGTCGCTGGGGCGAGCGCGCTCGCGCCGCGTCGATCCGCGCCTGTCCGCGCAAATCCGCGCTGCGACGCAACAGCGCTCACTCACGCTCACATCGGCGCCGCCGCCGCCGAGGCGCGGGCCGCATCGCCCCACAGGTTCATACGCAATCGCGTCCGCGCCGAGGACAAACGCGCCGGACGAGTTCGCGCTTGCGCGCCGCGCGCGGCTTTTGCTTGGCGCATCGCACTTTCGCCCGGCGCGCGCGGCTAGCGTGCGTTCCCGACGCGAAGCAGCCCGCGCTATGCCAGCCAGCCGACGTCGCCACGACCGCGCAGCGCGCGGCCGCGCGCACTGGCCCGGGCCGTCTCGCCGCGAAGCGGAAGCCTCCGCTTCGCTCATCGAGGAGCCAGGGGAGCAGGACATGCCGCAGACCTTCCATACCTTCGCCGCCGGCGCGCGCGCGCCGGCGCTGCCGCTGCTGGCGGCGGCGCTGACGCTCGCGCTGGCCGCCTGCGGCGACGGCAACGTCAAGCCCGAGGCCGCCGCCCAGGCCACTGCGCAACAGCGGTGGAACGACGGGCCGCCGCCGCCGCCGCTGAGCCCGACCATTCCGCAGGACGTCAGCGTGCCGCAGGCCAATCCCGACCTGCAGGACCTGCAGGACGATTTCGACCTGCTGTCGTGGCAGTCCTTCGTCGCGGTGAACTGGCCGGCCGGGCCCGACGGCAATCCCAAGCCCGGCGCGACCATCGGCCCGGACGTGCCGACGGTGTGGGAGAACTGGAAGGAAAGCCGCGAGATCTTCCTGCCCGGCGGCGCGACTCCGCCGCCGTGGGGCCAGGACACCCCGCCGCCGGCGGTGTGCAAGGGCCTGGGCGATGCGACCTTGCGCCTGACCCAGGTCGGCAAGACCCCCAACGTGCTCGACGAAAGCGGCGAGCCGTTCGAGACCGGCCCGTTGATCGACCAGAACGGCCAGTACGTGCGCTTCGCGATCCTGACCAACCGCGACATGTTCGACAACATCGTCGCCAACGGCCTGTACAGCACGGCCGGGCAGAAGAAGTTCGGCAAGCCCGCGAACTTCGCCCTGCCCAAGGGCTCGCCCAAGGTCGGCGCGATCATGATCAAGTCGGCGTGGAAGGTGCTCGGCGCCAACGACAACGCCGCCCGCTTCCACACCGCCAAGGCGCTGGTCTACACCAATCCCGACGAGAACGAGGGCGTGCAGGCGGCGTGCAAGCTGCAGACGATGGGCCTGGTCGGCCTGCACATCGCGCACAAGACCCAGAGCGCGCCGCAGTGGGTGTGGTCGACCTTCGAGCACGTGGACAACGTGCCGACCCAGGGCGAGCCGATCGACAAGCCGCGCTACAACTTCTTCGACAAGAACTGCACCACCTGCCAGGTCAACCAGCCGCCGCCGCGGCCGTGGAATCCCAACAACCCGCACACCGTGCCGACCCAGGTAATGCGCGAGATTCCGCTGACCGACTCGACCAAGCGGCTCAACGCGACCTACCAGGCGCTGTTGCAGAAGAACTATCCGGGCACGGTCTGGGCCAACTACGAGCTGATCAGCACGCAGTGGCCGACCAAGGCCAACAACCCGATCGACCCGACCGGCAATCCCGCGCCGAGCTTCCTCGCCAACGCCACCTTGGAAACCTACATCCAGGGCCGGGTGCCGCAGGCCTCGTCGAGCTGCATGGCCTGCCACAACAACGCGACCATGAACAGCCAACTGCCTTCGGATTTCACCTACCTGCTGCAGCGCGCGCAATAAGGGGACAGCGACATGGTGTTCGACTACATGGATTACTTCGTCAGCATGAGCGTCGGCCTGACCGGCTTCGCCAGCGAGGCGATCGCGCCGGAAATCGATCCGGTCGGAATCAAGGCCGTCTACCTGCAGGCGTTCGACGAGAAACTGCCCGACGGCATGGCCGAGCAGATCCTGCAGCGCTACAAGGCGCTGTTCGATGCGGCCGGCGGCAAGCCGGGCAACGAGGAGCAACTCGTCGGCCAGATGCTCGCCGGCAGCGGCACCTCGCCCGCGCAGATATTGGCGATGCGGCAACTGATCTTCCTGTGGTACGCCGGCGCGTGGCCGACCGTGCAGTACGACAACAGTCCCTCGCGCGGGCAGACCTTCAGCAGCGTGATCTCCGCCGAGAGCTACACCCAGGGCCTGGTGTGGCGGGTGATGCAATCGCATCCGATGGGCAGCTCGACCTACAACTACGGTTACTGGGCTGCAGACCCGCCGCCGCTGTCGGCCTATCTGGAGAATCCGGTATGAGCATCGTCACCCCTCCCGGCGGCTTCGACGTGGTGATCGTGGGCTCGGGCATCTCCGGTTCGATCATCGCCTACCAGCTCGGCAAGGCCGGCAAGAAAGTGCTGATCCTCGAAGGCGGGCCGCCGGTGCCCAAGAGCCGCGAGGACTACATGCAGACCTTCTTCACCGCCGACGCCAAGACCCCGGAGTCGCCGTACCCACCGACCACCCAGGGCGCGAGCGGTACCGACAACCCGCTCGGCCAGCCCGACCCGGCCACGCTCAACACGCCGCGCTACACGGTGCTGCAGATCAATGCCTGGCAGGACCCGAAGCAGTGCTATTTCGTCTACGGGCCGCAGGCGGCGACCTCGGCCAGCGACCCGCAGATGACCTTCGCCTTCGGCAGTTCCTACGAACGCGTTGCGGGCGGCACCACCTGGCATTGGCTGGGTACCTCGCTGATGCACCTGCCCAACGATTTCCAGCTCAAGACCAAGTACGGCCAGGGCGTGGACTGGCCCGGAGGCGCGAACTTCTACACCCAGCTGCTGCCGTACTATCGCGCCGCGACCGAAGTGATCGGCGTGTCCAGCGACCGCGATCCGATGGTCGACCTGTACAAGACCTTCAACGTGCAGCCCAACGGCGTGTACGGGCCGGACTACGATTTCCCGATGCCGGGCATCGTGCCTTCGACCAACGACGCGCTGTACCAGCAGAACGTGACCGCGCTGAAGATCGACGGCATCCCGCTGTTCGTGACGCCGACGCCGCAGGGGCGCAACTCGCGTCCGGGCAAGCGCCGCCAGTGCGCCGGCAACACCAACTGCATTCCGATCTGCCCGATCCAGGCCAAGTACGACGGCACCGTGACCCTGGCCCAGGCGTTGCAGACCGGCAACGTGCAGATCCAGTACCAGAGCGTGGCCAGCAACATCCGCCTGAAGGGCAACCAGGTCAGCGGCATCGATTACCTCAGCTACGACACCCAGACCGGCCCGTCCACCGGCGGCGGCACCGCGGTGGGCAAGCGCTACGTGCTGGCCGCGCACGCGATCGAGACGCCCAAGCTGTTGCTGATGTCCAAAGGCAACCCCGGCTATCCCAACGGCGTGGCCAACAGCTCCGACCAGGTCGGGCGCAACCTCATGGACCACGTGATGTACCTGGCCTGGGGCCTGGCCAAGAAACCGGTGTATGCCTATCGCGGGCCGCTGGCGACGTCCGGCATCGAGGCCGCGCGCGACGGCGCGTTCCGCAGCCAGCGTGCGGCCTACCGCATCGAGATCGGCAACGAGGGCTGGAACTGGGCGGCCAACGATCCCAACACCACGCTCGCGGATTTCGTGTTCGGGCAGAACAACAGCCAGCTCAACGGCGACTCGGTCAACGCGCAGGGAACCGCGTTGCGGTTCGACCCGACTTTGCCGGCGTACAGCCAGCTGTTCGGTTCCAAGCTGGCGACGACGCTCAACGACGTCTACATCCGGCAACTGCGCCTGGGCTACCTGATCGAGCAGGTGCCCGATCCCGACAACCGGGTGACCTTGTCGAGCCAGTACAAGGACCGCCTCGGCCTGCCGCGGCCGCAGGTGACCTACCGCATCCGCGAGGACTACGTGCGCAACGCCTTCGTTTCGGCCAAGCAGGCGTCCACGCAGATCTTCAAGGCGCTGGGCGCGACCGAGTACACCCGCGAACCGCAGAACGCGCAGCTCAGCGGGCCCAAGGCCTCGGCCACGACCTTCCGCTACCAGGGGCAGAACTTCATCTTCTACGGCGCCGGCCACATCATCGGCACCTACCGCATGGGCAGCAGCCCCAGCGATTCGGTGCTCAACGCGCGCCAGCAATCCTGGGACCACGACAATCTGTACATGGTCGGCAGCGGCGTGTTCCCGACCACCGCGACCGCGAACCCGACCCTGACCATCGCCGCGCTGGCGCTGCAGGCGGCGGACAACCTGCTGCACGATCTGGGCTGAGAAGCGAAGGTTGCGAATGACGACGGCGCCCGGCGACGGGCGCCGTCGGTGTTTGCGCGACGGCCCCGATGCCGATGCCGCGACCGCCAGTGTCGGCGTTTTCGCGGTTGCGTCGTCGCGGCGCATTGCGCCGCTCGAGGGCGATTGTCGCGATGAATCAGACGAGTATCAGTGGGGAAATGCGATGTAGTTCGCGTTTTAATCCTTGAACTCGTCGGCAATCGGTCGCTGCCGATGGGTTCGCACTCCAGGCCGGCCATCTCGCGGCCGGCATCGTTCCGACGGCGTCCGCGGTGCGCGGCGTCGCCCCTGCCGGATACTTATCGATGAAACCTCTCCCTACTGCGCGCCTGTGCGCGCTGGCCGCGGCGTGCGCGTGCGCGCTGTGGCTTGCTTCGCCGCTATCGCCGCTATCGCCCTTATCGGCGCCATCGCCGCATGCCGACGCATCGCCGCCTTCACCGTCGGTCCATGCCCGACCGTCGCCCGCGCACCACGCGCTTGCGCACGGGTTCTCCCGCGCGGCCGTATTCCCGGGCGAAGCCGCGCCCGAACCGCGCAACGCGGCCCAGGCCAAGCTCGGTCGCGGGCAACTGCTGCACGCGTTGCAATGGTTCGAGCAGCGCCGTCGCGGCTCGGGCGCGCGCGCCGCCGACGCCGCGCTGCAGATCGCCGCGCTCGACCGGGTCGGGCTGCCGCCGTCGCATCGCGACGGCGAGAACGTCATGGTCGGCATCGACTTGGCGTTGCGGTACGACGCCGTCGTCGAGCCGGTCGCGCTCGCCCGCGCGAGCGCGGCGCTGCAGCGGCGCCTCGACGCCGCAGGCTTGCGCGCATACGCCGTCCCGGGCTCGCCGGCGCTGCTGGCGGCGGTGCCGTTGGCGCGGCTGGAATGGCTGGCCGGCCTGGACGCGGTGGCCGCGATCCGGTTGGCGCCGCAGGCCAGCGCCGCCACCGTCAGCGCAGGCGTCGCGGCGAGCGGCGCCGAACTCCTGCGCGGGTTCGGCGAGGCCGAGCGCATTCCCGAAGCGGTGCGCCGCCGGCTCGACGGCGCCGGCCTGACCGTCGCGGTGATCGACAGTTTCGGCCGGTCGCGGGCGGCCTCGTTGCGCGAGGCCGGAGAATGGCCGGCGGCGGCGGATACGGTGGAAATTCCGGCCAACGGGCGCATCTTCGGCCATGCCGAGTCCTCGCACGGCAATTCGGTGACCGAGATCGTCTACGACTTCGCGCCGGGCGCGAAGTACCGCTTGTACGACGTCGGCGACCTGGACGACGAAGACGCGCCGTTCTCGTTGATCAACTGGACCCGCGCGATCCAGGACGCGGCCAATCTGGATGCGAACAACCAGCGCCTCGGGCCGCCGCGCGCGCAAGTGATCAACACCTCGTTGGGCGAGATCGGCAGCGCGCCCGGCGACGGCACCGGGGGCGCCGGCGAGGCGCAGGGCCTGTACCAGGCCATCGACGCGGCCCGCGCCAACGGCGTGGTGACGATCGTCGCGGCGGGCAATTCCGCTCATTCCTATTGGGACGGGCAGGCCACCGCGGGCGCGGCCGCTCCGGTGGCGCAGGACTTCGACCCGGACGACGGCGGCGCGGCGGCGCCGGTAGAGGTCAATGTGCTGCGCCTGAGTCCGCTGCTGCGCAGCGATGACGATGCGGAACTCGCCAACTGCGTTCCGTTCTATGCCGACCCGGAGCTCGGCGCCCTGCATCTATTCCAACTGAGCCTGACCTGGAGCGATTGGCCAACGCGCTGGAGCAACGCCGCCAGCGATTACCGTCTGCAGCTGGTGCGCTGGACCGATGGCAGGAGCGATCGACGCGACGGCGAGCGCATCGTCGCGCAGCCGGCGGGTTGGACGGTGGTGGCGCAAGCCGACGCCCCGCAGGACGGCAGGCCGGGCGCGCTGCCGACCGAACGCCTGTCCTACGCCGCGTCGGCGGCCGACCACACCCGGCGCTGCGACGCGGTGGTGGCGAATGCGCCCCCCGGGAGCGTTTCCGGCGCCGGCATCTTCGGCGTGCGGATCGTGCGCAAGACGCCGTCGGCCGGGCATTTCCTGCGCCTGTTCCTCAGTACGGTGCACGAACTGGAGCATGGGGTCATGGCGCGATCGCTGGACTCGCCGGCCGACTCGCCGCAAGTGTTGACGGTGGGAGCGACGTCGATGATCGATTTCATCGACGCCAGCTACAGCTCGCGCGGACCGGTGCTCGGTCCGGGCGGCGTCCTGCCCGTGGCGCCGTCGTCCGCGCCCAAACCCGACCTGACCAGCTACACCATGGTCGCCACGCGCGGCGGCTACATGGACGGCACCTCCGCCGCCGCGCCGCACGCGGCCGGACTGGCGGCGCTGGCGCTGCAGCATCACCGGCAAGTGGCCATGATCGAAGCGCGCAAGGCGGCGCAGCGGCCGGCGGCGACACTGGGTTGGCACGCGGCGCTGGCGGAAACCAGCCTGACCGGCGTCATGCGCCCGGACGCGACGCCGTCGCAACGCCAGGCCCTGGCTCAGGTGCAACTGGACCGGCGCCTGGCCCTGGCCGACGCGACCGAACGCACTCTCAAGGCGGTGGCCGGCGCGCGCGGAAACCGCATGAGCGCGGAGCCCGTCGACAACGTCCACGGCTATGGATTGCTGCGGTTCGACGACCGTTCGCCGTCGTGCTTCTTCGCCCAGATGTACGCCGCCGATGCGAACGCGCGCGCGTGGCTGGTGCCGCAGTACCTGCAATACGCGCCGCTGCCGCCGGGCGAAGCCGCCTACGACGAGTTGCACGCGACGTATCTGGCCGATTGCGCCGGCGATTGAGGCGGCGTCCTGGCCGGGCCTGCGGGCCCGGCCTCCCGCGCGCTCGGGCAGCCGCGGCCTCAGCCGGCCTGCGCGTCGAGTCCGCGCAACAGCCGCTGCGCCACCTCGCGCAGCTGCGCCACCCGCTCGGCGCCGTCGATCAACTCGAACTCGACCCCGGTCAGCGCCAGCAGCGCCAGGATTTCCTCGGCGCTGTCGCCGCGCACATGCAGCAGGCTGTTGCCCTCGTCGATGTGCTCGAGCACGCCGCACCACGGCGGCAGGGTCGGGGCGAGGGCCTCGGCGCTGCCGCGCAGGCGCACGCGCAGGCCTTCGCCGGTCATCACCTGGCTGATCGAGCGCTGCACGTAGGCGGCCACGTCCTCGGGGAACTTGCGCGGCACGAAGCCGCCGCCGCAGCGCAGGCCGCGGATGCGGTCGGCGCGGAACAGCCGCCAGTCGTCGCGGCTGCGGTCCCAGGCCAGCAGGTACCAGCGCCGGCCGCTGTTGACCAGGCGCAGCGGTTCGATGGTGCGTTGGCTGGCGCGGCCGCCGCGGTCGTTGTAGTCCAGTTCCAGCAGCCGATGGTCGCGGCAGGCGCCGGCCAGTTCGGTCAGGGTGTCGACATCGGGGCTTTCCTGGTTCTGGCCCAGGCTCAGGGTCACCGAGTACAGCGCGCCGACCCGGCGCCGCAGCCGCGCCGGCAGCAGTTGGTCGAGCTTGCCGAGCAGGCCGACCGCGGTGTCCTCGATCCGCGCCACGCTGCTGGCGGCGCTGCGCAGCGCCACCACCATCGCCACCGCCTCGTCGTCGTCGAGCAGCAGCGGCGGCAGGCTGGCGCCGGCGGCGAGCCGGTAGCCGCCGCCGACCCCGGCCGAGGCCTGCACCGGATAGCCCAGTTCGCGCAGCCGGTCGACGTCGCGGCGCACCGTGCGCGCGTCCACCTCCAGGCGTTCGCACAACTCCGCCCCGGTCCAGTGGCGGCGCGATTGCAGCAGCGACAGCAGTCGCAGCAGGCGGGTCGAGGTCTTGAGCATGGGGCCCAGTGTAGAACCCATTGAGGACATATCCTGTCCTCAAAGCGGGGTAATCTGGCTGCGAACCGGGCAACCGCCCGCCACCACCCGAACCGGAGCCACCGCCATGACCGTCCAGACCTACCAGGCCAGCTGCCACTGCGGTGCGATCCGTTACGAAGTCGACCTCGACCTGGACGCCGGCACCTCGCGCTGCAATTGCTCGATCTGCGGCAAGCTGCGCAAGTGGGGCGCGATCGTGAAGCCCGACGCGTTCCGCCTGCTCGAAGGCGACGTGGCGCAGATGGGCGACTACCAGTTCGGCACCTTCAGCGGCCACCACCGCTTCTGCAAGCAGTGCGGCATCCACGCCTTCGGCGAAGGCGAACTGGAAGTGCTGGGCGGCAAGTACTACGCGATCAACGTGGCCTGCCTGGACGTGGACCACGCCGTCCTCGCCGCCGCGCCGGTGCGGTTCATGGACGGCCTGCACAACAACTGGTTCGAAGTGCCGGCGATGACCTCGCACATGTAAACCGCGCCGCACCCGCATGGCCTGCCTGTAGCAGCGGCGCAAGCCGCGACCGCGAACCCGCGACGACGACGAACCCCGCCGCCCCGCGAAAACGCGCGTGCGCTACCGGCGCCGAAACGGAAAAGCGCCTTGTCGCGACCGACAAGGCGCCCAGGACGATCCGAAGCCTTCGATCGAGCTCCTATCACGGATAGATCAGCGGGCACTGGTAATAGCAGTGGTCGATATTGATCAGCCGGCATTCGTCGCCGCCGCCCGCCGCCTGGCACCGCTCGATCTCGATCTGCTGGCAGTTGGAGACGCAGGCCAGGTCGTAGTCCTGGCCGGCGAACGCGGCAGCGGCGAAGCTCAGTCCGAACGCGAAGGTGCACAGCGCTGCCAGTTGCGTCTTTCGGGCCATGTTCCCACTCCTTGGATGCCCGGGATCGGGCGCGCCGAGCTTAGCAACCGCGTTGCGCGCCGCCGCCGCGCCGGCCGGCTTCAGCCGATGGATGGCGGCGCAGGCCCGGCGCATTGCGACACCGCTCCCGATCCGGACGATCGTGCGCTTGGCGCACGGCGGCGTTTGCGCTGCACTGCCGAAGGATCGTCCGCATCGCCCGTGCGCGGCGGCGGGCGAATCCAGGACCGAACCCGCCCGCAGGCGCCGGCCATGCTTGTCGCCCTTCCCTCGGAGTCCGGCATGAGCGAGCACACCCCACACAGCGGCACCTTCCACGGCGGTTGCCACTGCGGCGCGGTTCGCTTCCGCGCGCAAGTCGATCCCGCCCAGGGCAGCGTGCGCTGCAACTGTTCGCTGTGCGCGCGCATACGGCGTTGGGCCGCGATCCTGGCGCCGTCGGCGTTCGAACTGCTCGAAGGCGAGGACGCCTTGGCCGACTATCGCTTCGGCCGCGGCGTGGCGCGGCACCGGTTCTGCCGGCACTGCGGCGTGCACGTGTTCGCCCAGAACCACGTCGAGGAACTCGGCGGCGACTACGTGTCGTTGAGCCTTGCCTGCCTCGACGTCGCCCCGCAATGGCTGGCGGCGGTGCCGGTGGCCTACCTCAACGGGCGCGACGAGGATTGGGAGCGGCCGCCGGCGGTGACGGCGCATATGTAAGCGGCGGGGTTCGTCGCGATCTTTGCGCCGCGGCGAAACCCGCGCATGCTTGGCGACGGTCCTCACGCGCGAATCCGATGGACACCCACGCTCTCAAGAAAGTCTGCCGCAGCTATCCGGGCGTCGAGGAAAAACTCCACGCCGCGCCATCGAACATCCTGGTCTACAGCGTCGGCGGAAAGTTCTTCGCCTACTTCAAGACCAGCGAGCCCGAACGCTGGCGTTTCAGCTTCCGGGCCGACGCCGAACGCTTCCTCGAACTGACCGGCATCCCCGGGATCAAGCCGGCGCGCTTCATGGGCCGGCACCACTGGGTCACCGTGGTCGATGTACGCCAGATGCCGGCCGACTACCTGCGCGAACTGGTGGACTGGTCGTACCGGCGCGCGCTCGGCAACCTCAGCCGCAAGCGCCAGGCCGAGGCCTTGCGCGAGGCCAGCGCGGCGGTGCGCGAGCGGCTCACGCCGGTGGCGCCGCCGAAAGCGCGCCCAAGGTCGCTAACGCATCCTCGATCCGCGCATCGAGCGGGTGGCCGTAGTTGAGCCGCAGGCAGCGGCCGTAACCGCGTTCGGCCGAGAACATCGGCCCGGGCGCGATGCTGATGCCGCGTTGCGCGGCCTGCCGCTGCAAGGCCAGCGCGTCGCGGCCCGGCGGCAGTTCGATCCAGAGGAAATAGCCGCCGTCGGGACGGGTGACGCGGGTGCCGGCGGGGAAGTGCCGCGCCACTGCGTCCAGGTACGCGGCCTGCTGTTGCGCCAGGGTCTTGCGCAGCCCGCGCAGGTGGCGCTCGTAGCCGCCGCGCTGCAGGTAGCGCGCGATCGCCAGTTGCGCCGGCACGCAGGTCGCCAGGGTGTTGGTCAGCTTGAGCCGCGCGACCTGCTGGGTGTAGCGCCCCGGCGCGGCCCAGCCGATGCGGTAGCCCGGCGCCAGGGTCTTGGAGAACGAGGAGCAGTGCAGCACCAGCCCGCGCGTGTCGAAGGCCTTGGCCGGCGGCGCCGCGCGCGCGCCGAAGTGCAGCTCGCCGTAGACGTCGTCCTCGATCAGCGGCAGGTCGTGGCGCGCGAGCAGTTGCACCAACTCGCGGGTCTTGGCTTCGGGCAGGCTGGCGCCGAGCGGATTCTGGAAGCGGGTCATCGCCCAACAGGCCTTGGGCGCGTGGCGGCGGATCGCCGCTTCGAGCGCGCCGAGCTCGATGCCTTCGCGCGGATGGGTCGGCACTTCCACCGCGCGCAGGCCATGGCGTTCCAGGGTCTGCAGCGCGGCGTAGAAACACGGCGATTCGACCAGCACCGCGTCGCCGGGGCGGGTGGTCGCGGCGATGCACAGGTTCAGCGCTTCGATCGCGCCGTTGCAGACCACCAGGTCGCCCGCGCCGAGCTCGACGCCTTCGACCCGGTAGCGCAGGGCGATGTGGCGGCGCAGTTCGGCGTTGCCCGGGGTGAGGTCGTCGACGGTGCTGCGCGGGTCCAGGTGCACCGCCTCGTGCGCCATCGCCCGGCCGAGCCTGGCCAGCGGGAACAGCGCCGGACTCATGAAGGCCGAGCCCAGCGGCACGATCTCGCGCGCCATCGCCGACTCCAGCACGTCGAACACCAGCGCGCTGACGTCGACCGGCCGCGACTCGCCGCGCGGCGCCGAGGCCGTGTCCGGTTCCGGCGGCAGCCGTTGCGCGGCCGGCGCGACGTAGTAGCCCGAACGCGGCCGCGACCGCACCAGCCCCTGCGCCTCGAGCAGGTAATAGGCCTGGAACACCGTGGCCGGGCTGAGCTTGCGCGCCGCGCTCGCCTGGCGCACCGACGGCAGCCGCTGCCCGGGCCGCAGCAGCCCTTGCCGGATCGAGCGGGCGATGTCGTCAGCGAGGGATTGGTAGCGGGTCATGTCGGGGGGCTCGGGACCGGGGACCCGGGACCGGGGACCCGAAAAGCGGGGCGTTGACCAGGCTTGCCGTCCGGGTCCCGAGTCCCCGGTCCCCGGTCCCGTTCTCCAGCTTTTGTGCGACTGATCCGGTTTTTTGCTCCGAATCTGAGTCTACGCAATCTGCGCCGATAGGCGAACAATGGACCCCGCAGCAAAGGCTGCGCAAGCGTCCAACGACATGAACCCGCAAATCGAACTCAACCTGGCGCTGATCCTGTTCATCCCCTGGTTCTCGATCCTGGCCTGGCTGTTCTGGGCCTATCCGCGCCAGCCGCGCTCGGCCGCGCGCACCGTCTTCGACAGCGCCAGCCTGGTGCTGGCCACGCTGGCGGCGTTCTGGGGCATGCACTGGGGCATGTACAACGCCGATCCGCACGCCGGCGCCATCTGGAAGCAGGTGCTCGCGACCTCGGTCGCCTACGGCCTGTTCCTGGCGGTGATGACCGCGGCGCTGCTCGCGCGCTGGCGCTGGCTGCGCGCACGCCGCGTCGCCGCCTGACTCTTCCGTTCCCCATCGCCCACCCGGGCAAGGTCGCACCATGAAACTGCTGTTCGTCGCCGCGTTTCTCGCCGTGATCGTCTACAACCTCGGCGCGGGCCTGTATTACATGCTGGTCGACAAGGGCACCAGCAAACGCACCGTCAACGCGCTGACCCGGCGCATCGGCTTCTCCATCGCGCTGATCGCGCTGGTGGTCGTGGGCATCGCCACCGGCGTGGTCCAGCCGCACGGCGTCGGCGTCTGATCCGCGCCCGCGCGGGCGCCGCCTGGGCGCGCGCCGCCGGCGGCGCGATACTGGCCGCGATGCCCTGCGACAGGGCGCGCGGAGCGGCGCCGGCATGGGTTCGGCAGCGGCCTGGATCGAGTGGTTGGCGGCGATCGCCGCAGTCGTCGCGCAGTGCCGGCTGGCGCGGCGCGGCGGGTGCCGGATCGACGTCGGACTGGCTGCCGCCCGGCAGCGCTAGACTCGGCGCTCCCGCCCCGACCGAACGCGAACCATGACCGAGCCGCGCATCGTCCGCCGCGACGAACCGACCGAGTTCTACCTCAGCGAACGCTGCCACGTGGTCGAACACTGGAACTCGCCCGACGACGCGCAGGCCTCGATCGCCCGCATCCGCGTCGCGCCGGGCACGACCACGCAGCTGCACCGCCTGCGCGGCACCGCCGAGCGCTATCTGATCCACACCGGCCGCGGCCGCATCGAAGTCGAGGGCCTCGCGCCGGCCGAAGTCGGCCCGGGCGATACCGTCTTCATTCCCGCCGGCGCCGCGCAGCGCATCGCCAACCTCGGCGACGACGACCTGATGTTCCTGGCGATCTGCACCCCGCGCTTCGTGCCGGAGTGCTACGAGAACCTGGAGTCGCCCGACGCATGAACGCCGTCGCCGCGCGCCCCGACCTGAGCGAACGCTACCTCGGCTGCCTGCTCGGCCTGGCCTGCGGCGACGCGGTCGGCACCACCGTGGAATTCAAGGCGCGCGGCGATTTCGCGCCGCTGACCGACATGACCGGCGGCGGCCCGTTCGGCCTGCGCGCGGGCGAATGGACCGACGACACCTCGATGGCGCTGTGCCTGGGCGCGAGCCTGCTGCATTGCCGCGGCTTCGATCCGCGCGACCAGATGAACCGCTATTGCAACTGGCGCGCGCACGGTTATCTCAGCAGCAACGGCGAGTGTTTCGACATCGGCGCGACGGTGAGCGCCGCGTTGGACCGCTACCTGCGCAGCGGCGATCCTTACGCCGGCGATCCCGGCCCGCGCGCGGCCGGCAACGGCGCGCTGATGCGGCTGGCGCCGGTGCCGATGCTGTGGCGGCGCGATCCCGAGCGCCTGCGCCGCTACGCCGCCGAATCCACCCGCACCACCCACGGCGCGGCCGAGGCGCTGGATTGCTCGCGCCTGTTCGCCAGCCAAGTGCGCGCGGCGCTGATGGGCGCCGGCAAGGACGCCGTGCTGACGCCGGCGATGCCGCCGCCGCAAAGCGAAAAAGTCGCCGCGATCCACGCGCGCGGCTACGCCGGCAAGCGCGAGGACGAAATCCGCGGCAGCGGCTACAGCGTCAAATCGCTGGAAGCCGCGTTGTGGTGCTTCCTGCACACCGACTCGTTCGAGGCCGCGATCCTGCGCGCGGCCAACCTCGGCGAGGACGCCGACACCACCGCGGCGATCTGCGGACAGGTCGCCGGCGCGTTCTACGGCGTGCAGGGCATTCCCGAAGCCTGGTTGCGGCGCCTGGTCATGCGCGAGGACATCGCGGCGATGGCGCAGGCGCTGCTGGTCTTGTCGGACGAACCGTTCGAGACGGCGGAGTAGCGCACGCCCCGCCGCCGCGGGCGGCTCAGGCCGCGGTCACGTCGCGCAGTTCCCAGCCGCTGCCGGCGAGCAGGCGTAGGCGGTGCTTGAGCACGGTGCCCGACAGCGCGGTCACCACCGTCAGGTCCATGCGCAGGTCGCGTTGTTCGCCGACGACGGTGGCGTTGGGATCGGTCGCACCGAGGCTGGGATCGACCTCGTCCGGATCGGGCTGCTTGGCGCGCCAGCGCTCGAACAGCGCATCGCTGCGCAGCGCGTCCTGCAACTGCGCAGCGAAGCCCTCCGAGCTGATCGCGGTGAAGGACAGATCGGCATCGCTGCCGCGGGCGCGGTCGGCGTCGGGAATGCTGAGGAAGTAACGGGTGGCCATTCGCATCTCTCGGTGAGTGGGCGCGTTCAGATTAATGAGCGACGCATGGGTCGGGCGTGAATGGGGTCGAAGGACCGCGCCTAAGCGATCCTGAATTCCAAAGCCCGTCATGCGCCGCGTTTGCCGACCCTGTCGGCCGGTGGATCTGTGATTGCCCGCGCAACCGTTGAGACGGGCGCGCACGACACTGCGCGGCCGATGCGCGGCCCCGGGCCGCCGTTCTACAAGGACGTAATTCATGATCACCGCAACCCGCGCGGGCGCGCCGCTGGCGGCCATCGCGCTGGCGCTCGCCGCCGGCACGCTGTGGGGATCGCTGGGACTCATCACCCGCGCGCTGCTCGGTTACGGCTTGGGCGCGGCGCAACTGGCGCTGCTGCGCCTGGGGGGCGCGTTCGCGATCACCTTGCTGGCCGCGCTGGCGCTGCGCCGGGTGCGCGCGTTGAGCATGCGCCAATGGGCTTGGCTGGCGGCGATCGGCGCGGTCTGCCAGGCGCTGGGCAGCGTGTCGTTCTCCGCCGCGGTCGACGGCGCCGGCAGCAGTCTCGCGATCGTGCTGTTGTGCATGGGGCCGCTGTTCACCGCCGCGATCGACCGCCTGTGTTTCGGCGAACGCCTCGACGGCGCGGCGTGGCGGCTGGTGCTGCTCGCGTTGTCGGGGTTGGCGCTGAGCGTGCTGTGCGGCCGCGGCGAACCCGCTGCCGCCGGCTTGTTCGCCGCGCCGTGGTATGCCGGCGTCGCCTGGGGCCTGTTGTCGGGCCTGTGCTACGGCCTGTTCCCGATCTTCGCGCGCGCGCTCGGTCCGCTCGACACCTGGGTGGTGGTGAGTTTCAGCCTAGGCCTCGGCGCGGCGTGCCTCGCGCCGCTGTCCGGCGCCGCGCCGGCCGCGTGGCCGGCGCTGTCGGACGTCCCTGCGTGGCTGTGGATCGCGGCGTTGATCCTGATCCCGACCGTGTTCGCCGACGTGCTGTACGTGCGCGCGATCGCGCTCGGCGGACCGATGCTGGCGACGGTGTTCGCGCTGGTCGAAGTGCCGGCCGCGGCGCTGTACGCGCGCTGGTGGTTGGGCGCGCCGATCGCGCCCGCGCAGTGGTTCGGCATCGCTCTGTTCTGTTCCGGCCTGGCCGGGTTGGCGTGGCGCCGCGGCACGGCCGCGGCGGCGCCGGCGGCTGCGGCCGATCTTCCCGCCGTGCAACCGGAGACACCGTCATGACCATGCTGCAACGCCTCGCCCTGCCGCCCCGAACCGAAGCCGCGGCCGCGCCCGCTGCGCCGGAACGCATGCAAGCGCTGATCGAGCGCACCCTGGAACTGGACCGCCACGTGCAACGGCGCGCGCGCGCCGATCTCGCCGCCTTGCCGGAACTGGCGCTCGCGCCGGACGCGCGCGCCGCGCTGGGGCCGAAGTATCCGGCGCGCGCGTTCGCTTACCTGGAGGAGCTCGAGCGCGGCGACGACGATGCGCCGGCCGCCGAGGCGGCGCTGCTCGACGAGGCCGCGCGCTACTTCCGCGGCGCGATCCGTCCGCAATCGCCGCATTCGCTGTTCAACATGGTGCCCGAGCCCAGCGTCGAAGCCACCGCCGCGGCCTGGCTGGCCACCGCCTACAACGCCAACAGCCTGATGGACGCGTTCGGCGGCGAAGCGCTGCTGATCGAGCAGCAGGTCGCGCGCAAGATCGGACGCTGGGCCGGCTGGCCGCAGGCGATGGGGATCTCCTGCAACGGCGGCAAGTTCACCATCATGTACGCGATCAAGTCGGCGCTGAGCCGGATCGCGCCGGAGTCGATCCGCGACGGCCTGCCGCGCGATCTGGTGATTCTGTGCAGCGAAGGCGCGCACTACTGCGTCGAGCACGCCGCCAGCCTGCTCGGCCTGGGCTCGGGCCGTTGCCTGCGCGTGCCCAGCGGCAGCGACGGACGCATGCGGCCCGAGGCGCTGCGGCGCATGCTCGACGAACAGCACGCGCAAGGGCGCCGGGTCGCGGCGATCGTGTGCTGCGGCGGCACCACGATCAATTTCAACTGCGAAGACGCGCGCGAGGTGCGCGAGATCGCCGAAGCGTTCGCGCGCGAACGCAAGCTGCCCGCGCGGCCCTACCTGCACCTGGACAGCGTGATCGGCTGGCTGTACCTGAGCCTGCTCGACGCCGACGAAGCGCAACTGCGCGAGCGCGTGCCCGATCCGCGCAGCCGCGCGCGCATCGCCGAAGTGCTGCGCCGTCTGCGTGGCGTCGACGGCTTCGATTCGCTCGGCGTGGATTTCCACAAGGACGGCCTGTGCCCGTACGCGAGCAGTTTCTTCGTCGCCCGCGACCGCCGCTTCATGGACGAACTCGGCGACGGCAGTTATCGCTACGGCGAACAGGATTTCCAGTACGGCCAGTTCCGCGCTTACCGCTACACCTTCGAGAACTCGCGGCCGGGACAAGGCATCCTGGCGGCGTGGATGAACCTGCGCCGGCTCGGCCGCGCCGGTTACGGCGACTACCTCGCCGGCCTGCACCAGGCGCGCGACGCGCTCGCCGACGCGCTGCAGCGCCACGGCCTGTTCCGCGTGCTCAACCGCGCCAGCCTCGGCTGGGAGCTGGTGTTCGAGGCGCCGTTCGCGCCGGACCTGCTGGCGCTGGCGCCGTCGCGGCAGGACCTCGCCCTGGGCTTCATGCAGGAGTGTTGGGACCGGGTCAACGCCGGCTACGACCTGCCGTTGTTCAGCATCGTGCCGGGCTATCGCATCGACAACGATCCCGATGCGGTCACCACCGGCTTCCTGCTGTATCCGATGCAGCAACGCAGCGACGCGCAATGGGATCGCGCGGTGGCGCTGATCGCGGCGCAGTTCCACGACTTCCAGGCCCGGCTGCGCGCGCAGCCGCGCGCGCTGAGCGCGAGCGCGTTCGAAAAACCCATTCGCTGATCGTCACTCCCCGAATCCGGAATCGCCGCCATGAACCCGATGACCGACCCCGCGCCGGCGCAGTCCGCGCCGCGCGATGCTTTCGCCTTGCTCAAGACCCTGGCCGAGCGCCACCGCGCGCGCCAGGACGCGCCCGGTTTCGCCGGCGCGCCGCTGTTGGACCTGTCGATCGGCAATCCCGATCTCGCCCCCGAGCGGCGCTGGCGCGAACGCCTGCAGCACTACGTCGGCCGCGACGACCTGCACGGCTACGGCGAATTCCGCGCCGACCTCAACCAGCGCCTGCGCGAGCGCTTCGCCGCCTACTACCAGCGCCGCTTCCTGCCGGCCGGCGCGCCGGCGCTGCTGGATCCGCAGCGCCACGTCATCGACTTGCTCGGCTCCAAGGAGGGCATCTTCCACAGCCTGTTCGCCTGCTTGAAGCCCGGCGAGGCGGTGTTGATGCCCGATCCGTCCTACACCGTCTACCAGAGCACCGCGCGTCTGCTCGGCGCGCGGGTGGAACTGTTCGCCTGCGACGAGCGCGGCCAGCCGCGGCTGGAGTCGATCCGCGCCGAGCAACTGCACGGCGCGCGGGTGCTGGTGATCTGCTCGCCGAGCAATCCGACCGGCATCGCGCTGTCGCCGGCCAAGCTCGACGAGGTGCTGGACTTCGCCCGGCGCCACGACCTGTACGTGCTGATCGACCGCGCCTACGCCGAGATCGCGTTCGAGCCGCCGCGCGGCGGCGTGCTCGGCGGCGCCGCGTTGCCGGCGCCGGGCGCACTGGAGCGGGTGCTGGAACTGCACAGCCTGAGCAAATCCTGCGGCCTGGCCGGCTGGCGCATCGGCTTCGCTGCCGGCGCGCCGGCGTTGGTGGCGAAGATCCGCGCGGCCAAGTTCAACGCCGACTTCGGCACCTTCCTGCCGCTGCAATGCGTGGCCGCGGAGATGCTCGACGAGCTGGAAACCATCGCCGCGCGCAACAGCGCCGTCTACGCCGCGCGCATGCGCCGCTTCGTCGACGGCGCCGCCGCGCTGGGTTGGCGGATCGCGCCCTCGCACGGGACCTTCTTCCTGTGGGCGCCGCTGCCGCCGGGTTTCGACGGCGACGATCTGGACTTCGTCGAAGCCCTGCTCGACGCCACCGGCGTGCTGGTCGCTCCCGGCAGCGGCTTCGGCCCGGGCGGCGCGGGCCGGGTGCGGATCGCGCTGGTGCAGGCCGAGGCCGTGCTCGACGAAGCGCTGCGGCGGCTGCGCGCGTGGCCGGCGTTGCGCCGCGACGCGGCGGCCTGAGCGCGCGCGCGGCCGATCCGGCCGCACGACGCGAGCCACCGCATCGCACGTGAGGCGAACTCCATCGCGGCCGCATCTGTTCTGGATGCGGCCGCTGGCGGCGCGCGGGCGCGAAAGCGCGACGCATCGCTCATGTCTGGCGGCCCTTGCATCGGAATCGCATCGATGCATTCGTACGGATTCGTACGAAAGTGCTTAAGGTTTCACGGCTTGTGCATGACGCAGTCGCGCAAGCGTCGCATCGGAAAAGCGCGGCTTTTTCGGTCGTCGAAGAATCTTGTGCGCGCGATCGCATGCAGCGCCGCACCACGAAGCGATCGCATCGCGTCGTCGATGGCGCGCGCATCGCGACGAGGTGCAATAAGAAGAATGCGGGCAGTCACAAACCCGCAACGGCAACGAAGATCGCGAAAGAATTGATGTAGGGTCCGGCGGGTTCGTCGCGTTATCGATACATGTCGGGGCGACTCGACGCATGTCGAAGCCAGTCAGTGCGAGGCGCCATGTCCGATCCATCCGTTCGCGAACATGCGGCGAGGATACTCGCCGAAGTCATGAAGCATCGGCGCAGTCCGGCGCGGTGCGCCTGCAAGGGCGCGCTGTGTTCCGACGCCTGCGTGCGGCCGCATCTGGATCGCGTCGCCAGGGCGGTGGAGCGTGCGCAGCCGATCGTTTTCATCCTGCCGTCGTTCCCGGGCAAGTCGCCGAACCCGGCCAAGGTGCTCGGCCCGATGCCGGACATGGCCGAGCGCGCATCGCTGACCTTCCTCAATACGCTGTGCCGGAAGATCGGCGAGCGCCATGCGCCCGGTGCGCGGCTGATCCTGTGTTCGGACGGTCGCGTCTTCAGCGACGCGGTCGGACTGCACGAACCGGACGTCACCGCGTACCAGCGCGGAATCGAGTCGATCATCGAAGAACTGCGGCTGGAGGCGCTGAGCACCTTCAACCTGGACGACTTGTTCCCCGGCTGCGACTTCGCCGAGATGCGCTCGCGCCTGATGGCGCGCCACGGCCGGCCGCTCGACGACTTGCGCGCGGCGGTGCGCGCCGGCGGCGAAGCGCGGCAGATCTATTGCGGCATCACCCGCTTCCTGTTCGAGGACGCGCTGCGTCCCGACCTCGGCATCAGCCGCACCGCGCTGCAGAAGCTCTGCCGCGAGCGCGCCTATCACGTGGTGCAGCGGAGCAAGGCCTGGGACGGGCTGCTGGCGGGACAGTTTCCCGATGCGGTGCGGCTGTCGATCCATCCGCAGGGCTGCGGCAGCGGCAAGATCGGCATCCACATGATGGCGACCGCGGACGAATGGCTGACGCCGTGGCACGGCGTCGCCGCGCTGGCGAACGGGAACTTCACCTTGATCAAGCGGCGCGAAGCCGAGGCGGCGGGCGCGCAGATGGTGTTCCGCGACGGCCGGCCGAGCCACTACGTCCTGCGCGCGGCGCCGCCGCGCCACCCCACGGGCGCCGCCTGCGGCGCGAAGGAGTCGAAGTGAACTACCAGATGTCGCCGATGCAGCCGTTCGGCCTGATGCTGCGGCCCGCGGGCGGCGCGGTCGATGTGCGCGAGCTGCCGATCGCCGAGCTGCGCGAGCACGTTCGCCGCCATCGCCTGCTGGCGCTGCGCGGCTTCGGCGCGTTCGCCGGGGCGGAGGATTTCGCCGACTATTGCGAAGGCTGGGGCGAAGTCAGCCTGTGGCCGTTCGGCAAGGTGCTCGAACTGGTCGAGCACGAGGCGCCCGAGGACCACATCTTCGACAACAAGTACGTGCCGCTGCATTGGGACGGCATGTACCGCAAGCAGGTGCCGGAGTTCCAGGTCTTCCACTGCGTCAGCGCGCCCGCGGCGGCGCAGGGCGGACGCACGACGTTTTCCGACACCGCCGGCGCGCTCGAACGCGCCGCGCCCGGCCTGCGCTCGCTGTGGAGCCGCGCGACCGGGGTCTATCGGCGCAAGATGGAGTTCTACGACAGCAAGACCATCGCGCCGGTGGTGACCGCGCACCCGGTGCGCGGATTCCCGGTGATCCGCTACAACGAGCCGCCCGCCGCCGACGCGGCCGGCTTCGTCAACCGGCCCGACCTGGAGTTCGTCGGCGTCGAGCCGGACGAACTCGGCGAATTCCACCGCAGCCTGCACGAGGCGCTGTACGCGCCGCAGAACCTGTACGCGCACGCCTGGCAGGACGGCGACGTGGTGGTCACCGACAACTACACCCTGCTGCACGGCCGCGAGGGCTTCGTCAGCGGCGCGCCGCGGCACCTGCGCCGCGTGCACGTGCTCGGCGATCCGCCGCTCGACAATCCGCATTTGGTGGCTTACGAATGAGCTTTGACGAGACCGACATCGTCATCGCCGGCGCCGGACCGGTCGGGTTGCTGTGCGCCTACCTCGCGCAGCGCTGCGGCTTGCGCACGGCGATCGTGGACAAGACCGCGGGGCCGCTCGAAGCCGGACGGGCGGACGCGCTCAACGCGCGCACGCTGCAGCTGCTGGAGATCGCCGACCTGTTCGACGCGCTGTACCCGCAGGGCAAGACCTGCGACACCAGTTCGGTGTGGGCCGACGGCGCCTTCGTCTCGCGCCAGTCGGCCTGGTGGAAGGCGCTGGACGGCTGTTTCCACAAGCACTTCCTGATGCTCGGGCAGTCCCACCTGGAACGCTTGCTCGACGACAGGCTGAAAGCGCTGGGCGCGCCGGTGCTGCGCGATACCGCGGTCGAACAGGCCGAACTCGGCGAACGCGGCTGCCTGACGCGGCTGTCGGACGGACGGACGCTCGCATCGCGCTTCGTCATCGGCGCCGACGGCTCGCGCTCGCCGCTGCGCGAGGCCTTCGGCATCGGCTTCGAGATCCGCCGGCCGCAGCTGATCTGGGCGGTGATCGACGGGGTCGTCGAGACCGACTTCGCCAAGGTGCCGGAGATCATCGTGTTCCAGGCGGAGACCTCCGACGTGGCCTGGATTCCGCGCGAGGGCGACCTGGATCGCTTCTACGTACGCATGGACACCCAGGAATTCAGCTTCGAGCAGGCGGTGGCCAAGATCAACCGGGCGATGCGCCCGCACACGCTGCGTTTCAGCGAGGTGGCGTGGTTCTCGCGGTTCTCGGTCAAGGAGGCGGTGGCCGAGCGCTATGCGGTGGACAACCGGCTGTTCCTGGCCGGCGACGCCTGCCATATCCATTCCGTCAACGGCGGCCAAGGCCTCAACACCGGC
Organism: Lysobacter enzymogenes; assembly: GCF_023617245.1. Classification (NCBI taxonomy): domain Bacteria; kingdom Pseudomonadati; phylum Pseudomonadota; class Gammaproteobacteria; order Lysobacterales; family Lysobacteraceae; genus Lysobacter; species Lysobacter enzymogenes. Next base: position 576,264 of record NZ_CP067396.1, read on the forward strand.
CTGGCCGATGCGTTCAACCTGATCTGGAAGATGCACCTGGTGTTGCGCCACGGCGCCCCGCAGAGCCTGCTCGCGAGCTACCAGGACGAGCGCAAGCCGGTCGCCCTGGGCGTGGTGGAGACCTCGAGCCAGCTGGTGCATTCGACCAAGTACTCCAGCGGCAATACCCATGCGCAGGACTACGTGAAGATCGTCGAGCGGCGCGCCGGCTACATCACCGGCATGGGCATCGCCTACGGCGACGCCGCCGTCGATGGCGACGCCATCTGCGGCAAGCGCCTGCTGGATTTCATGGTCCGCCGCGGCGACGCCCTGGTGCGGGTCTATTCGTTGCTGGATTACCGGCGCTTCGCCTTGCTGCTGTTCGGCGATTGCCGCGCGCCGGTGGGGTTGCCGGCGTTCGTCCAGACGATCCGGATCGACGCGCCCGAGTCGCCCGAATCGCCCGAGTTGCCGTACCCGGACGGGATGCTCCTGGTCCGGCCCGATGCGCATATCGCCGCGGCCGCGCCCGGCGACGGCGGCGCGGCGATCCTCGCCTGTCTCGATGCGTTGATGCAGCGCGAGACCGTGGCGATGGCCTGAGCGGCCGCCGCGCGCGCCGATCGCGCACGCCGATCGCGCGCGGCGATGCCGTCCCGACCACGGCGAGGCTTACTCCTCGTCGTGATCGTGCGCCTGGTGCGGCCCGTGCCCCTTCGGGCAATGGCAGACCGAGGTCGGCCCGTACTCGGCGCCGAAGGTGCGGCCGTCGCGGTGGCGCTGCCAGTAGAAGAACGGCGCCTTCTCGGCCTGGTTGCCGATCTCGGCCATGTCCGCGTCGACGTCGAACAAACGCCCGTCGACCATCACGTAGCGGGTGTCGATGGTGGCGCGGATGTTTTCCAGCGGATTGCTGTTGAGCACCACCAGGTCGGCCTTCTTGCCCGGCTCCAGCGAGCCCAGCGACTTAGACAGGCCGAGGTAATCGGCGCCGTCGATGGTCGCCGCGCGCAGCGCCTCGAAGTTGCTCATGCCGCCCTGGGTCAGCATCCAGATTTCCCAGTTCGCCGACAGCCCCTGCAACTGGCCGTGGCCGCCGACCTGGATCTTGATCCCGGCGTCGCGCAGCTTCTTGACCGACTTGGACACCTGCACATGCCAGTAATCCCAATCCGGCGCGGTCTCGCGGCGGATCGAGCGCGCGTCGAGCGTCTCGCGCGGGAAGAAGCGGTTGAGCTTCTTGTCCTCCCAGACGTTGTCGCGCGCGTACCACCAGTATTCGCCCGACAGGCCGCCGTAGCTGACCACCAGGGTCGGGGTGTTGCGCACGTCGGTCTGCCGCCACAGCTCGACCACGTCCTTGTACAGCGGCGCGACCGGGATGTTGTGCTCGATGCCGGTGGCGCCGTCGAGGATCATCGGCAGGTTGTGGTTGAAGGTCGAGCCGCCTTCCTCGACCACCAGCATGCCGAGCTCGCGCGCGGCCTGGTTGATCTGCTGGTGCTGCTCGCGCCGCGGCTGGTTGTAGCTCTTGACCGAGAACGCGCCGTTGGCCTTCATCCGGCGCAGATGGCTGCGCGCGTCGTCGAGCGAGTTGACCACCGCCTTGAAGTCGCCGTCGGCGCCGTACAGGATCGTGCCGGTCGAGAACACGCGCGGGCCGACCATCTTGCCGGCCTTGACCAGTTCGGATTCGGAGAAAACGAATTCGGTGGTCGCCGAGGGGTCGTGCATGGTGGTGATGCCGAACGCGAGGTTGGTGTAGTACGCCCAGTTCTGCTGCGGCACCACGCCCTGGCCGAAGTGCGCGGCGTGCGCGTGCACGTCGATGTAGCCCGGCAGGATGGTCTTGCCGCTGGCGTCGATGCTGCGCGCGCCGGCCGGCACCGCGGTCGACGCGCTCGGACCGACCGCGACGATCTCGTTGCCGCGCACCACCACGGTCGCGTCCTCGATCACTTCCTGCGCCTTGTCCGCATCGCGCATGGTCACCACCCGCGCGTGGGTGAAGGCGACGGTGTCCTTCGGCGCGTAGACCGGCACCTCCAGCCCGACCGCGATGCCGCGCTCCTCGGCCGACGGCTTGGCGATGCTGGCCGGCGCGCCCGGCAGGAACGCGAAGGCGTGGTTGAGCGCGCGCGAGTGGTACTGGTTGCCGACCATCCAGTGCAGCGAACTGGAATCGGCCGACCAGTGCAGGTAGCTGCCGACGTCGGCGCTGACCGGCGCCACCGGCAGCGCCTTGCTGTCGCGGCTGAGTTCGACCGAGCCGGTGCCGGTCATCATCGGCGCGACATAGGCGTTGAACAGTTCGGTGAACGCGACCCACTTGCCGTCGGGGCTGAGGCTGATCGAATCGACGTACTTGAGGTTGAAGACTTCGCGCTCGTCCTCGCCGTTCAAGCCGACCGACATCAGCTTCTTCTTCAGCCCGCCGCCGGTGAGGTAATACACGCGGCTGCCGTCGGCGCTGAACTGCGGCGACTCGCCGCTGGCGGCCACGCGCGTGGGCTTGCCGCCGTCGGCGCTCATCACGTAGATGCCGCGGTCGACCGACCACAGGCTGCCGGTGAGGCCGCCGCCGCCGGTCTTGGCGTAGACGATGCGGCGCCCGTCCGGCGAGAAGCGCGGGCTGTAGAAGAAGCCCTTGTCCTGGGTCAGGCGCTTGCCGCCGCCGCCGCCCGCGCCGGTGACGTAGATCGCGCTGAGCGCGGCGTCCGACCACGTCGTGTAGAGCAGCTTGGAACCGTCGGCGCTGAAGCTGGGTTGGTATTCGTAGAGGTTGTCGTTGCCGGTCAGGCGTTCGGGCCGGCCGTCGGGCAGGCGCTTGCGCCACAGCTGGCCGACCGCGTGGAAGATCAGGGTCTTGCCGTCGGCGCTGGTGGCGACGTCGCGGATCATCTTCGGGTCGAAGCGGCCGGCGTCGAGTTTCTGTTCGAAGCGCAGCGCCTGCGCCGCGGTCTGTTCGACGTGGGCGCTGAACGGAATCTGCGCCGGCTTGCCGTCGGCCATGCCCACGCGCCACAGCTTGCCCTGCGCCCAGATCACCACCGACCTGGAGTCCGGGGTCCAGGCGAAATTGGCGTAGGGGCCGAAGATCGCCCAGGCTTCCTGCATGTCGTGCGAGAGCCCGTCCCACACCGGCCGCGATTCGCCGCTGGCGAGGTCGAGCACGTGCAGCACCGACTTCTCGCGGATGCGCTTGACGAAGGCCAGCGACTTGCCGTCGGGCGAGGGCTGCGGGCGCACCGCGCCGCCGGCGGTGTCGATCACCGTCGCGGTCTTGCCGGTCTGGCGGTCCAGGCGCTTGATCGCGTAGATGGTGTCGTGCGGGTTCTTGTTGTACTGGAAGCTCGGGCCGCCGGTGACGTCCTCGGAAAAGTACACGTAGCGGCCGTCCGGCGACACCGCCGGCTCGCCGAGGTCCTGCTGGTCGTTCTTCTGCTTGGTCAGCTGCAGGCCGCCGCCGCCCGCGGCGGCGTGGTAGATCCACAGCTCGCCGGCGCCGAGCGAACGCTCGCCGGTGAAGTGCTTGCGGCCGATCAGGTACTGGCCGTCGGGCGTCCACGCCGGGTTGTTGAGCAGGCGGAAGTCTTCCTTGGTCACCGCGACCGGGTTGGCGCCGTCGCGGCTCATCCGCCACAGGTTGTTGCCGCCGCCGCGGTCGGAGGTGAACGCGATCTGGCGGCCGTCGGGCGAGTAGCGCGGCTGCACGTCCCAGGCCGGGCCTTGGCTGATGCGCTTGGCCTGGCCGCCGCCGATCGGCAGCAGGTAGATGTCGCCGAGCAGGGAGAAGGCGATCTCGCGGCCGTCGGGCGACACGTCCAGGTCCATCCAGGTGCCTTCGTCGGTGTCGAAGGCGATGGTCTTGGTCGGGCCGTGGGCGGCGTTGACGTCCCACTTCTTCTCGTCCTTGTCGCCGGCCTTGGCCGCGCCCTTGGCGGTCGCCGCCGGCGCGCGCGCCGGGTCGGTGCCGGCGGGCTTGAGCGCGTCCTGTTCGAGCTGGGCGGCGGGCTTGTCGGCATCCTGGCCTGATTTGTCCTGGGGCGCCGGCGGCGGCGTCTGGGCGAAGACCGGAGCGGCGAGCGCGCTGGCGAGCGCGAGGGCGAGCAGGCGGTGGCTGGGCATGGAGCGGATACCTGGGACGGACAGTCCCGCAGGCTAACCCGGCGCGCGTGGTGCGGGCCTGGGCTGGAAGTCCTGTTCGCCGCGATGCGGGGCCGCCGCTGTTGTGGGAGGGCCTTCAGGCCCGACGCTTTCCGGTCCGATCGCCGCGATCTGGAACGGGGCCGCCGCTGTCGTGGGAGGGCCTTCAGGCCCGACGCTCTTCGCTCAGGTCGCCGCAGTCTGGAACAACAGCATCGGGCCTGAAGGCCCTCCCACAGCTCAGCCGTCCCAGGCCGCCTGTTCGGTCGCCAGCCCCAGCGCCAGCGCGCCCTTGCCGATGTTGACCATGCCGGTCAGGCTCATCAGGCTCTCGAACAATTCCACGCCGTGCTGTTCGCAGGCCAGGCGCAAGGTCTGGTAGCCGGGCAGGGCGCGCAGTTCGGCGAGTTCTCCGCCGTAGCTCAGGCACACGGTCGGTGTCAGCAGCTCGTTGCGGCTCACCCGCCGCGCGGCGAACTCCAGCAGCTTCTGCGCCGCGGCCTCGTACGTCTTGATCTTGGCGATCGGGCCGGTCTCGCCGCGGTTGCAGTGCAGCACCGGCTTGATGTCGAGCGCGGTGCCCAGGGTCGCGCTGAGGAAACTCACGCTGCGGTCGCCGCGATGGCGGGTGCGCGCGCGCAGGTAGTTGAGGTCGCGCGGGATCAGATAGCCGTGGGTGGCGTTGACCAGTTGCTCCAGCCGCGCGCGGATCTTCGGCGGCGGCTCCTCGGCCGCGCGCATGCGCACCGCCTCGACCGCGGTGACGCCCTGCGCGGCGAACAGGTTCAAGGTGTCGATCACCCGCAGCGAGAACGGCGTGTTGAAGCCGGCGGCGCTGCGCACGGGCTTGTAGTCGTTGAGGATGGCGAAGCTGGCTTGGTTGGCGTTCTCGAACACCGGACTGCGGGTCTTGGTGATCGTCATGCAGAACACGTAGTCGTAGTCGATCGCCAGCTGGCTCACGAACAGGTCGCGCACCTGCTGCACGGTGAACGGCGTGGTTTCGGCCTCGAAGCCGCGTTCGGCCAGGTGCGCCTGCAGGAACTGCAGGGTGGCCTCTTCGTTGCGGTGGTCGGCCAGCACGGCCTGGCCGATGCGAACGGTGATCGGCAGCAGGTGGATGTGGTGCTGCTGGAGATACTCCAGCGGCAGGTCGCAAGCGGAGTCGACGACGATTCCAATGCGCATGGGTCCCCCCCCGGGTTCTTGGCGCGTGGCTATCGAATGTGACCGGCAGCATACCCGCGGCGACACCGGCCGCGCACTCACGCAGGCCGGCGACGGTCGGGCGTTCATTCAGGCCCGGCGCTGCACTCCGATGGGCAACTGCAGCAGCCGCTGCATTTCGGGATCTTCAAGCATTTCCGGATGTTGCAGCGCGTCAAGGGCGAAATCGTGTGCATCGTTGCCCCAGAACAGGTCTGATCCGATGCTCAGCGTGGGCACGCCAAATACACCGGCAAGCAGAGCCGCTTCGGTATTCGCGCGCAATGCGGTCTTCACCGACTCGCTGGCGAGCGCCTCGGCCGGCACGCCCAGGCCGGCCGCGACCGGGCCCAGCGCCTCGACGCTGTCTCCTTCGCGGCCCTGGCCCCAGATCCAGTCGAAGATCGCCTCCACCGCCTCGGGCGTGTTGCCGGCGGCCACGCTCAGGCGCAGCGACGCCAGCGGATTGAACGGATGCGCCGGCGGGAAGCGCAGGCGCACGCCCGCGCGCCGCGCCTGCCACAGCACGTGGCGATAGGTGAACTCGCGCTTGCCCGGGATTTCCGCCGGACCCTTGTGGCTGTGCGCGGCCAGCACCGCGCCGAACGCCACCGGCACCAGCGCGACCGGCCGCTGCGCGGCGAGCGCGCGCACCCGTTGCCACTGCAGGTAGGCGAACGGCGAGATGAAATCGAAGTACCAACGCAGCGCGGGGGCGCTCATCGCATGCTCCTTATTTCCAGGCGCCGAGGATCGCGCCGTAGAGGACGAACTGGACGATGTGGTAGCCGCTGTCGATCATCCACAGCTTGAGGCTGCGGCCGGCGAAGGCGTAGTTGATGCCGAAGCTCATCGAGACGAAGAACAGGCCGACCACGAAACCGACGCCGAAGCCGTCGACCGCGGTGGCCTGCGGCGGCATCAGCGCGGCGAAGATGGTCGCCGACAGCAGCGCGCAGACGATCGCGGTGGCGAACACGCGGCCGGCGTGGGCGGGCTTGGCGTCCGGATCGACCCCGGCCTCGCGGCACCAGGTTTTCTTGAACAGGGGCCCGTACCACAGCCCGCCGAGGACGAACGAAGACGCGGTGGCGGCGGCGATGGCGAGCCAGTTGACCTGGTCGAGCGGGACGTTCATGCGGGGCTCCGGAGACGGTGCGTGAGGCGGTTGCGTGAGGCGGGCGCCGGTCCATGCGCGGCGGGCGCGCGACGGCGTGGCGCGCCGTGCGGCAAGCATACGCCGTGGCGGCGGGACGGGGCGTTCGCGGCGCGGGCATGGGCGGCGTGGGTGTAGGCGGCGCGTTGCACGGCGGCGCTCGCGCGAGCGCGTCAGGCGAGCGCGTCAGGCGAGCGCGTCAGGCGAGCGCGTCAGGCGCGCGCGGCGGGCTATCGCCGCGGGCCGGCGTCGGGCATTGTGCCCGGCATGACCGCAACCCTCGCCGCGCGCATTCGCGATTCGCGCATCGCTTCGACCGCAGCGTTGCTGCTGTCCTTCGCCCTGCCGTTCCTGTGGGCGCTTTCCACCACGCTCGTCTGGCAACTGGGCAAGCGGGTACCCGGCAGCGTGACCGATACCGCGATCGCGTTTCCGTCCGGACTGGCGCTGATCGCGATCGTGCTCGCCGCGTGGCTGATCGGCTTCGTCGCGCTGCGGCGCCGGGTCCGCTCGCAGCGGCGCGCGGCGTGGATGGCCAACACCGTGGCGGTGGCCGCCTTCTGCGCCTGTTTCACCTGGCAGTTCGGCAGCGCGGATTGGAACCCGCGGCCGGAAGCGGGGCTGACCAATCTGTTCCCGCTGCGGTTCGCCTTCGCGCTGGCGGTGGCGTATGTGGTCAGCGCCTGCGCAGCGGCGTATCTGGCGCCGCGGCCGCCGCGCTCGCCGCAGCAGGTAACGAAGACGGGAACGAAGACGGGAACGCCGGACGCGCAGGCCTGAGCCGGGCGTCGCGGCGCGTAGGCAAATCCTGCGAATCGTTGAATCGCCGAATCGGCGCGGTCGCCCGCCGCGCCGCGCGCAACGCGGCCAACGCCGAGGGCGCCGGCCGCGGCCGCTTCAGCGCCCCGCCGGCAGCGGATACGCGCGCGGCAGGCCGTTGTCCGGATGTAGGTAGCGATCGCGCAGCTCGGTCTGGCGGCTGCGCATCTGGATCGCGCGGCCGTCCATCCACACCTGCAGCGCGACGCTGGCGACGTCGAGCGGATCGCCGCTCCACAGCACCAGGTCGGCGCGCTTGCCCGGGGCGATCGCGCCGACGTCGCCGGCCACGCCGAAGGCTTCCGCGGGCACCCGGGTCAGCCCGGCGAGGCCGTCGGCCCAAGGCAGCCCGGCGGCGACCGCGTTGCCGGCCAGCTGGCGCACCTTGCGCGCGTTGTGCGAGGCGCCGCCTTCGCTGAAGCCCACCGCCACGCCGGCGGCGCGCAGGCGCGCGGCGTTCTCCATGCTGGCGCCGACCTGATCGAAATCGCTGGGCAGGTTCGACAGCGGATTGACGAACACCGGCACCTTGGCCGCGGCCAGCTGCGGCGCCAGCCGCCAGGCTTCGGCGCCGCCGGCGATGGCGATGCGCAACTGGTGTTTGGACGACCAGCGCAGCAGCTGGCGGATGTCGGCGGCGCGGTCGACGCCGAACACGATCCGGCCGCCGCCGCCGAAATACTTCTGCAGCGCGGCGCGGCCGGCCGGGGTCAGCAGCGCGGCGTGGTGGTCGGGGGTAATGCGGCCGCGGGTTTCGTCGATCAGTTGGTCGAGGATCATCCACTGCGCTGCGCGCGAGCTGCCGCTCAGGCCGAGGCTGTCCTTGCCCAGGCGCACGAACAGCACGCGCGGGCCGATCGGGTCGGCGCCGCCGTCGAGGCGTTCGACGCCGCCCTGGCCGGCGACGATGGAGCCGCCGGTGGCGGTGCCGGCGCCGAGCAGGGTCCAGCCGATGCCTTCGATCCGGGTCACCGGGATCAGCACCGAATCGGGGTTGTAAGCCAAGGTCACGTCGAACTCCGGCCGGACCGTCATTTCCTTGGTGTCGGCGCCGAGCGCGACGGTCTGGTCGACCGTGGACTTCTCGCCGGAGACTTCCTCCAGGCCGATCTCGGTGATGCCGCCGAACAAGGTCGGCGTGACCGGCTTGCCGGCCGCGTCGATCACCTGCGCGCCGGCCGGCGCGCTCAGGCCCTTGCCGACCGCGCGCACCACGCCGCCGGACACCAGCACGTCGGCGTTCTCCAGCGAGCCTTGCGCGCTGGCGGTGTGGACGGTGGCGTTGCGGATCAGCAGGTTCTGCGCGGACGCGGCGAAGCTGGCGCACAGCAGCGCGGCGGCGAGGGCGGTGCGGGCGAGGCGCGCGTTGCGTGGATTGGACATCGCGACTCCCATCGCCGTTCCCGTTCCCGTTCCCGTCGTCCCGGCGAAAGCCTCAGCCGTCGCGCCGGCGAAAACCCCAGCCGTCATTCCGGCGAAAGCCGGAATCCATTTTGATTTTGTTTTCGCGCTCGCCGCATGCCGTGCGTCCCCGTCTATTTCAGAAGCAACGGCAAAATGGATTCCGGCTTTCGCCGGAACGACGGTGCGGGGAAATGTCGCGGCAGCGCGATCAAAGCGGCTCATCGCACGCCTCCCGCCGCCGCGCCCTGCGCGGCCGGCTGGCCGAGCATGAAGTCCGACTTGGGCTGGCGCGAGGGATCGTTGCGGTCGTAGACCCGCGCGCCGTCGATATAGACCTGCTCGGCCTTGGCGTAGACGCTGAAGGGATTGCCGTTCCACACCACCACGTCGCCCATCTTGCCGGCCTCCAGGGTGCCGGTGCGTTCGCCGATGCCCAGCGCCTTGGCCGGGTTCTGGGTCAGCCAGCGGATCGCGCGTTCCGGCGCGATCTCGATCCCGGCCAGGCGCGCGTGCGCGATCACCTTGGCCGCTTCCTGGTTGAGCCGCTGGATGCCTTCTTCCGAATCCGAATGCACGATCGCGCAGCTGTTGGCCGGGCGGTCGACGATGGCGATGTTTTCCTGGATGCCGTCGAAGGCTTCCATCTTGAAGCCCCACCAGTCGGCCCACAGCGCGCCGCAGACGTTTTCGGCGGCGAGCCGGTCGGCGATCTTGTAGGCCTCCACGCCGTGGTGGAAGGCGCTGACCTTGAAGCCGAACTCCTTGGCCAGGTCGAGCATGGTGGTCATCTCGTCCGCGCGGTAGCAGTGGATGTGGACCAGGATGTCGCCCTTGATCGCGCCGGCCAGGGTGTCGAGCTTGAGGTCGCGCTTGCCGCCGGTGTCCTTTTCGCTGTCGCTCGCGGCCGGCGCACTGGAACTCTGCCACCAGCGTTTCTTCGCCGGCTTGGCGGCCTTGGGCGTGGTCTTGCGCAGGTACTCGCTGGCGTCGATGAAGGCCGCGCGGTAGCCGGCGACGTTGCCCATGCGCGTGCCCGGCGAGACGTTGCGGCTGCCGTAGACGCGCTTGGGGTTCTCGCCGCAGGCCATCTTCAGGCCCCACGGCGCGCCGGGGAATTTCATCGCCTGGTAGCTGCCGGCCGGCACGTTCTTGAGGGTGACCCCGCGGCCGCCGATCAGGTTGGCCGAGCCGGGCAGGATCTGCAGCGAGGTGATGCCGCCGGCCAGGGCGCTGGCGAAACCCGGGTCTTGCGGCCAGATCGAGTGCTCGGCCCAGACGTTGGGGGTGACCGGGCTGGTCATCTCGTTGCCGTCGCTGTGCGCGCCGACGCCCGGGCTGGGGTAGACGCCCAGGTGCGAGTGCACGTCGATGATGCCGGGGGTGATCCACTTGCCGCTGGCGTCGCCCGGCGCGTCCAGGCGGCTGCCGACGGCGACGATCTTGCCGTCCCGCAGCAGCACGTCGGCGCCGTCCAGGCGCTGGCCGGTGCCGGTCAGCACGGTCGCGCCTTGCAGCAGCACCGGGCCGGACGCGACCGGCTTGTAGGTGCTGGGGTAGGGGTCCTGGGTGTAGCGCGAGGCGGGCGCGGGCGCCGCCGCCTGCACCGCGCCGGCGAGCAAGACCAGGCCGCAGCCGGCCAGGAAGGGTCGGAACATGGTTTCCCCCGAAGAACGCGGACGATGGCACTGGCGCCGGGGCCAGCCCCGGAACCGTAGCCGCCGCCCGCCACCGTGCCAACCCTGACGATGGTCATGGCCGTGCGACAATGGTCGGACTACAACAACAAAAAAGGGAAAACCCCATGAAAGACAAAGAACAGATCGTCGAGAACTGGCTGCCGCGCTACACCGGCGTGCCCCTGGACCAGTTCGGCGACCACGTCCTGCTGACCAATTTCGGCGGCTACCTGCACACCTTCGCCCGCCTGACCGGCGCCGAAGTGGTCGGCCTGGACCGGCCGATGCCGAGCGCCACCGCCGACGGCATCACCATGATCAACTTCGGCATGGGCAGCCCCAACGCCGCGACCATGATGGACCTGCTCTCGGCGATCATGCCCAAGGCGGTGCTGTTCCTGGGCAAGTGCGGCGGGCTCAAGCGCAAGAACGAACTCGGCGACCTGGTGCTGCCGATCGCCGCGATCCGCGGCGAAGGCACCTCCAACGATTACCTGCTGCCCGAAGTGCCGGCGCTGCCGGCGTTCGCGCTGCAGCGCGCGGTATCGACCACGATCCGCGACCTCGGCCACGACTACTGGACCGGCACCGTCTACACCACCAACCGCCGGGTCTGGGAGCACGACGAAGCGTTCAAGGAACGGCTGCGCGCGATGCGCTGCATGGCCATCGACATGGAAACCGCGACCGTGTTCGCCGCCGGCTTCGCCAACCGCATCCCCTGCGGCGCGCTGCTGCTGGTGTCGGACCAGCCGATGATCCCGGAGGGCGTCAAGACCGAGGCCTCCGACGCCAAGGTCAGCGCCAGCTACGTCGACAACCACATCGGCGTCGGCATCGAGGCGCTCAAGCTGATCCGCCGCCACGGCAAGTCGGTGCGGCACCTGCGCTTCGACGAGTAAGCGCCGCGCTGCGCCGCCGAACGCGGCGCGGCGGCCCCGGCCCGCGCCGTCGCGTCGGCGCGGGTACGGCAATGACTGTCGGCACGAGCCCGCATCGGCCCGATAGGCGATGCTGCAGGTCCTCGGAGCGGTCGCGCCGGTCGCGCGCGCCCATCCCGCCACCTCTACGCGAGGCATTCGCATGCGTGCCGCATCCCGCTGGTTGCTTGGTTTGTGTCTGTGCGTTCCCTTCGCCGCCGCTGCCGCACAGACGACCGCCGACCCGGCGTTGGAGCGCGTGCTGTCACGCTGGGACGGCGACGCCCGCGCCGACCTCAAGGCCGTGGTGGTGCTGCGCGACGGGCAACTGGCGGCGCAGCGCTACTACAACGGCAACGACGCGCAGTCGTTGCACGACATCCGTTCGGCCGGCAAGAGCGTGACCGCGTTGCTGGCCGGGATCGCGGCCGACCGCGGTCGCCTGCGCTTCGATCAGCCGGCCGCGCGCTGCCTGCCCGGCGCGGGCCAGGCGCTGGCGGGCGCGCGCGTGAGCGATCTGCTGAGCATGCGCTCGGGCCTGGACGCCGACGACGAGAACCCGCAGTCGCCAGGCAACGAGGACCGCCTGGACGAGGCCGCAGATCCCGTGGCGTTCGCGTTGTCGGCGCCGCGGCGCGAGCCGCCGGGGACGCGCTACGCCTACAACTCGCTGACCGCGTACCTCGCCGGCCTGTGCGTGGAAGGCGCGACCGGGCAGCCGCTGGACGCGTTCGCCGACGCGCATTTGTTCGCGCCGCTGGGCATCGCGCACTGGCGCTGGCAGCGCGACGCCGGCGGCCACGCCAAGGGCCAGGGCAACCTGTCGCTGCGCGCGGGGGATTTCGCCCGCATCGGCCAGATGGCGCTCGACGACGGCCGCTGGCAGGGGCGCGAGATCGTGCGCGCCGATACCTTGCGCGCGATCCTGGCGCCGCGCGCGCGCATCGGCGCGGTCGATCCCTACGCCGACGAGTACGGCTACATGTGGTACCGCAAGCGCCTGCGCGTCGGCGCCGGCGAAGTCCCGGTGGTGTTCGCCTCGGGCAACGGCGGCAACAAGCTCTACCTGGTGCCGTCGCTGCGCATGGTGGTGGCGATCCAGTCCAGCGCCTACGGCCGCGGCTACGGCCAGCGCCGCTCGCAGGACATCCTGCGCGCGCTGCTCGGCGCCGCGCCGACGCGCGCCGACGGAACTGAGAAATCGCGCTGAACGCTTCATTGATTGTCATAAAACCCCTATTTTTATAGGGTTTTTGCGACGCGCGACACGCGACATCCGAAGGCCTGAGACCCCCGGACGCGACACTGTGCTCCACGACGGAGGACAGGTCATGGAACAGCTCATCTTCACCGTCATCGGCGCCCTGCTCACCTGGGCTTTCTACTTCATCCAACGCATCGCCGAGCGCCGCGGCACCGTCGACGCGATCGAGCGCGGCAAGCAGTTGCTCGCGCTCAAGCAGGAACTGGACGGCGCGCACACCAGCGTCGAGGAACTGCAGCGCTTCGAGAGCCGCCTGATCGGCAAGGCCGAGCACGCCGCGCGCGTGGCCGACAGCTACGTCGGCAAGGCCGAGGCGATCGCCCGCGACCAGGGCGATGCCGCGGTCAGCCAGGCCGACATGAACCAGCAGGCCGTGGCCGAGCTCGGCCGCGAGCAGGCGCGCCTGGACGCGGTGGTCGCGCACCTGCGCGACCGGCTCGACGGCGACGGCCGCGCCGCGTTCGAGCGCGTCCACGACGCCTGGATGGCGTTCCGCGAACAGCACGCGCGCTTCGTCGCCCAGTCGTATTCGTCCGGCTCGGTGCGGCCGCTGATCTACGCGGTGACGATGGAAAGCATCACCGTGGCCTGGATCAACGAGCTGGAGACCCAGCTCGGCGAAGGCGGCTGATCGCCGCGAACGCAGCACTCCCCCTGTAGGAGCGGCGCGAGCCGCGACCGCGACATCGCGCCTACGACGCAAGCGCGGTTTCGCGGTCGCGGCTCGCGCCGCTCCTACAGTCGTGCTTCGGGCTTCGTGCTACGGTGCGGCCCTGTCCCCCAAGTCGGATCCGCCATGTCCGTCACCGCCCAAGAAGTCGTCGCGTTCTGGCGCGACGCCGGCCCCGACCGCTGGTTCGACCGCAGCGACCGCTTCGACCAGCAATGCCGCAGCGGCTTCCTCGAAGCGCATTTCGCCGCGGCGCGGCGCGAGCACGACGACTGGGTCGAACGCGACGCCGAGTCGGCGCTGGCGTTGCTGATCCTGCTCGACCAGATCCCGCGCAACGTGTTCCGCGGCAGCGCGCATGCCTTCGCCACCGATCCGCTGGCGCGCCAATACGCCCGGCGCGCGCTGGAATTGGGCCACGACCAAAAGATCGAGGCGCCGCTGCGGCCGTTCTTCTACCTGCCGCTGGAGCATTCGGAAGACCTCGCCGACCAGCAGCGCTCGGTCGAGCTGCACCGCGCCCTGCCGCCGTCGGCCGACGGCAGCGATCCGGCGCAGTGGGCCGTGCAGCACCAACAGATCGTCGAGCGCTTCGGCCGCTTTCCGCACCGCAACCCGGCGCTGGGCCGGGCGACCACGGCCGAGGAGCAGGCCTACCTCGACGGCGGCGGCTTCAAGGGCTGAGGCGCGCGGCTGGTTCGGCGCGGCCGTCGCGCCGTGATGCGGATGCGGCCCGGCGCGGTCGAGGCGGATAGCGACGATATGCAGCGCCCACGCGCGAGCAAGAACGAAAAGGCCGCGTAGAAACGGTGCGGGGCGGCCAAGGCTGCGTAAAGACGACTCGGAGCGGCCGGCTCGCAAGAACGGTTCGCGGCGCCCTGGGCCGCGCAAAAAACCAATCGAGGCCGCCAGCTTCCGTAGAAACGACTCGGGGCGGCCAAGGCCGCCCCGATTCTGCAAAACCGCCGCGAAGCGCGCTCAGCCCATCGAGCGCGAGCGGCTCTCGTTCTGCTGCTGGGCCAGCTGCTGATCGCGCTGCGTTTCCTGCCCCCGCACCGAGCGGTCGACCTGCTCGGTGCTCGCCACCAGCGTCTGCTGCATGGCCTGCTCGGTCGGCACCGACACCGCGTTGTGGTGAACCGAGCGCGGATCGCCCTGGACCGCGAACAGGTGCTGTGCGTCCTTGCCGAGCACGACCTTGTCGATGTCGCGCAGGTTGCCGGCCACCGCCGCCGCGGTCAGCGCGCCGGCCGCGCGCGCGGTCGCGTCGTCGGACGGGCGGCCGTGGCGCGCGTCGATCTCGCTCATGCCGGCGAAGGCCTTGTTGAACATCGGGTTGTGCGAGTGGCCCGGTTCGTTGAGCAGCGGCGCGCCAGGCTGGCGCGCGTCGTTGGCGGACAGGCCCGGGAAGCGGATGTGCGGGATGTTGTTCTGCAACCGGTCCCAGCCGTCCTTGACCGCGCCGCGGACCTTGTCGCCGGCTTCCTGCAGGCGCTCGCCGGCGTCCTGCGCGCCGCGCTTGGCCTTGTCGTAGCCGTCCTGCACGCCCTGCCTGGCGCGATCGTAGCCTTCCTGCACGCCGTGCTTGGCGCGGTCGTAGCCTTCCTGCACGCCCTGCTTGGCCCGGTCGTAGCCATGCTGCACGCCCTGCTTGGCCTTCTCGTAGCCCTGCTGCACCCCTTCCTTGGCGTCCTCGTAGCGGTGCTTGATCTCGCGCTTGAGCACGTCGGGCATGCCCGCGGTCGGCTCCTTCGGCAACTTCCAGTCCGAGAGGTCCTTGCCGTTGGTGATGACCGCGCGCATCTGGTAGATGTCGTGGCGGAACGAGTCGAACATGTCCTTGTTCTTGGCGTAGGTCTGGCGGTTCGCGTCGCTGAGCAGCGGCGGCCCGGAGATGTCGTTCTGCTTGTAGAACTGGGTGACGCTGTGCGGATCGAAGCCGACCTTCTTGATGTCGGCGGCGAAGCCGGCGACGCCCTGGGTGCGCGGATCCTGCTTGTCGGCCAGCAGGTCCTTGGCGTCCTTGTCGATCGCGTACAGCCGCACTTCGCCCAGGTGCTTGCTGGCGGCGCTGACGATGTCGGTGGCGCGGGCGTGGTTGACGATGTCGAGCTTGGCGCCCTTGGGCAGGTGCAGGTCGAGGCTGGCCGCGCCGTAGGCGTTGAAGGTCTCGCCGTGCAGGCCGTACTTGGCCGCGGTGGCCTGGGCCAGGGTGCCGCCCTGCGAATGGCCGGTCACCGAGACCTGCGCGGCGTGGCCGTTGACCGGATAGCGCTCGGCCAGCTTCATCGCCACTTCGGTCAGTTCGTTGGCGTGCTTGATCTGCGGATTGGTGCGGTTGAGCACCATGTTGCCGTTGCCGCCGACCCAGTCCTGCACGGCGCTGGTGAGGCCGCCTTCGGAACCGCGGTGGGCGACCACGATCTCGCCGGACTTCACGTCCTGGTAGATCGTGCCCTGGTAACCGCTGGCGAAATCCGACGAGGTCTTGAGGACCTTGTACTCGCGGCCCTCGACGGAAATCTTCGCGCCTTCCTGCTTGGCGCGGTCCTGGTAGCAGTCGTCGGCGAGGGAGGCGTAGGCGCGGCTGGGCAGCGTCATTGTTCGATCTTCCTGGACTGGAACACGACCTCGAAGTCCTCGGCGGACGGCGCACGCTCGCCGGCGAGGGTCATGGGATGGAACTCGATGGGATCCGGCGACAGCGAGAACAGCGACTTCGGCGCGAACGTGACCTGCTGCGCGCCGCTGACGATGGCCTCGTTCCAGGTCTCGGTGGAGAACACCGCCGGCTTGGCGGTGAGGGTCGCGCCGACCGCGGTGAGCTTCCAGTGGCACACGCCCAGGCCGTAGTAGTCCTCGTCCAGCAGCGCGTCGGCGAAGAATTCGGCGCGGTACTCGGTGTCGGAGACCTTGCGGAACTGCAGCGGCACGGTTTCGCTGGGGCGGTTGCGCACGCCGGCCAGCGCGCGGGTCTGGTCGAGCGGGAGGCAGGCATCCTGTTCGGCGGGAATGTCGAACTGGGCGCTGCCGGCGACCTGCTCGAACGCGCGCGGCGCGTTGCGCACGGTCATCACGACTTCGTACTTGTGCTGCGGATTCGGATTGGCCTTGACCTGCGGCGGTGGCACCGGTTGCTGGCAGGCGGCGGTCGAAACGGTCATCAAGGTCACCACTGAGGCAAGAAGAAAGGACTTCATGGGCGGCATGCGCGGGATCTCAGGACAGCGGCCGGCCGCGGCGCGCGCGCGCCGGGGCGCGCCGTCTCGCGGCCGGGGCCGTACTGCGGTGGTCGGGGGAAGGATGCGGTCGGCGCCGCGCGGGCGCGGCCGCGCAAGACGGCGCGCGAGCGGATGCGGGGACGCTGTGGCGGACCCGGCTCGCCGGCGGCGAGACGGCCTGGCGCGCAACGCAGGCGATTCGTCCTGAATCCATGGTGGGGCTCGCCGCGCCCAGTTCCAGGCGCGTAGTGTGACGAGTATCGCTAAGCGGCCCGCGTGCGGCAAGCCGGGGCGGGATGGCGGCGCCTGGCGCGCGCGTGCGCGAACGTGTCCGGCATCGCGGTCGTCGGCCGGCGAGCGCGTTCGCGCCCGCCGCAAACGACGAAGCCGCGGCCCGGAGGCCGCGGCTTCGCGTGAGGGGACGAATCCGCGCTCAGTACTTGGCGATGCCGCCGCCCAGATCGGCCCAGGCGTCGATCCCGCCGACCACGTTGTAGACCTCGCGGAAGCCGAGCTGGCGGAACTGCTCCGCCGCCTGCGCGCTGCGCCCGCCGCGGTGGCACAGGAACGCGATCGGCGCGTCCTTGGGCAGGCCTTCCAGCGCGTCGGTGCCGTGGTCGAAGGTGTCGAAGGCGACATCGGCCTGAGCCAGCGCGCGTTCGTCGGCCGGGCGCACGTCGATCAGGCGCAGGCTGCCAGCCTGCACGCGCTCGCGCACGTCGGCCGGCGCGATCGAACGCACCGCCGGCGGCGCGTTCGGATTGGTGATGACCAGGCCGCGGCCGCGTTCGTCGTCGGCCCAGTCGATCGACACGCCGTCGGCGCGGCGCGCGTTGATCCAGTCGGTCTGCACGCGCACGCCGTCGATCTCCACCGCGACCGCGTCGGCGTCGGCCGGCGCCAGCTGCAGGCGCACGTTGTGGCGCGCGTCGACCTCCAACTGCACCGCATAGCCTTCGCCCGCGCCGGCCACCGCTTCGCGCAGCATCTTCGCCGCGGCCGGGCTGATCTCCAGCTTCGGCGGGCTGCGGTCGGGCGCGGCCAGGCCGAGCAGGCCGTGCAGTTCGCCGTTGCCGGCCATCTGCAAGATGATGTCGCTGCCGCCGACCAGTTGGCCGTCGATGTACAGCTGCGGGATCGTCGGCCACTCGCCGTAGGCCTTGATGCCCTCGCGGATCTCGCCGTCGCCGAGCACGTCCACATGCGCATAGCCCTGCGGCAGCAGCGCGTTGAGGGTGCCGGCGGCCTTGGCCGAGAAGCCGCACTGCGGCGCGTCCGGCGCGCCCTTCATGAACAACACGACGCGGTTGGACTGGAGCAGGGATTCGATGCGCGAACGCAGTTCGGGAGTGAGGGACATGGAGTTGGCGGAAGCTGACGGAAGTCCTGGGCACATGGGGGCGCCGGCGCGGCGATGCAAGTAGGCAGCGGCGGGCCGGCCCGGGGGCTTGCCGGCGTGGGAAGGTCCGCGAAGGCCCGAACGCCACGCACCCCCGGGCGCGCCGTGAGGCCGTTGTGGCAGGGCCTTCAGGCCCGACGCTTTCGTTTCCGCCGCCGCATTCTCGCCACCGGCACAACCGCCCTGGCCGCCAGTCAAGCCGTCGCCGCCGCCCCGCCTCGCCCGCGACGAGGCCTGTGCAGCCACCGTGCCCCGGCGCCCCCGCCCGGCTACGATGATCGCCCCCGCCGGAGTCCCCGTTCGCCGATGAACCCCACGGTTCCGCACCGCCCGCCGCGCCACCCCGAGGCCGCGCCGTGGCTGTTCGCGGCCTCGCAACTGGCCGTGCTCGGCCTGTGGTGGGCGGCCGGCTGGAAGATCGGCCTGGCGGCGCTGGCGCTGAGCCACGCGGCGATGCTCTGGGGCACGCTGCGCCCCGGCTCGGCCTTGTTCAGCCCGGTGTTGCGGCGCCTGCCCACGCGCGAGCCGGTGGTCTGGCTGACCATCGACGACGGCCCGTCCGACGACACCGCCGCGATGCTCGACCTGCTCGACGCACACGGCGCCAAGGCGACCTTCTTCGTCGTCGCCGAGCGCGCGCGTGCGCGGCCCGAGCTGCTGGCCCGGATCGTGCAGCGCGGCCATGGCGTCGGCCACCACAGCGGCAGCCATCCGTCGGCCGCGTTCTGGCGGCTGGGCCCGGCGGCGATGCGGCGCGAGATCGAGGAAGCCGACCGGACCTTGCGCGAACTGTTGCCGGACTATCGCCTGCACTGGTTCCGCGCCGTGGTCGGCATGGCCAATCCCTTCGTCGCGCGCGGGCTCAAGCGCTGCGGCCTGGCGCGGGTGGCGTGGAGCGCGCGCGGCTTCGACGCGGTGGCGGCGGACCCGGCGCGGGTGGTGGCGCGGGTCGAGCGCGGTCTGGCGCCGGGAGCGATCGTGCTGATGCACGAAGGCGCCGGGCATGGGCGCAGCGTGGAGACGATGGCGGCGTTGCTGGCGCGGTTGCAGGCGTTGGGGTATCGCTGCGTGTTGCCCGAAGTGCGGGAGTAGTCGTTCGTTTCGCGCGCGAGGCGATCACGCCGGGCCGCATTCGCCGTCATTCCAGCGAAAGCTGGTATCCATTTTGATTTTGTCTCTGCTGTTGCCTTGGCTTGCACGCAACCTCACCGGAAGCCCTTGCTTCGCAGACCCGGAGGGCGCGCGCATGGATGCGCGCGTGCGCCGTAGGGGCATGGATGCCCCTTACGGCGCATCCCCGCGAAAGGTGCTGGACCTAGTGGCTTGTGACCTTAAACAAGCGTTTTTCTTTGGCTACTTTCTTTTGTCGCGCTGACAAAAGAAAGTAGCTCGGCCGCTTGCGGACGAAAGCTCTTGAGGGTGGCTTGTCGTCACGCGACACATCGATAACGGCGAAAGCAGCAGCAACGTCAACATGGGTTCCGGCTTTCGCCGGAATGACGGACGTGGGGTTGCGTATCCGACTGTAGGAGCGGCGCAAGCCGCGACCGCGCCATCGCGGCGATTGCGAGAGTTGCGCCGTAGTTGCGTTGTCGCGGTCGCGGCTCGCGCCGCTCCTACAGGGGGCGTGCCGCGGTGGGATTCGTCTTTGCGTGTGCGTGCGCTTGACGACAAGCGACCATCAAGAGCTTCCGTCCGCAAGCGGCCGGGTCACTTTCTTTGTCTGAAGCCACAAAGAAAGTAACGGCGGAGTCAATGTCCAAGTGCATCACCCTGCGCCCGCGGGTTTTTGAGTTCCTCATAGAGCACCTCGACGGGCGAGCGCCTGCCCAGGCTACGGCGGGGGCGGTTGTTCATTTCCCACGCCACCTCTTTGAGGCGCTGCGCAGAATGCACCGACAGATCGGTGCCCTTGGGAAAGTATTGCCGCAACAAGCCGTTGGTGTTTTCGCAGGTTCCGCGTTGCCACGGGCTATGGGGGTCGGCGAAGTAGATCGCTAAACCAGTGCGTTCGCTCAACTGCCGATGCGATGCCATTTCCTTGCCCTGGTCGTAGGTCAAGGTCTTCTTCAAACTTTCCGGCACGCCTTCGAACGCCGAGCTGAAGGCCTCCAGCACCGTGTGCGCGGTCGCGTCGGCGAGCTTGACCAGCTTGACGTACAAGGTGCGGCGGCAGACCAATACCCCAATCGCCGAGCGGTTGTGCGCGCCCACGATCAGGTCGCCCTCCCAATGCCCCGGCATCAGGCGCTCATGCGCGGCCGGCGGCCGCAGGCGGATGTTGGGCAGATCCGGCAGATGGCCGCGGGCGTCGCTTCCCTGGCGCGTGCGGCGGCCGGACTTGCGCCCCTGCCGCAGCAGACGGGTCACCTGGCGGCGCAATTCGCCGCGCGGCATCGCATAAATCGCGGTATAGATCGTTTCGTGCGACACGCGCAGCCAGGGCCGGTCCGGGTACAGATCCCGCAGTTTGTCGGCAATCTGTTGCGGCGACCAGCACCGTTCCAGCCAATAGCGCACGCGTCGCCACAGCACGGTGTCGCGTCGCAGCTTGCGGCGCACCCGCGCCCGTCGCCGCAGTCGCTGGGCCCGCCGGCCCGCCCGGGTCGCATCGTAGCCAGGGTCGAAACGAGGGCGTCCGCGCAGCGGCGGCCCCGAATGGGACCGAAACCCATTACGGCGCAACTCGCGAGCAATTGTGCTTTGCGCCCGACCCAACGTCTGGGCGATTTGCCGTCCGCTCGCCCCTTGGGCGATCAAGACCATGATGGCCCCGCGCTCTTCTGCGCTCAGATGCGAATACTGCTGACCCATTCACAGTGCCTCACTGAGGTGATGCACTTGAGGTTAGAGACCAGCAACCAAAGAAAAGGCCTTATTTTTTCGGATCAAGAGCCACTATGGCTCGAAAGGCGCGCGGGGCCGCGCCATAAGGGGCATCCTGCCCCATGGCGCGCGTGCGCATCCATGCGCACGCCCTCCGGGGCTTCGAGACGTGTGCTTTTCGTGGGGTTGCGTCCGAGCGAATAGCAACGGCAATGGCAACAGCAACGGCAAAATGGATTCCGGCTTTCGCCGGAACGACGGGCTGGCGTCGTGCGTGGGCGCGGTTCTTGCAGCCGGATGCGATGCGGCCGCAGCCCCTGTAGGAGCGGCGCAAGCCGCGGCCGCGAAAATCCGATCGCGACGAAAGCCGTCCCGCGTCGCTGGCACCGGCAGGCGCGCCCGCCACCGCGAAGCCGGCCGCAACCCGCAGCCGATCACTCCCGCGCCGCGACGATCCGCCAGTTGTTGAACGGCGTGCGCCCGAACATCGGCGCGAACTCCACCCGCAAGCCGGCGGCCTGCAAGCGCGCGCGCAAGGCTTCGCCGTCGGGGTAGTAGCGCGGGGTCGCGTTCATCCAGCCCAGCGCGCGCGAGAACAGATCCACCGCGCGGGTCACCCGCGCGCGGCCGGTGCCGTCGTCCAGGCCGGTGCGGATCACCAGGCGCGCGCCGGGCACCAGCATCGCGATCATCGCGTCGATCGCGCGCGCCTGGGCCGGGTAGGGGATGAACTGCAGCACGTCCAGGATCGCCACGCTGCCGCGGTGTTCGGGCAGTTCGCGCGACAGGTCCATGACCGCGAAGCCGGCGCCGTCGAGGCCGACCCGGGCGGCGGCGCGGCCGGCGCGGCGGATCTTGGCGGCGTCGCTGTCGACGCCGCGGTAGGGCAGGGCGATGCCGTCGGCGCGCAGGGTATGGGCGAGCAGCCCCAGGCCGCAGCCCAGGTCCAGCAGCGGCGCGCGGGTGCCGCGCAGCGCCTGGCTGACGCCGGGGTAGAGCGGGTCGCTGCCGAGCTTGGCCCGGCTGTAGTAGTAGTCCCAGCGATTGCCGAGCGGATGCTCGGGCAGGTAGGCGCGGGCGATCCGCACGGCCTGGCCGGGAGGCATGGCTTGTACCGCTGAAGTCATTCGGGTCGGAGGTTCCCCCGGCGTCGTCGTCGCCGGTGCCCGCAGTGTGGCACCGGCCGGCCCCGGGCGAAAACCGCGGTTTGCGGCCGCGGCGGCGGGTATTACCAATGAACACATTCGTCGTCCCAGCGCGGGGCCGCGCGGCACGGCCGTCGAACGCTGCGCGAGGGACGCGCGGCTTGGTTGCGCGTCAGGCGGGGGCGCGTGAGGCGGGGCGCTTCAGCAGGAGCGGCAACGGCCTGATCGGGACGGGGCCTGGGCGAGGCGGCCGCCGCAGTCCGGCCGTCCCGCGCCGCCGCTCAGTCCTGCCGCAACAGGCCTTCGGCCACCGGCAACGCCAGCTCGGTCCAGCGCGCGTACATCTGCGCCGAGGGATGCAGCCCGTCGTCGGCCAACATCGCCGGCTGCGCGGCGAGTTCGCGCGAGAGCGGGGCGATGTCGACGAAGGCCACGCCGTGGCGCGCGCAGATCTCGCCGGCGGTGATGTTGAACACGTCGAGCTCGGCGCCGATGGTCGCCGCGCCGCGCTTGTCCTGGGCGCCGAACGGGGTCGCGCCCCAGTCGGGGATGGCCAGCGCCAGGACCCGGTCGGGCCGGCCGCGGGCGTAGCCGATCGCGCGTTCCAGCAGTTGCCGGTACTCGCCGGCGTACTGCGCGGCGCTGCGGCCGCGGTACTGGTTGTTGACCCCGATCAGCAGGCTGACGAAGTCCCAGTCGCCCAGCGGTTCGGCCAGGTCCAGCGCCAGCGCCAGTTCGTCGGTGGTCCAGCCGGTGGTGGCGATGATGCGCGGCGCGGCCAGCGCGATGCCGCGCGCGCGCAGGCCGGCGGCCAGCTGCACCGGCCAGCGTCCGGCTTCGGGCACCGCCTCGCCGATGCTGTAGCTGTCGCCCAGCGCCAGGTAGGACTGCGCCATCGGCGGCTCAGGCCACGGCGGCGCGCGGCGCGCCGGCGCGTTCGGCGTAGCGGTCGAGCACGCGCTCGATCCGGCCGAACACCTCGCGCACGTCTTCCGGCTGCGGCAGCAGGGTCACGCGGAAATGGTTGCGGTAGGGCACGTTGAAGCTCGAGCCGGGGACCACCAGCACGTCCTCGGTCTCCAGCAGTTCCAGCGCGAACTGGTGGTCGTCGAAGCCTTGCGCGGCCGCGCCGGTCACCGACGGGAACGCATACAGCGCGCCGGCCGGGACCACCAGCTGCAGGTGCCGGCTGGCTTCGACCGCTTCGACCACCGCGCGCCGCGCCTCGAACAGGCGCCCGCCGGGCCGGCACAGCGGGGTGATGGTGTCGGTGCCGTCGAGCGCGGCCTCGATCGCGAACTGGCCCGGCACGTTGGCGCACAGGCGCAGCGCGCCGAGCAGGTCCATCGCATGGTGGAAATCGCCGCTGGCGACCGGATCGCCCGACAGCACCGCCCAGCCGACCCGCCAGCCGCAGGCGCGGTGGACCTTGGACAGGCCGCCGAAGCTCAGGCACGGCAGGTCGCCGGCGATCGGCGCGACCGGCACGAACTGGGCGCCGTTGTAAAGGATCGAGTCGTAGATCTCGTCGCACATCAGCAGCAGCTTGTGCTTGGCGGCGATGGCGACGATGCGTTCGATCAGCTCGCGCGGGTAGGCCGCGCCGGTCGGGTTGTTCGGGTTGATCAGCACGATCGCGCGGGTGCGGCTGGAGACCAGTTGCTCGATCTCGTCCGGATCGGGCAGGAAGCCGTTCTCCGGCTGGCAGCGGTAGTACACCGGGCGGCCGTCGTTGAGGATGGTCGCGGCCGACCACAGCGGGTAGTCGGGCGAGGGCAGCAGCACTTCGTCGCCGGGATTGAGCAGCGCGCGCAGCGACAGGTCGATCAGCTCGCTGACGCCGTTGCCGACGAACACCCGCTCGGGCGAGGCGTTGGGCGTGCCGCGGCGCTTGTGGAACGCGGCGATGGCCTCGCGCGCGGCCGGCAGGCCCTGCTGGTGGGTGTAGGGATCGGTGTCGGCGATGCGTTCGGCGATGGCGCGCTGCAGGTGCTCCGGGGCGCGGAAACCGAACGCGCCGGGGTTGCCGATGTTGAGCTTGATCTGCTTGCGTCCCTGGGCCTCCAACTCGCGAGCTCGCCGGGCCAATTCACCGCGGATTTCGTAACGGACTTCGGAAAGGCGTTCGCGGGTCTTCAGGGGCGGCAAGGACATCGGGGCGTCACATGGGAAAGTGGATGAACGTCCAGACTAGCCGAATCCGCCCTGGTAAACAGCCTGAATCGAGCTTCCCGGTACGGCGCGGGGCGCGAGCGGGCGCGGAAAAAGCCGAGCCCGGGCCGCGGTCGCGGTCGTGCAAACGTTTTCCCCAGCGATGTCCCTGGCCGGCGCGGATCGTTCCGGGCGCGCCGAAATCCAACCGCGCGACGGCAAAACCGGCGAGCGGGCTATGTAGAATCGCGCCATGCCCAACCGCCTCCCGCGCCTTTGATCCCCGAACTGGCCGCCTTGCAGGCGATCGGTTGGCCGCTCCCGGCCGAGCCGGCCGACGCAGTCCCTTCCGATTCCGCGCTGCCCGACCCGGGCTTGCCCGCTGGCGCAGCGTCCGCACCGCCCGGAGACGACCCGGCCTGGCGCCGGCTCCTGGCCGAGCATCCCCAGGCCCGCCCGGCGCGGGTGATCGAGCAGCACCGCAGCGGCTACGTGGTCTCCGACGGTCCCGACAGCGCCGGCTTCCCGGTCGATTCGCTGCCCGAATGGCAGCGCCCGCGGTTCCCGCCGGAGCAGCGCCCGGGCGTCGGCGACTGGCTGCTGATCGAACGCGCCGGTTCGCGCGACAAGGTCGTGGCGCTGCTGCCGCGGCACAGCGCGATCAAGCGCGGCGCCGCCGGCGAGCACTACAAGCAGCAACTGATCGCCGCCAACATCGACACCGTGTTCGTTGTCTGCGGCCTCGACGCGGACTTCAACCCGCGCCGGATCGAGCGCTACCTGCTGCTGGTGCGCGGCGGCGCCGAG
Source organism: Lysobacter enzymogenes (assembly GCF_023617245.1). NCBI lineage: Bacteria > Pseudomonadati > Pseudomonadota > Gammaproteobacteria > Lysobacterales > Lysobacteraceae > Lysobacter > Lysobacter enzymogenes. Next base: position 601,056 of record NZ_CP067396.1, read on the forward strand.
CCGGTGATCGTGCTGACCAAGGCCGACGCCGCGCTCGCGGCCGATCCCGAAGCGGTGGCGCTGGCCACCGGCGCGCTGGTCGAACTCAGCCAGGGCATCCAGGTGCGCGCGGTCAACGCGCGCGACCGCGACGGCGTGCTCGCGGCGCTGTCGCCGTGGCTGGGCCCGGGCCGCACCGTGGTGCTGGTCGGCTCGTCCGGCGCCGGCAAGTCGACCATCACCAACAGCCTGCTCGGCAGCGACAGGATGAAGACCGGCGCGGTGCGCGAGAGCGACGCGCGCGGCCGCCACACCACCACCCACCGCGCGCTGATCCCGCTGCCGTCGGGCGCCTGCCTGATCGACACGCCGGGCATGCGCGAGCTCAAGCCGACCGGCGAGGAAGACATCGGCGAGAACTTCGCCGACGTCGAGGCGCTGGCCGAACAGTGCAAGTTCCGCGATTGCTCGCACCACCGCGAGCCCGGCTGCGCGGTGCGCGCGGCGATCGAGGCCGGCAAGCTCGACCCGCAGCGCTTCGCCAACTACCTGAAGCTGCGCGAGGAAGTCGCCGGCGCGGCCAACAAGCTGGCCAACCGGCGCGCGCAGAAGTCCGAGGAGAAAGTCCTCGGCAAGGCCCTGAACAAGCGCCTGGACGAGAAATATGGGCGGCACTGAGCGAGCGCCGCGCGTCTCCCGCGCCGGCTTGCCGCGTTCCGCGTCCCTCCCCTTTCCCCCGAGCCCAGAGGCCGCCGCATGAGCGCCCTCCCGATCGAACTGTCGCCCGACCTGCAGCACCATGCCGAACTCGACGCGCGCATGGTCCGCGCCGCGCGCGGGATCAAGCTGCTGACCATGGCCAGCTGGCCGGCCGGCCTGGAGGTCAAGTTCCTGGCCGACTACGCGCGCGGCGCGGCGGCGCTGCCGGTCATCGACTATCCCAAGCACGACTTCAGCGAAGTCCGTGCCGAGCTGGAGGCGATCGCCCAGGCCGCCGATCCGGACCATCCGCTCGGCGAGTACCTGATCGAATCGGCGCATTCCTGGGGCATCGCCGCGCAGTTGCTCGAATGCCTGGGCACCCGCCGGGTTACCGATTATTCGGTGCAGCTGTTCGGCAAGCCCGACGTGGCGTTGCCGGGCCAGGGCCCGAGCACGCGCGAGGCCGCCAACCATTTCATTTCGATCGCCAACGAACTCGACCGCGAGTTGATGTCGCCGGCCGAGACCGTGCAGATCTCGGCGACCGCGCTGAGCCTGCAATTGCAGCGCGACCTCGACGACTACTTCGACAGCCGGGTGATCGACGTGGTGCTGGACCCCGACCTGATCGCCAAGGCCGCGGCCGGCGCCACCCGCATCCGCCTGCGCAGCGGCGCGGCCTTCAGCGATTACGACCGCCACCAGCTGCTGCAGCACGAAGCCTTCGTGCATTCGCTGACCGCGCTCAACGGCCGCCTGCAGCCGGTGCTGCCGAGCCTGGCGCTGTCCTCGCCGCGCAGCACCGCGACCCAGGAAGGGCTGGCGACCTTCGCCGAACAGATCACCGGCAGCATCGACATCGGCCGGATGAAGCGGCTGAGCCTGCGCATCGACGCGGTGGCGATGGCGCTGGACGGCGCCGACTTCATCCAGGTGTTCCGCTATTTCATCGACGCCGGGCAATCGCCCGACGACAGCTTCGCCTCGGCCCAGCGGGTGTTCCGCGGCGTGCCCACCGACGGCGGTGCGGCTTTCACCAAGGACACCGTCTACCTGCGCGGCCTGGTCGGCGTGCACACCTTCTTCCGCTGGGCGCTGCGCCAGCAGAAGCTGCACCTGTGCCGCTGGTTGTTCGCCGGCAAGATGACCCTCGGCGACGTACAGCGCTTCGAACCGCTGTTCCAGGCCGGCGTGCTGGCGCCGCCGCGCTGGATGCCGCCGTGGATCACCCGCGCCAACGGATTGGCCGGCATGCTGGCGTTCTCGCTGTTCGCCAACCGCATCCGCCTGGATCACATGGCCGAAGGCGATTTCAGCGAGATTGGGTGAGGCCGAGAAGTGGTTACAGGAGAGTGAGGAGTGAGCGGAGAGGAGTGAGGAGTGAGCAAGAGCTCCAAGCCGACTGCGCTTGCCGCTTTCGCTCACTCCTCACTCTTCCACGCTCACTCCTATGCTTTCAACTCATCTGCAAACCGCCGTTGACCGCGTAATCCGCGCCGGTCACGAACGCCGCGTCGTCGCCGGCCAGCCACGCGCACAGGCTCGCGACCTCGTCGGGCTTGCCGAGCCGGCGCACCGGCACCGACGCGGCCAGGCGGTCGAGCACGTCGGGCGGGAACGCGCTGATCGCGGCGCTGGCGACGTAGCCCGGCGAGATCGTGTTGACGGTGACCCCGCGCGCGGCGAACTCCTGCGCCAGCGCGCGGGTGAAGCCGTGCATCGCGGCCTTGGCGGTGGCGTAGTTGACCTGGCCGATCTGGCCCTTCTGCGCGCTGACCGAGCCGATGTTGACGATCCGGCCCCAGCCGCGCGCGGCCATGCCGTCGACGACCTGCTTGGTGATGTTGAACAAGGTATTGAGATTGCCGGCCATGACCGCGTTCCAGTCGTCGCGGCTCATCTGCCGGAACAGCACGTCGCGGGTGCCGCCGGCGTTGTTGACCAGCACGTCGACCTCGCCGACCTCGGCCTTGACCTTGGCGAACGCGGCGACGGTGGAGTCCCAGTCGGCGGCGTTGCCTTCCGAGGCGATGAAGTCGTAGCCCAGCTCGCGTTGCTCGCGCAGCCAGCCGGCCTTGCGCGGCGAATTCGGCCCGCAACCGGCGACCACGGTGTGGCCGCTGTCGGCGAGCTTGCGGCAGATCGCGGTGCCCAGGCTGCCCATGCCGCTGGTGACGTAGGCGATGCGGAGAGTCATGTGTGCCTCTTTGGGGCGAGGAGTGAGCGGAGAGGAGTGAGGAGTGAGCAAGGGCAGCAGCAGGAGCAGGAGCGCTTTTCTCACTCCTCACTCCTCTCCGCTCACTCCTCGTGGCCGTCAGGCGGCGAACGGGTAGAGCGCGAATCCGAGCGAAGCGAACATCAGCACCAGCGATACCATCACCGCCCATTTCAGGGTGAACTTCTGGTGGTCGGCGAAGTCCACATTGGCCATGCCGACCAGCAGATAGGTCGACGGCACCAGCGGGCTCAGCAGGTGCACCGGCTGTCCGGCCAGCGAGGCGCGCGCCATCTCCACCGGGGTGATGCCGTAGTGACCGGCCGCTTCCGACAGGATCGGCAGCACGCCGAAATAGAACGCGTCGTTGGACATGAAAAACGTGAAGGGCATGCTGGCGATGGCGGTGATCACCGCCAGGTACGGGCCCCAGGCGTCGGGGATCACCGCCAGGAAGCTGCGCGACATCGCCTCGACCATGCCGGTGTTGGACAAAATCCCGGTGAAGATGCCGGCGGCGAAGATCAGCGACACCACCGCGAGCACATTGCCGGCGTGGTTGCCGATGCGCCGGCGCTGTTCGGCGAGGTCCGGGTAGTTGATCACCAGCGCGATCGCGAAGCCGATCATGAACAACACCGGCAGCGGCAGCAGGCCCAGGATCAGCGCCGCCATCAGCGCGGTGGTCAGGCCGGCGTTGACCCACAGCAGCTTCGGCCGCTTGGTGTCCTCGCTGTCGGCCAGGGTCGGCAGGTTGTCGCTGGCGGTGTCGAGCTCGGGATTCCAGTCGGCTGCGTGGCCGTGCAGGGTGACGATGCCCAGGCGCTTGCGTTCGCGCAGGCCGAGGTACCACGCCAGCAGTAGGATGCTCAGCAGCGACACCACCATCGCCGGGATCAGCGGCACGAACACCTCGCTGGGGTCGACGTGCAGCGCGGTCGCCGCGCGCGCGGTCGGGCCGCCCCACGGCGTCAGGTTCATCACGCCGCTGGCGAGGATGGTCACGCAGGTCAGGTTCAAGGCGTTCATGCGCAGGCGCTGGAACAGCGGCAGCATCGCCGAGACGGTGATCATGTAGGTGGTCGAGCCGTCGCCGTCGAGCGAGATCAGCATCGCCAACACCGCGGTGCCGACCACGATCTTGACCGGATCGCCCTTCACCAGCTTGAGGATGCGCTTGACGATGGGGTCGAACAGGCCGGCGTCGATCATCACCCCGAAGTAGAGGATGGCGAACATCAGCATCACGCCGGTCGGCGCGATCTTCTTGATCCCCTCGATCATCATCTCGCCGATCCCGGCGCCGAAACCGCCGGCCAGGGCGAAGGCGATCGGGATCACGATCAGAGCCACCAGCGGCGACAGCCGCTTGCTCATGATCAGGTACATGAAGGTGAGGACCATGCCGAAGCCGAGGATCGTCAGCATTATTGGCTCCGTAAAGCGAGAAGTGAGCGTAGAGGAGTGAGGAGCGAGCGAAAGCCGGAGGGGAGGGGAACGCGCTCTCGCTCACTCCTCACTCCTCTACGCTCGCTCCTGTCTTAGAAGTCGTACTGGAACCGCCCCGTCACCGCGCGCGTGCGGTCGAGCGTCACGCCGGCGAGCCGATCCCGATTGCGGCTCTCGATCCAGTCGAGCATGAAGCGCAGGTTCGCGCGCAGGTGCCAGTTCACGCCGACGCTGGTCTGCTCCATCGACACGTCGCTGAAGTCGGCCGCGCCGTTGAGGTGCTGCTTGCCGCGGATGGTGTCGTAGCGCGCCGCGACCACCCAGGCGCCGTTCGGGCGCGACGGCTTGACCCGGCCGAAGCGGCCGGACTTGGTGTCGTAGGGCATGTTTTCGCCGGTGATGAACCAGCCGACGGTGGCGTAAGCCGAGCGGATCTCGCCGCGCTGGCTGCCGTCGTCGAAGTCCGCGCCGCTGAGTTCGGACTGCAGGTAGACCGGGCCGCGCGCCAGTGCGAACTCCAGTGAGTACTTGTCGACGTCGGTGTCGAGGCCGCGGTTGAAGTTGACCAGGGTCGCGCGGCTGTTGTCGGACAAATGCCCGGCCGGGCGCGGGGCGATGCGCAAGCCGTTGGCGCCGTCGCGGCCCGGGTGATCGTAATACTCGCGCGCCAGCGACAGGCCCAGGTGCAGCGCGTCGCCGGTGTCGTGGCGCGGCGCCCAGGTGCCGCGCGCGCCGAACGCGCGGCCCTTGACCTGCCACACGTCGATGCTTTCCAGGCTGTAGACGCTGCCGCCGATGGTGTAGTCGTCGCGCGCGGTGATCCATGCCGCGCCGAGCCGGTACAGCGGCGCCACCGAGCTGGCGAACATGCTGCGCTCCATGAACACGCCGTAGTTCGAGCTGATCCGGTCGTCGAGGGTGAAGTACTGCTTGAACTGGCCGACGGTGAGCTTGCCGGCCTTGAAATCGCGGGTGACGTAGACGTCCTTGGCCTCGACGCTGTCGCCCTTGAACTCGTCCTGCAGGCCGGCGAAGTCGCCTTCGATCTTGTAGCCCCAGCCGTAGAACTTGCCCGACACGTCCAGCCACAGCCGCCGCACTTCGGTGTCGTCGGGGTTCGGCGCGCCGCGGCGGTCGTTGTCGAATTCGGCGAAATCCCAGTGGATGCGGCCGCCGAGTTCGGCGGTCACGGGGCGATCGTCGGCGCCTTCGGCGGCCGCGACGGAGCCGGCGGACGCGGCGAGCAGGCACAGCGCGACGCACGCGCCGGCGCGGGGGGCAACAGCCATCGATTTCTCTCCCGACCCTTCTTTTCCCGCCTCTTTTCGCGCACAACGGCGCGATGGGCGCTTATAGTTGGGTCGGCCCGGACGGCCTGTCCCAACCCCTCCAGCGCAGGCTAGGCGGTCGAAGCTGTCAAAGACCTGTCATGGCGGGGATGACGGTTCGGGGCTTTCGACGCGAACCGGCATTCCGCGGCGCATGGGCGGCAAGAGGCAGAGGACTACACCGAGTGCGCATCCTGCTCGTCGAAGACAACGCCGACCTCGCCGACGCCATCGTCCGGCGCATGCGCCGCGACGGCCACGCGGTGGACTGGCAGAGCGACGGGCTCAAGGCCGACAGCGTGCTGCGCTACCAGGGCTTCGACCTGATCGTGCTCGACATCGGCCTGCCGCGGCTCGACGGCCTGGGCCTGCTGGCGGGCCTGCGCGAGCGTGGCGACGCCACCCCGGTGCTGATGCTGACCGCGCGCGACGGCATCGACGACCGCGTGCGCGCGCTGGATTCCGGCGCCGACGACTACCTCAGCAAGCCCTTCGATTTCCGCGAATTCGAAGCGCGCTGCCGGGTGCTGCTGCGGCGCAACCGCGGCCAGGCCGCCGGCACGGTGCAGGTCGGCGGCTTCGCCTTCGACGCCGGCGCGCACCGGGTCACCCTGGACGGCGAGCCCATCGAGCTGCCGAACCGCGAATTCCGCCTGCTCGAGATCCTGATCGGCAAGCTCGGCCAGGTGGTCAGCAAGGACGAGATCGGCAACGGCCTGTTCGGCTTCGACGATGAGGCCGGGCCGAACGCGATCGAGCTGTACGTCGGGCGTCTGCGCAAGAAACTCGCGGCCGCGCCGCTGCGCATCGTGACCGTGCGCGGCGCGGGCTACATGATCGAGGCCGGCGCCGCGGCCGAAGGCGGCGGCGATGGCTGAGCCCGCGCGCGCGGCGGCCGGGCGCCGCGATTCGATCCGCAAGACCTTGCTGATCTATCTCGGCGCGTTGTCGCTGATCGGCGCCGCGCTGCTGTTCCTGGCCGCGCGCAGCTACGGCCGCGCCGCCGCCGACCGCTCCTACGACCACCTGCTGATCGCTTCGGCGCTGTCGATCGCCGATTCGGTCGCGCTGGTCGATGGCCAGTGGCAGGTCGACCTGCCGTACGCCGCGCTCGATCTGCTGGCGATGGCGCCGGAGGACCGGGTGTTCTACCGCGTGTCCAGCCGCGAAGGGCAGGCGATCACCGGCTACGCCGACCTGCCGGCGCCGCCGAGCCCGTCGCGCGACGGCCAGCCGCGTTTGTTCGACGCGATGTACCGCGGCGAAAACACCCGCTTCGTCGCGGTCTCGCGCTGGGTCGCCGGGCCCGCCGCGCAGGGCCAGGCCATCGTCCAGGTCGGCCAGACCCGGCGCGCGCGCGAGGCCTTGGCCGACGACATGGTGCTGCGCGCGCTGGTCGCGATCGTGGCGCTGTCGCTGGCGGCGCTGGCGCTGGTGTGGATCGGCGTCTACCGCGCGCTGCGGCCGCTGCAGCGGCTGGAGCGCGAGCTGTCCGAACGCGATCCCTCCGACCTGCGCCCGGTCGCGCGCGAGGTGCCGGCCGAACTCGACCAGACCGTGGAATCGCTGAACCGCTTCATGGCCCGGCTGGCGGCCAGCAACGAAACCCTGCGCGCGTTCATGGGCGAGGCCGCGCACCAGATGCGCACGCCGCTGGCCGCGCTGCGCGCGCAGGCGCAGCTGGCGCTGGACGAGGACGATCCGGCCGAGCAGCGCCGCAGCCTGGAGACCATCGAGCGCAACGCCAGCCACATGAGCCGCCTGCTCAACCAGTTGCTCAGCGACGCCAGCGCGATCCATCGAAGCCATCTGCAGCAGTTCGAAACCGTCGATCTGGCCGAATTGCTGCACCAGGCGATCTTCGAGGCGGTGCCGCAGTCCGGCCCGCGCCCGGACCTGCACCTGGCGCTGACCAGCGAAGCGCTGCGCGTGCGCGGCGACGCGCTGTTGCTGCGCGAGGCGATCAAGAACCTGATCGACAACGCGCTCAAGCACGGACGCGCGCCGCTGCAGATCGCCCTGACCGCCGCCGGCGAAGGCGCCGCCGCGCCGACGGCCGTGCTGACCATCGCCGACCACGGCCCCGGCATCGCCCCCGCCGATGCCCAGACCGTGTTCGAGCGCTTCGCCCGCGGCCGCGACGCCGCCGCCGGCGGTGCCGGCCTGGGCCTGGCGATCGTCAAGCGCATCGTCGAAAGCCACGGCGGGGCGATCGATCTGAGCAATCGCGTGGGCGGCGGGTTGGTGGTGACGTTGCGGTTGCCGAGGACAGCGGTATGAGAAGTGAGCTGAGAGAAGTGAGGAGTGAGGAAAATCAAAGGCGTGCCGGGAGGCGGGCTGGCGCGTGGCTGCGCTTTTGCCTTTTCTCGCTCCTCACTCCTCTCAGCTCACTCCTCATTTTCCCCGCCGCCGCCGCCCCCGGCGACGTCCAAACCTTCAAAAGCCCGCAAACCACCACCGCCCGCCTGCGCATCCACGGCTCGACCGACATCGAGAATTTCGCCGCGGTCATCGCCGACTACCAGAAGCTCAGCCCGGGGACCCAGGTCGAATACTCGGATCTGGTCGCCCAGGACATCTACAGCCGCTACCTGCGCTCGGCGCCGCGCGATCGTGCCGACCTGCTGATCAGCAGCGGCATGGACCTGCAGACCAAGCTGGTCAACGACGGCCACGCCCTGGTCCACCGCTCGCCGGCCACCGCCGGGCTGCCGGCGTGGTCGCAGTGGCGGCACGAGGCCTTCGGCATCAGCTACGAGCCGATCGTCATCGTTTACAACAAACGTTTGTTGGCCCCGGCGCAGGTGCCGCGCACCCGCCGCCAGTTGCTGGCGCTGCTGCGCGACCCGAAGGCGAAACTGGCCGGGCGGGTCGGCACCTACGATGCCGGCCGCAGCAGCGTCGGCTACCTGCTGGCGACCCAGGACCATCAGCTCGGCAGCATGGCCGGGGCGCTGCAGGCCGCGCTCGGCGACAATGCGGTGGTGCTGGAGGAGCGTACCGGGCCGCTGCTGGACCGGGTCGCGCGCGGCCAGCTGGCCCTGGCCTACAACGTGCTGGGCTCCTACGCCCAGGCCCGGATCGACGCCGGCGCCCCGCTCGGGATCGTCCTGCCCGAGGACTACACCCTGGTCCTGCTGCGCACCGCGCTGATCCCGCGCGAGGCCGCCAACGCGGTCGAGGCCGGGCGCTTCCTGGACTATCTGATCTCGCCGCGCGGCCAGGCGGTGCTGGCCCGCCAGGTCGGCCTGCAGCCGATCCGCTCGGCCAGCGGCGCGCCGCTGGCGCCGCAGGCCGGCGACGGCGCGCGGGTGCGCGCGCTGCGGCCGATCCCGCTCGGGCCGGGCCTGCTGGTCTACCTGGACGCGCTCAAGCGCCGGCAATTCCTCGATGCCTGGCGCAGCACCGTGCAGCCGCAGGGCGCCCGGCCCGGGACGCCGCCGCCGTGATCGCGGGGTGTCCATACCCCGGCGTCGGGCCGGCGGGCCGGTTGGGCGAGACGGGCCGGCCGACCGGGCAAAGCCGGCGCCTGACGCGGTCGCCGCAACCCGGTACAACTCCAAAGTACTAATGAACAGGTGCCGGCGGTCGCGCGAAACCGTCCGACGCATCCATTAGACTGCTGATCCAATCCACTTTCGCGCCCCTTGCCACGGCTGCCTTTGCGATGTCCGACAACGATCTGAAAACCGCCGCGCTCGATTACCACCGCCTCAGCCCGCCGGGCAAGATCAAGGTCACCGCGACCAAGCCGATGGTCACCCAGCGCGACCTGGCCCTGGCCTACTCGCCGGGCGTGGCCTACGCCTGCGAGGCCATCGTCGAAGACCCCAACACCGCCAGCGAGCTCACCGCGCGCGGCAACCTGGTCGCGGTCATCAGCAACGGCACCGCCGTGCTCGGCCTCGGCGACATCGGCCCGCTGGCCGGCAAGCCGGTCATGGAAGGCAAGGGCGTGCTGTTCCAGAAGTTCGCCGGCATCGACGTGTTCGACATCGAGATCGACGAGCGCGACCCCGACAAGCTGGTCGACATCATCGCCTCGCTCGAGCCGACCTTCGGCGGCATCAACCTCGAAGACATCAAGGCGCCGGAGTGCTTCATCGTCGAGCGCAAGCTGCGCGAGCGGATGAAGATCCCGGTGTTCCACGACGACCAGCACGGCACCGCGATCATCGTCGGCTCCGCCGTGCTCAACGCGCTGGAGATCGTCGGCAAGAACATCGCCGAAGTGAAGCTGGCCACCAGCGGCGCCGGCGCGGCCGGCATCGCCTGCCTCGACATGCTGGTGGCGCTGGGCCTGAAGCCGGAGAACATCCTCGCGGTCGACCGCGACGGCGTGCTCTACACCGGCCGCGGCAAGATGGACCCGGACAAGGAGCGCTACGCGCGCGACACCGACAAGCGCACCCTGGCCGACATCGTCGCCGGCGCCGATATCTTCCTCGGCCTGTCGGCCGGCGGCGTGCTCAAGCCGGAGATGGTCGCGACCATGGCCGACAAGCCGGTGATCCTGGCCCTGGCCAACCCGTATCCGGAAATCCTGCCGGAAGACGCCAAGGCCGTGCGTCCGGACTGCATCGTCGCCACCGGCCGTTCGGACTATCCGAACCAGGTCAACAACGCGCTGTGCTTCCCCTACATCTTCCGCGGCGCGCTCGACGTCGGCGCGACGGTGATCAACGAGGACATGAAGCTGGCGTGCGTGCGTGCGATCGCGGCGCTGGCGCGGATGGAATCGTCGGACCTCGGCGGCGCCTACGGCGGCGACGTGCCGACCTTCGGCCCCGAATACCTGATCCCGCGCCCGTTCGACCCGCGCCTGCTGGTGATGCTGGCCCCGGCCGTGGCCAAGGCGGCGATGGACTCGGGCGTGGCGACGCGTCCGATCGTCGACATGGACGCCTACGAGGAAAAGCTCAGCCAGTACATCTACCGCACCGGCCTGCTGATGAAGCCGGTCTACGACCGCGCCCGCGCCGACCGCAAGCGCGTGGTCTACGCCGAGGGCGAGGAAGAGACCGTGCTGCGCGCGGTGCAGACGGTGATCGACGAAGAACTGGCGTTCCCGATCCTGATCGGCCGCCCCGACGTCATCGACACCCGGATCAAGCGCCTGGGCCTGCGCATGCGCGAGGGCGTGGACTTCGAGCTGACCAACATCAACGACGATCCGCGCTTCAACGAGTATTGGCAGCAGTACCACGCGCTGACCGAGCGCCGCGGCGTGACCCCGGCGGCGGCGAAGAACCTGCTGCGTTCGCGCCCGACGCTGATCGCGGCGCTGATGGTCGAGCGCGGCGAAGCCGACGCGATGATCTCCGGCATCGTCGGCCGCTTCCACAAGAAACTGGGCTACCTGCGCAGCATCTTCGACTTCGACCCGGGCGTGTCCGGCACCTCGGCGATGACCGGCGTGATCAACGACCAGGGCGCGTGGTTCTTCCTGGATACGCACGTGCAGGTCGACCCGACCGCCGAGCAGATCGCCGAAGCCACCCTGCAGGCGACCTACCGCCTGCGCCTGTTCGGCATCGAGCCGAAGGTGGCGCTGCTGTCGCATTCCAACTACGGCAGCCACGACAATCCGTCGGCGGCGAAGATGCGCAAGGTCCGCCAGATCATCCAGCAGCGCATGCCGAAGCTGGAGATGGACGGCGAAATGCAGGCCGACACCGCCTGGGACGACCTGCTGCGCAAGCGCATCTTCCCCAACGCGACCCTGCACGGCCGCGCCAACCTGTTCGTGCTGCCGAACCTGGACGCGGCCAACATCACCTACAACATGGTGCGGGTGATGACCGACGGCGTCGCCATCGGCCCGATCCTGATGGGCCTGGACAAGCCGGCGCACATCCTGACCCCGGCCTCGACCCCCCGACGAGTGGTCAACATGACCGCCATCGCGGCGGTAGACGCGCAGATCCGCACGGCGCGAGAATCGGGCCGAAAGGGCCTGGCCGAGCTGGGCGGAGCCTGACCGGATGACCGGGCGGGCGAAGGGGGCGCACTGAACGCGGTATTGACCGAACTGCCAGCGGTGAGCGCGCTGCCGGTGCTGGAATCCGTGGCCGAACCCCGGCCGCGGGTCAGCGTGCTGTTGCTGTGTTTCCGCGACGCGGACTACATCCGCGCCGCGCTCGACAGTGCCTTCGCCCAGACCGTGCCGTGCGAGATCATCGTCTCCAACGATTGTTCCGGCGACGGCACCTTCGAGATCGCCGAGGAACTGGTCGCCGCCTACCGCGGCCCGCACCGCGTGCACGTGCGCAAGACCGAGCGCAACCTCGGCGTCTCGGCGCACTTCAACGACGTGATGGCGCTGGCCAGCGGCGAGATCATCGTGATGATGGCCGGCGACGACATCGCCTACCCCGAGCGGGTGGCGACGATCGTGCGCGCCTTCGACGAGCACCCCGGCGCGACCGTGCTGGGCAGCGACTTCGACGCCATCGGCAGCCACGGCGAGCCGATCCGGGTCAGTTTCCGCCAGCGCCCGCAGCGCTACGACTTCGATTATTACGTGCGCATCGGCCGGCTGATCGGCCTGCTCGGCGCGACCATGGCGTTCCGGCGCGAGGTCTACGACCGCTTCGGCCCGCTGCTCGGCCCGATCGAGGACAACGCGCTGAGCCTGCGCGGCGCCTTGCTCGGCCAATCCTTGAACCTGCGCCAGCCGCTGATCCAGTACCGCCGCCACCCCGGCAGCGTCAGCGGCACCGTGTTCGCCCGCGACGAACCGCGCGCGCTGGCGACCCGCCGCCGTTACGAACGCACCGTGCAGTTCTACCGCGGCACCGCCGACGACCTGGAAGCCTGCCTGCGCAAGATGCCGGAACTGCCGCGCAGCAAGCGCCGCCTGGCCGAACAGGTGCTGGCGATGTACCGCATCGAAGCCGACGCGCGCGAAGCGATCCTGCAGCAACCGCGCTGGCGCTGGCTCGGCCCGGTACTGCGCGGCCTCGGCCAGCGCGGCCTGCGCCGCAAGAGCGCCGAACGCGCGCTCAAGCTGCTGCTGCCGCGGTCGTGGTTCGGCCTGCGCTGATTCCTGCAAGCGCCTGCTTGTCGTGGGAGGGCCTTCAGGCCCGATGCTTTCCTCTCAAATCGCCGCGCTACGCGCCAACTTCCTGTAAGAGCGACGCAAATCGCGACCGCGACCTCTGAGTTGCGACGCAAGTGCGGTTGCGCAGTCGCGACTCGCGTCGCTCCTACAGCGAGCCCAGATCGATCCGAAGCCCCTGTAGGAGCGACGCAAGTCGCGACCGCGCCAATACAACTACGACGCAACTACCGCGTACCCGTCACCGCACCGAATCGACGTGGTAATCCGCATGCGGCCGCTCGAAAAACTGCCGCCCCAGCGCCTCGGCTGCCGCCATCGCTCCGTGCCGATCTTCGGCTACCGACCCGCGCCGGTCCCCTTGCCCATGCACCGCGCCGACGAACTGCGAGTGGGTGTAGCGCGCGTACTCCTGCATCTGGTTGACCAGGCTCAATGCGATGGTCGGATACATCTCCTCCGACGCCGTCAACAAACCCACCCGCTTGCCCTGGATGCGCTCGCGCACCCGCTGCGAATCGGGATAGCTGCGCGCGACATAGCAGAACATCCGGTCGAAGAACGCCTTGGCCTGCGACGACATGCCGTACCAATACACCGGCGAGGCCAGGGCGAACCCGTCGGCCTCGAGGAAATGCTCGAAGAAGAAATCCGCGTAACCGTCGTCGATGCGGCAGCGCCCGTGCTCGTCGCGGCAGTCGCGGCAATCGCGCAGGAAGGTCTGCATCAGGTCGTCGGCGAAATGCAGCGAGGCGTCGAGGCCGGCATCCTGCGCTCCGCGCACGGCGGCTTCGGCGAGCACGGCGCTGTTGCCGTTGCGGCGGGGGCTGGCGACGAGGATCAGCAGACGGCGGGGACGGTCGGAGGTCATCGGTGGGCTGTCGTAGTGAGGGCTGGGATGAATCTAGTTCGCGACATCGACTGCCTCAAATGACGATAATTGATCCGGCATGAGTCAAATTCAGGCCTGACGCGATGTTCGCCGAGCTCCCCCTGACCGCCCTGCGCAGCTTCGAAGCCGCCGCTCGCCTGTCCAGCTTCAAGGCCGCGGCCGAGGAGCTGCACGTCACCCCGACCGCGATCTCGCACCAGATCCGCCAGCTCGAAAGCTGGCTCGGCCGGCCCCTGTTCCAGCGCCAGCCGCGCGGCGTCGCCCTCACCGACGACGGCCGCCGGCTGTTCCGCGACGTCCACGGCGCCCTGCTCGAAGTGGCGCAATCCGTCGCGGCATTGCGCCCGCGCCCCGACGCCGGCTGCCTGACCGTCACCACCTCGACATCGCTCGCCGCGCTATGGCTGGTGCCGCGGCTGGGCCGCTTCTACGCGCGTCATCCCGACATCGCCGTGCGCATCGACACCAGCGCCCAAGTGGTCGACCTCGAACAGAACGCCGGCGTCGACCTCGCGATTCGTTACGGCGGCGCGGTGCCGGCGGGCCTGCACCGGCACGGCGGCCTGCGCGAATTCTTCGGCGTGTACGGCGCGCCGGGGCGGACGCAGGCCGAAGCGGCGAAGTCGCCGCCG